>CAIYTE010000064.1 GCA_903929045.1 uncultured Hyphomicrobiales bacterium
CCATTTCCCACAGCGGCCATTATAACCCCTATGACTTCTGGCAACTGCTCCATGGATCCGACCAAGATGCCCGTCTTGCCGTTCTCAAGTTCGATTACCCTGAAGCCCACCCTGAGCGTCAGTACGACCGATCCCCGATCATCCGTCCTCCACCACGCTTTGACCCGCCTCTGCCTCTCGGTCACCGATCTGGTGCCGTCTGGGTGCTTGATCGACCTCTTGGCGGTAATGGTGAAGCCAGGATCCTGTGCCAACTGGCGCTGCTGCTCCAGCCTCTCTATCAACTTCTGCCGCTTGTGGATTATTGGGTTCTCTGTGCCGTTGGTGGGTGCTACGCAGAGTGTCAGTGACTTCAGGTTCGACATTGAATTATCTCCGTTCGATGGTTTCCATCAAATAAGATTATAATCCTTTTTCTATTTGCGTACACCAAAACGTTCGTTAAATAATTGATTTTATGAGAGAATTTAGGGGTCGAATTGTATGTGTTAATTTGACAGATCATTGACACGCATTTGAGCTATCTGTTAACCCATTGGAAAATATGGTGGTTTTGAATCGTATTTGGCTCTCCGAAGGCAAAGGTCACACGTTCGAATCGTGTCGGGCGCGCCATTTCAGAACAGAACTCTGAACACCGGCTACGCCGGGTTTTCCGCCTGACGCGGCGACCAGAGTGCGCAGCAGTTCGGATTTCGATCCCATGATGCGGACTTCCTTATCCGCGACCTCGACACGCTGGGCCAGCGCGCGGAGGTGGTCGCGGCGATAGCCGCCGCTGTCCAGCCGGATGCGCTGGCGAGCCGCGCGGGCGAAGGTTCTGACCATGTCGGGGCTGACGGCCTGGTTGCCGGCATGGTCGAGGGCAGCCTGTGCGCGCTCTGCGGCGGCGAAGGCCTTGATCCCCGGGTTGTCCGGCGCGAGCGATCGGAACTGCTCGTATACCTTCTGTGGCGTGAAATGGTTGAAGATGTCGATGATCACGCGCTACTCCACGATTTCTGCTGCATTGCGGAACGCTGAAGTGTGAGCCGGACGCTTCCGCCAAGGTTAGATCGGTTCGATGCAAAGACCGCATCGCAAATTCGGAGGAACCTTACCAGCGGCGGTCCAATAGGAAAAATCGGCACTATCTATAAAAATGATAGAAAAAAGCTATCTGGCGGCTCATGGAAGGCGGTCGCGGCGATGCCGTCGCAATTCTTCTTTTCAGAATGGCCAGCGCCGCCCGAGGGGGCACGCTAAGCCGCCGCGACTACATTTATTCTATTTGAATGTTGGCGGACTTCGCGACCGATGCCCATTTTGCGACTTCGCCTTTGATAAAGGCTTTCGATTGCGCGGGATCGAGCGTGAATTGCTCGTTACCAAGCTTCTTGATCGCGGCCTGATAGGCCGGGTTGGCGAACGTCTGTGTCATCGCCTCATGCAGCTTCGCGACAATGTCGGCGGGCGTATCGACCGGCACCGCCAGCCCGAACCATGAAGACGACACGACGCCCGGATAGCCGACTTCGGCGAAGGTCGGCGTCTCGGGAAGTTGCGGCGAGCGTGTCGGCCACGCCATCGCCAGCGCCCGAAGGCGGCCGCTCTGAATATTGCCAATGGTCGTGCTGAGGTCACTGAAGAACACATCGACATCGCCGGCGAGCAAGCCGAGCACCGCGGGACCGCCGCCGCGATAGGGCACATGGACGAGATCGGTGCCGGTTTCCCGCTTGAACAATTCGCTGGCGAGATGGATCGCGCCGCCCGTTCCCGACGAAGCGTAGGTCAGCTTGCCGGGCTCCTTTTTCGCCAGGGCGACAAGCTCGGCGATCGAGTTCACCGGCAGCGTCGAGCGCACGACCAGCACATGCGGGGTGTATGACACCAGGCCGACGAGATTGAGCTGGCTTGTCACGTCGAACCGCAGGTTCTTCATAACGGCCGGATTGACGGCGAAGGTCGAACTCGACCCGAACAGCAAGGTGTAACCGTCGGCCGTCGCGCGGATGGCAGCCTCGGTACCGATGACGCTGGAGGCGCCGGTGCGGTTCTCGACGATGACGCTTTGACCGAGCGCTTCCGAAAAGTACGGGGCGAACGCGCGGGCGGCCGCATCGGCGGGACCACCGGCCGCCAGCGCCACCAGCATGCGGATCGGGCGATCGGGATAGCCGGCGGCGAACGCGGGCATCGGCAGAAGCGAAGCGCCGAGCAGCGCGAGGGCGTTGCGGCGGGTGAGACTATGCTGCATGGGTCTTGCTCTGCTGGTTAGCTTCGCGCTGGCGTGCCGAGCGCAAGTTCGAGATTGGCGGGCGAGGGCTTGAGGATGCCGGCTTCGATCTGCCGCGTGACTTCGGCGACACGTGCGTTCGCTGGCGCGGCGTAACCGCGCTTTTCGCTTTCCTCGACGACCAGCCCATTGATCATCGACACTTCGCTGGCGCGGCCCTTCAGAAGGTCCTGCAACACGGTGTTGCGGCCGCGGCCGGGACCGATGTGGCTTGCGAGCGTGTCGAACATTTTTTCGATCGGCCGATTGGTCGCGGTCAGATCGGCCTGCGTCAGTCCGAGGATCGGCTCGAGCGGATAGCCGAGGTCGTTGCCGGCCCGCGCTGCTTCCTCGCCGAGTTCGATGATCAGTTCGCGCATGCCCGGCAGTTTGACGGCGTCGGCGAGCGTCAGGCCGACCATGGCGAAGGGGCCGAGGCACATGGCGTTGACGATGAGTTTCGACCACTTCGCGGCGAGAATGTCTTTCTTGATCTCGACCTTGCCGACCGGGCTGAGCAGTTTCTGCATTTCGGTCAGACGCGGCTCGGTGACCGGATCGAGGCTGCCGAGACCCATCCACGTTCGCTGCGGCGGCGTATTGCGCTTCACCTGGCCGGGCGTGAACATTTCCGACGACAGTTCGATCACGCAGGCAATGTTGCGTTCCGGCCCGACAACGTCGCGGATGACGTTCGCCGTCATCGAATTCTGCATGCCGATCAGCATGCCGTCGGCGGCGAGATGCTGCTTGATCAATTCACAGGCCCAGCGCGTGTCGTAGGCCTTCATCGCCAGCAGCACGACATCGAAGGTTTCATTGAGCGTGCAGACGTCGCACAGATTGTAGGCGCGGACCGGAACGTGAAGTTCGGCGTCCGGCATCGTGATCTTGATGCCGTCGGCGCGCATCGCGGCGACGTGTTCCGGCCACTGATCGATGAGAATGACGTCGTTGCCGGCATCGACGAGGTTGGCGGCAATGCAACTGCCGTTTGCGCCAGTGCCGAGCACTGCGATTTTCTGCGACATACGCTTCCTACTGCGATTTTATTCGATCTTTTTTCGCGCCCGTCACGGAGTGATAGGAGCCGGACCTGCGCGCGGCAAGGAAAAAGTCTTTATCCTGCGATGAATGCGCGCCGCGTGCGGTCTTATTTCGATCTCGCGAAAAGTGGACTCACAGCACCGGAATTTCGCCGCCATCAAGATCGATCGTCGCGCCGTGCAGGTAGCTGCCACGCGCGGATACGAGGAAGGTGACGAAATCCGCGATGTCCTCGACCCTGCCGATGCGGGTGATGCCGAGCTTGCTGCAAATGGCGGCACGCGCCTCGGGTTCCGTCGCACCGGTGCGGTCCATCTCGACCTTGACGCGCCGCTTGTAGCGATCGGTTTCCACGATACTCGGATTGATGGTGTTGACCTGGACGCCTTCGTGCTTGCCGCGGTCGGCCATGGCCTTGCTGAAGGCCGCAATCGCGGCGTTCACCGAACTGATGATGGTGCCTTCGGCGGTCGGCCTGCGGCCTGCCGTGCCTGCGATCGACACCAGCGAGCCGCGTCGCTCCTTGAGGGAGGACCACAAGGCGCGAACGAGACTAACGTGCGCGAAAAACTTCAGGGCGAAGCCATCGGCGAAGTCAGCATCGGTCAATTGCAGAAAGTCGCCACCTTTGGCCGCGCCCGCGTTATTGACCAGAATATCGACGCCACCGAATTCCTTCCGAACCAGATCCGCGACGGTTGCGATAGCGGACGGCTCGCGCAGGTCGAGCGCGGCGACAGCGGCGCGGCGGCCGTAACCGCGAACGGCCTTGGCAACCTCATCGAGAGCGGCCGCATCGCGGCCGACGAGCGCGACATCGCATCCTTCGGACGCCAGATTGAGCGCAACACCGCGCCCGATGCCGCGGCTCGCCCCGGTCACCAGTGCAACCTTGTTCTTCAATCCGGTGTCCATCTCATATCCTTGTTATGTTCTTAGCGAGTGAAACGACGGACTCGCCAATGCGTCGTGTAGCAGCAATGGTCGAGGTCTTATTCGACGGTCAGGCCGAGTGTCTTGATCATGTCGGTCCAGCGGCCTTCTTCACGCTTGATATTCTCGCCATAGGCTTCAGGCGTGTCTGGCGCAGGATCGCTGCCTTCCGAAATGAGGCGCTTGGCAAATTCTTCGTCCGACAGAATTTTGTTAAGTTCTTTATTGAGGCGCTCGATGATCGGGCGCGGTGTGCCGGCCGGTGCAGCCATGCCGTAATACTGCATGATCTTGAAGCCCGGCAGGCCGGACTCGTCCACTGTCGGGATGTCCGGCAAGGCACGGGACCGTGCCGGTCCAGAAACCGCGATGCCTTTCATCTTTCCAGATGCGATCTGGCTGATCGAGGCGGGGATGGTGCTGACGCCGAGCGACACGTGGTTGCCCATCAGATCGTTGTTCAAAGGGCCGGTGCCTTTGTAGACGACGACGATGATGTCCGTGTTGGCCATCTGGTTCAGCAGCTTCGCGCCAAAATATGTGATGGTTGGCGCCGGCGGCGTACCCATTGAATATTTGGTTGGGTCTTTCTTGGCGATGGCGATGACATCGGCGATCGTCTTGGCCGGAAGGTCCGGGCTGCCGACAAAAATAAGCGGCGTTGCGGCGACGATTCCGATCGGCGCGAAGTCTTTGACGATGTCATAGCCGGCGTTGCTGCTCAGGCCGAGTCCGGTGAGCATCATCACGATGGTGTAGCCATCCGGTGCGGAGCGTGCCGCTTCGCGGGTGCCGAGCATGCCGCCGGCGCCGCCGCGGTTTTCGATGACAACCTGCTGGCCGAGTGCTGCCGTGAGCTTGGCGCCGATGATGCGGCTCATGACGTCCACGCCGCCGCCGGCAGGGTAGGGCACGATGAGCGTGATGGGCCGCGACGGATAAATGTCAGCGAATGCTGCCGGCGCGAAACACGCCTGTCCGAGGGCTAACGCTAACGCGATGACTGCAAGAACGGCACGGTTTCCGCGCATCCTGTTTCCCCATCTCTGATGACGCCCGGTTTGATGGGCGTTCTTTTATGATTGCGGCTGATTCAATAGGCAGGGGGCAGGCTAGCGGTTTGAATCCGGCGGAGAAGCGCACACGGGCACATAAATGCTATAAGCGAATTACATATGGCACTGCAGCATGGCCGGCCCGGAGCGCTCGCGCCGGGCATGCGGGTGGGCTATCATTTGGGATAATTTCCCCAAGGCGGACCCGTGGATATCAAGCGTATCGAGTATTTTGTCTGCGTTGCGAAGCTCGGCAGCTTCAGTAAGGCCGCGCAGATGCTCAAGCTGACCCAGCCCGCCATCAGCCGCCATATTCAGGCGCTGGAACAAGAGCTTCGCGTGCGTCTGCTGTATCGCACCACGCGCGGCGTCATGCCGACCGAAGCCGGTGAAATCGTTCTGACGCATGGCGAGGTCCTGCTCGAGAACGCGCAGCGCATTCGCACCGCGCTCGAGGGCATGGGACAGATGGCGGAAGGTGAGGTCGCGATCGGCATCCCGCCGACGATCGCGCCGGCGCTGGCGCCCTTGACCCTCGATGCCTGCAAGAAGGCCTATCCGAACATCGTCTTGCACGTCATCGAAGGTTTCAGCGTTTTTCTCGAGCAGTCGCTGCGGCTTGGCAAGATCGATCTCGCGGTTCTGTCGCTCAATGCGGAGTTCGACGATCTCCAGGTCACCCCTCTCGCAACGGACGAGATGGTGCTGGTCGGCGCGGCGAATTCCATGCGGGGCCGGCGCGAAATCGCGTTGGCCGAGGTGAGCAGCCTTCCGCTCATCGTCAGCCGCGGGTTTCGTCCCATTCTCGACCAATGCACCCGGCCGCATAACATCGCGCTCAATTACGTCATGGAGCTCGACAGCATCACCTTGACGAAAGGCATGATCATGAGGGGCGGGCGGTTCTCGATCCTGCCCTATGTCGTTGTCAGCGATGAGGCGGGGGCCGGACTCGTGGATGCGGTGCGGATCGTCGATCCGGTGGTCACGCGCGAGATCGTGCTCGGCGTCAATCCGCGCCGCCCGAAGACGACGGCCATCGAACTGGTGAGCAAAATCGTCCGCGAGCAGACCAAGAAGCTGATCCTGACGCCGACGGCCGAACCGGCCGTGCGCGCTGCGGAATAATCGCGCTTTTGCTGCGTTGCGGCATGTAATTCTCTTATAGCATTTATACCGCAGCCGTTTGTTCTCCCGCCGGTGCAAAGCCGATAGCGTGAAGTCCAAGAGCGCGACCGCAGTCGCGTCGGAGTTCCCGTGAGCAAAATTCGTCCGCTTCTGTCGCTGCTGTTGTTGTTTGTCGTGTCCATTCCGGCCGCGGCGCAAAATTATCCCGATCGCCCCATCAAGCTGGTGTCGCCCAATCCGGTCGGTGGCGCCAACGACACCGTGGTGCGGATCATCACGGCGAAGATGGGGACGCTGCTCGGCCAGCCTTTCGTCATCGAAAATCGCGGCGGCGCCGGCGGCAAGATCGGCGCCGATATCGTCGCCCATGCGCAGCCGGATGGCTACACGCTGCTCGCCGGTTCGGTGTCGACGCATTCCTTCGCGCCGGTGATGTCGGTCAAGCTCAGCTACGATCCAATCAAGGACTTCGTGCCGATCTCGCTGTTCTCGGCGATTCCTAATGTACTAATCGTCGGCACCAAGGTTCCGGCCAATTCGGTCAAGGAACTGATCGCGCTGGCCAAGAGCAAGCCCGGGACATTGAACTACGCCTCGGGCGGTATCGGCTCGACCAGTCACTTTGCGGTGGCGATGTTCGTCGCGCAGACCGGCCTCGGCGATGTCACCGTCCATGTGCCGTACAAAGGTGGTGGCCCGGCGCTGACCGCGATGATGGCGCATGAGGCCGAGTTCTATTTCGGTCCGATCGCCGGCATGGTGCCTTACATCCAGGCCGGTTCGGTCAAGCCGCTCGCCATCAGCGGTGACGCGCGTTCGCAATTCCTGCCGGACGTGCCGACCATGGCCGAAGCGGGTTTCCCGCAATACAAATCGGTCGGCTGGTTCGGCCTGTTTGCGCCGGCCGGCACCAGTTCCGCCATCGTCAACAAGCTGAGTGCGGCGGTCGCGGAAGCGATCAGGGATCCGCAGGTCGCCAACGCCCTGAGCTTGCAGGGCATCGAAGCGACGGCCAACAGCCCCGCTGTGTTCTCGGCCTTCGTCAATGACCAGCTCGAACTGCATCGCAGGCTGGCCAAGGACATGAAGCTCGAACTCATCCCCTAGCGCTCACGCGCGCAATCACGTCGACACGAAAGGAAACGCCATGAGCGAGATCTCGGAAGCCGCAAAAGCCGAAAGCAAGAAGCGCGGTTACAAGGACATTCTCTACGAAGTGAAGGACCAGGTTGCCTGGATCTCGATCAACCGCCCGCGCGTGATGAATGCATTCCGCGAGCAGACGCTCGATGAACTCATTCACGCTTTCAAGTCGACGCGCGAAGACCCCACCATCGCCTGCGCGGTGGTGACCGGCGTCGGCGACAAGGCCTTCTCGGCCGGCGGCGACTTCTACGCCATGAAGCGGCTGAACTGGACCAATGCGGCGATGTGGAACGACCGCATGCTCGGCACGGCCATGGCCATTCGCGGCATCACGATTCCCGTGATCGCGATGGTCCACGGCTTTTGCATGGGCGGCGGCCACGAACTGGCGCTGTGGTGCGACCTCGTTATCGCCGCTGACGATGCGGTGCTCGGCCAGAGCGGCGCCAAGGTCGGCGCCTGTCCGACGGTCGGCGCCACGCAGTATCTGCCGCGCATCATTGGCGAACGTCTCGCGCGCGAGATGATCTTTCTGGCCCGCCGTTTCACCGGTCCTGAAGCCGAGAAAATCGGCCTCATCAACAAATGCGTTGCGAAGGCAGATCTGCTCAAGGAAACCCTGGTCTGGTGCGAAGCCATCAAGGGCCACAGCGCGCAGACGTTGCGCATGACCAAGAAGAGCTTGAACCACGAGTCCGATCAGCTTTACGCGTCGTGGCAGCACGGAATGGAATTGCTGGCCCATGTCTGGGGCACGGAAGAGAGCCTCGAAGGCATGAACGCCTTCCTCGAGAACCGCAAACCCGACTTCAACCAGTTCCGCATGCGCAACAAGAAGGAACTGGACGATTATCTCGACGGCTGCGCCAAGAATCTCAACGCGCCGCCGCACATGCGGGGCGTCTGATGACATCGTCCGCACCCGCCGGAGCGCTGAACGGCATTCGCGTCATCGATTTGACGCGGGTGCTGGCCGGGCCGCTGTGCACCATGATGCTCGGCGACATGGGTGCGGACATCATCAAGATCGAGCCGCCGGGCGCGGGCGACGACACCCGCAAATGGGGGCCGCCGTTCGTCGCCGGGGAGTCGGCGTACTTTCTTGGCGTCAACCGCAACAAGCGGTCGCTGACGCTGAACATGGCGGGCGAGGAGGGCAAAGCCGTCCTCGCCGATCTGCTCAAGACCGCCGACGTCGCCATCGACAACTTCAAGATCGGCACGCTGGCGAAATGGGGCTTCGACGACGCCTGGTTCGAGAAAAACGCGCCGCGCGTCGTTCGCTGCGGCATTACGGGTTACGGCACTAGCGGACCCAAGGCGGCGCTGCCCGGTTACGACTTCATCTTGCAGGCCGAGTCCGGACTGATGAGCATCTGCGGCGAAGCCGATGGCGGACCGACCAAATACGGCGTCGCCATCGTCGATGTTTGCACCGGCATGCTGGCGTGCAATGCCGTTCTGGCAGCGCTGAACGCGCGGCACACGACGGGCAAGGGCCAGAAGGTCGAAGTCTCGCTCTACGAGAGCTCGCTCGCCATGCTGGCCAATGTTGCCTCGAGCCATTTGATTTCGGGCAAAGATGCCGGGCGCTACGGCAACGGCCATCCGAGTATCGTGCCTTACACGACCTATCGCGGCTCCGATCAGATGTTCGCCGTGGCGGTCGGCAATGACGGTCAGTTCCGGAAATTCTCCGAGGCGTTGGGTCATGCCGAATGGGCGGACGACAAGCGCTTCGCGGTCAACAGCGCGCGCGTCGAAAATCGCGCCGCGCTCGATGACTTGATTGACGAGGCGCTGGCGGGCGAACCCGCGGCGTCGTGGATCGAAAAACTGAAGGCCGGCGGCATTCCCTGCGGCCTGATCAATACCGTAAAGCAGGCGCTGGCCGAGCCGCAGACTGCAGCGCGTTCCATGGTCGAAACCGTCACGCATTCGACCGCGGGCGACATCAAAATGCTCGGCATTCCGATGAAATTTTCCGGAACGCCGGCGTCGGTGCGCACGGCGCCGCCGACGCTGGGGCAGCATTCGGACGAAATCCTGGACGATCTGCTCGGCTATGACGCGGCGCGGATCGCCCGTCTGCGCGACAACAAGGTCGTCTAGGCCATGAGCAAGACTCTCAGTCACGTCTCGATCGTCGTGCCCGACCTCGAGGCCGCGATCGAGACCATGCGCACGGTTCATGGACTGACCAGCGGCCCGATCGCCGAGAACAAGCAGCAGGGCGTCAGGCTGGCTTACATCGATCTCGGCAACAGCAAGATCGAGTTGATGCAGCCTCTGAATCCCGACTCGCCGGTCGGCCGGTTTCTGGCCAAAAATCCGCGCGGCGGCATGCATCATGTCTGCTTTGGCGTTGACGAAGTCGCGGCCGAAACGGACGGGCTCAAGCAAAAAGGCCTGCGGGTGCTGGGCGACGGCAAGCCGGCCTACAACGTGCACGGACAGCAGATCGCCTTTGTCCACCCCGCCGATTTCTTTGGCGCCTTGCTTGAGCTAGAGCAGAAGTCCGCCGACCCGGCGGCAGTATCGGGAATACATCATGGATCATAAGCGTATTGGTGTTGGCGTCATTGGCTCCGGGCGTATCGGGACATTGCGGGCGCGCCTGTCGGCGATGCATCCGTCGGTCAATTTCCTCGCCATTTCGGATGCCGATCCGGCCCGCGCCAAGGTGCTCGCCGACACGACCAAGGCCGACTTCCATTCGGGCGACAACGATGCCGTAATCTCACACCCCGACGTCACCGCGGTTTTTGTGTCGACGCCCGAGAACGAGCACATGAAGCCGATCGTCGCGGCGCTCAAGCTCGGCAAGCCGGTGCTGGTCGAAAAGCCGATCGCGCTGTCGCACGATGACGCGCAGACGATTTTGCAGACCTTGAAAGAGACCAACGGCACCTTGCGCGTCGGCTACAGCCGGCGCTTCAAGGATTGCTTCCTGCGCGCCAAGGAGCAGATGAAGCATGAGCGGCTCGGCCGCGTCATCGGCGGCACGGCGCGCGTCTATAATTCGCGGGCGCAGGCCTTCTCGATCCTCAAGCGCGATCCGCACGCGACGCCGGTGGTGGATGTTCTCACCTATTACGTCGATCTCATGTGCTGGTTTCTCGAAGGCAATCCGCCGGTCGAAGTCGTGGCGCGGGCGCAGTCCGGCATTTTCAAGGAGGCGGGTTACAGCGCCGACGACGTGACATGGGCCATCGTTACCTTCGCCGACGGCGCGGTGGTCAATCTCGGCGTCAGTTATGCGTTGCCGGCAAAGTATCCGACGCTGGGCCAGATGGATCGCGTCGAATTGCTCGGCTCCGAAGGCACCATGATCATCGACGACGATCACATGGATCACATCCTCTATTCGGATCGCGGCATTCCGCACGCCTATGTGCCCGACCACGGCGTCAACATGGCGTTTCTCGGCAGCAACACGGCGGGCGACTGGGCGGTCGGCAACTTCTGGGGACCGCTCGGCAATGAGACACGCGCCTGGCTGGATTATCTCGCCACCGGGATCGGGTCCGTTCACACCACGCCGGAGCAGGCGCTGGTCAATCTCGAAACCACGCTGGCGATTGAAGAGTCGGTGCGCACCGGCAATGCGGTGCGGCTGGCGAACCGCGCCAAGCGCTGAGACAAGCGCGCCGCGGGTCGTTCAAGGGAGTTTGCGTTCAACAAAAATAATCGGGAGGCCGATCAATGACGACGCGCAGAAATTTTCTCAAAGGCGCCGCAGGCGGAATCATTTTCTGTAGCTGCGGCATGGCGCATGCGGCCCGCGCCCAGCAACCTTCGGCGAAACGGCTTCCCGTCACGGTCAACGGTAAGCGCATCAAGACCATCGATGTCCATGCTCATTGTCTTTTCCCGGAAGCGACCGCGCTGATGGGCAGCGAGGCGGCCGGCGTCATTCCGCCGACGCTCATTGTCGAGAAAACCCGCTTTCTCGATGTCAGTGAGCGGCTCAAGACCATGGAAGCGATGGCAATCGACATGGAGATCATGTCGATCAATCCGTTCTGGTACCACAAGGACCGCGAGACTGCCGCGGCGATCGTCAAAATCCAGAATGAGAAGCTCGCCGAGATTTGCGCCGCGCATCCGCAGCAACTCGCGGCCTTTGCTTCGCTGACCTTGCAGGCGCCGGACCTCGCCGTCGAAGAATTGACGACCGCGATGAAAAAGCAGGGCCTGCGCGGCGCCGCGATCGGCGGCAGCGTCAACGGCACCGACTTCTCGAACCCGAAGTTCGATCCGGTCTGGGCCAAGGCCGAAGAACTCGGCGCGGTGCTGTTCATTCATCCGCAGAGCACGCCGCAGCTCAATTCACGTTTCGAAGGTAATGGCTGGCTGTCGAACACCATCGGCAATCCGCTGGATACGACCATCGCGCTGCAAAAGCTCATCTTCCAGGGCACGCTAGACAAATTTCCCAAGCTCAAGATCGTTGCCGCGCATGGCGGCGGCTATCTGCCGTCCTACGCGCCGCGCTCCGATCACGCGTGTTTCGTATCGCCCACCAAGTGCGATCCGAACATCAAGCTCAAGAAGAAGCCGACCGAATATCTCAACCAACTCTATTTCGATGCGCTCGTCTTCACGCCGGAAGGGTTGCGTCATCTCGTGGCGCAGGTCGGCGCCAGCCAGATCATGCTCGGCTCCGACACGCCGGTGCCGTGGGAGCAGCATCCCGTCGACCACGTCTTCGCAACGAAGACACTGAGCGACAAGGAACGGGCCGGAATTCTCGGCCTCAACGCCGCACGCCTCTTTGGGCTGGCAACCTAGTCTGCGGCGAGCGCGAAATTCTCTCCGCGACGAATCACATCCGCGCGCGCGCGGTATCATTCGGCCGCGCGCGGGTATCATACGGTTGTATTTCAGGCGGGCAGCGCCCTGAGGGGGCGCTGCTGTATCATCGTACCCACATAACTTATTGAAATTACTACGTAAAATACGGCTCTTTTCCGTGTTTTAGGTTCTCATTAACCATACCGAACCACCGTGAATCTTCGAGAGGCTTGGACCCCGGAGATTGGCGCGATGGAGCTTTTTGGTTTTCCGCATGACCGGGTACGGCGCGCCTGTTGCGGTTCGCTGCCAGCTTTCGCGATCGGGATTGCGGCTCTCGTAGCCTGGCCGCCGGCCGGCGCGCTGGCGCAAATCGCACCCAGCCAAGTGACGCCACAGACATTGCGGCCGCCGGAGCCGCGCGCGCCGGGCATCAATCTGCCGGCGGCGACCGAGCCTCTGAAGGTGCCGCCCGGTACGGAAAAACTGAATTTCATCGCCGGGCGTGTTGTCATCGAAGGTGCATTTCCTGAATTTGAGGAACAGACGCGAACTCTTGCGGCGTCCATCGAAGGCCAGCGTGTCTCGGTCACGCAAGTCTACGCCTTCGCCAACGCGCTCGAGCAGCTTTACGCCCGCGCCGGCTACGTCCTTGTGCGTGTCAGCGTCCCGCCGCAACGGCTGAGAGACCGCGGCGCGCTCAAGATCGTCGTGACCGATGGCTTTATCGAAGAGATCCAGACTGAGAAGCTGCCCGACACAGTACGGGGCTTGGTCACCGAGCAGGTGGCGCCGCTGATCGGCCAGCATCACATCAAACTGTCGCAGATCGAGCGCCGGCTGCTGATCGCGGCGAGCGTACCCGGACTTAAACTGAAGAGCACGCTGGCGCGCGGCAAAACCTCGGGCGGCGCGCTGCTGGTGCTTGAAGGGACCCATCAATTGGTGACCGGATCTGTCACCGTCGATAATCGTTTACCGGCAAACCTGGGAACCTGGAGCTACGGTGGCAACCTCGCGCTCAACTCGGCGCTGGGCACTGGCGAGCAGTTTTACGTTTCGGCTCAATCCGCCGGCGACGTCACCAAGACCTTCAGCCCCGAAACGCCCATGCGCGTACTCGGTGCCGGCGCCATCGTGCCGTTGGGAACGGGCGGCTTCACGCTCAATCCGGAATATACCTACTCGCGGAGCAATCCGCGGCCGGGAGACGCGGGTCTGGTGTCGAAGGGATACTTTGAACGCATCGCGGCGCGCGCGGCCTACGCGCCGATCCGTACGCGTGCAGAAACGTTGACGCTGACGTCGGCGATCGAATTCATCAGGCAGTCCGTGGCGCTGTCGCAGTTCAATTCAAATCTCAACGAGGACCGCTACAGCGTTTTCCGTGGCGGCGGGACTTATGAGACCGTGTTCGGCTCCTGGGGCACCTCGGCGCGTTTGTCAGGCCTCTATTCGCGGGGCCTGGGCGGGCGAGACACCGCTGAGGTTTCTTCCTCGGGAATTCCGTTGTCGCGGCTCGGCGCTTCTCCGGTGTTCGACAAGTTCAACGCAGATGCATTCCTGAGTCAGCCGTTGCCCGGACAATTCCGCGTCGATCTGATCGGCCGGCTTCAGAGCGCATTCAATAGCCCGCTGCTCGCCTCGGAACAGCTTTCGCTCGACGGCAATCAGGGCATATCGGCGTATCCGAACGGCACGTTGTCTGTGGACGAGGGCGCGACGTTCCGCGGCGAACTCACCCGGTCATTCGCGGTTCAGAATATCGCCATACCTCTCGTTCTGTCGCCGTACGGCTTCGGCGCTGTTGGCGTTGGCCGCATCGTCAATCCGACGGCGCTGGAGGTCAGTACCGTCCGTGCGCTGCCCTTATCGGCGGCGATCTGTCGTGCAAATGCCCGTCTGGCTCGAATCATTCGTCTGGAAATGACCGTTGATGCGGGCGGATGCGCAACGGGCTGTCCGGCGAGGTCACGCTGCCGCGGTGAATAATCGATAACCAGGTCATAAAAAGCGTTGCAGCCGCGCCACAGTGGATCGGCATTTACAAGCCCTCTGAAAACTACACGCATTGCGTGCCTCTAATTTAGCCAACGG
>CAIYTE010000065.1 GCA_903929045.1 uncultured Hyphomicrobiales bacterium
AATATGATCACCTGCCGGAAGCCGCGTTCTATATGGTCGGCACGATCGAAGAAGCCGTCGAGAAGGGCAAGAAGCTCGCGGCCGAAGCGGCGTAAGTTACGATCACCCGACGTCTGCGCCGTCACCCTGAGGTGCGAGCGCAGCGAGCCTCGAAGGGCGACGGCCCCGCATCAATGGCCGTCTATCCTTCGAGGGCCGCCTACGGCGGCTACCTCAGGACGACGGATTAAGGTTTGCAGGCATGGCCACTTTTCATTTCGAGCTGGTATCGCCGGAAAAGCTGCTGTTCTCGGGTGACGTCGAGCAAGTCGACGTGCCGGGCGCCGAGGGCGATTTCGGCGTGCTCGCGCAGCACGCACCGATGGTGACGACGTTGCGTCCGGGCATTCTCACCGTGAAGAGCGCCGGCGGCGAACAGAAGATGGTCGTGCTCGGAGGCTTTGCCGAAGTGTCGGAAGCGGGCCTGACGATTCTCGCCGATCTGGCCGAGAAGGCGTCGGATATCGACCGCGCCATGCTCACGACGAAGATCGGCGAGCTCGAGCAGACAATTTCGAAGACCGAACCGGGCTCCGCGCTCGACAAGCTGATTACGCGGCTTGATCACTTCAAGGAAGTCGATCGCCACATCAGCGGAACGGCGATGCACTAAGCAACGGTCCCCGGTCGTGCCCGCGAAAGCGGGGACCCAGGCTCACAAATACAAATCGCTGTTGCTGGATTCCCGCTTGCGCGGGAATGAGCGGGGCTATGGCTTCGTGAACTTCGCGAACGCCTTCACCACCTGCTCGTAGATCTCGCGCTTGAACGGCACGACAAGTCCGGGCAGCTCTTTCATCTTCACCCAGCGCCAGTCGAGAAACTCGGCCTTGTGCTTGCCGCCGCCGGGCTTGCGGACGTCGATCTCGCTCTCATCGCCGGTGAAGCGCAGGGCGTACCATTTCTGCTTTTGGCCGCGATACTTTCCCTTCCACGTCCCGGTCAAAATTTCGCGCGGGATGTCGTAGGTCAGCCAGTCCGCGACTTCGCCCAGCTTCTCGACCGAGTGGATATTCGTTTCCTCATACAGCTCGCGCAGCGCCGCCTTGTACGCGTCTTCACCGTCGTCGATGCCGCCTTGCGGCATCTGCCAGACATGAGTGGCGTCGGTGTGCTCGGGGCCGTCGGTGCGGCGGCCGACGAAAACGAGGCCTTCGCGGTTGATGACCGTGATGCCGGCGCAGGGGCGGTAGGGAAGGGATTCAATTGAGCTCATGGCGGCGTCTTACGACGACTTGGCCTTGATCGCCACCATGGTGATCGGCACCAGCACGAAGCCGCGCTCTTCCACCTTCCTGGCCCAGTCGGCGATGCGGGCGATGGTGCCGGGCTGCGCTGCTGCGAAACCGACGGCGCTGCCGTTTTCGCGCGCCAGCATCTCAAGACGGGTCAGCGAACGCTCGATTTCCGCTGCGTTAGGCGTTGCGTCGAGTACCAGATCGGTCTTGGCGAAGGGCAAACCGTTGCCGCCGGCAACCTGACCCGCGATGCTGCGCGTCGAAGCGCCGTCATCGACGTAGATCAGTACGCGCTTGGCGGTCTCGCGCAGGATCGGCGACAGCATCGGCTCCGAGGCTGTGAAGCGCGCGCCCATGTAGTTGGTGACGCCGACATAACCCTGCATGCGGCTCATCACATATTGCAGGCGATCGACATTCTGCGCCGGCGTCAGGCTGGTGAGCAAAGTCTGCGGGCCCGGATCGTTGTCGGGATAATCGAACGGCTCCATCGGCACCTGAAGCAGCACTTCGTGATTTTCGCCAAGCGCGCGGGCGGCGAGCTTTTCAACGTCGGCGGCGTAGGGCGCGAGCGCGAAGGTCACGGCCGGGGGCAATTTGCCGAAAGCGTCGGCGGTGCCGGCGGCGCTGATGCCGACGCCGGAAATGACGATGGCGATACGCGGCGCGTCCTTGCGGCCGGCCGGCAGTTCGCGCGGACGCGCATAGGCGGTCGAGGGCTTGGTGCCGTCGGCGGCGATCATCGGGATGCCGCCGTTGCGCGTCTTCTCGATCAGCTTCGGCTCGAGCGAGCTGCGCGGACCGACCGGATTGTCGCTGCCGGCGGGCGCGGCGGTGCCGGGAATGACGACGTCCTGACGCTTGCCGCTGGAGCCGTCGATGATGGTAACGGTCTTGCTGCCGGCGGGCGGCGGCGTGCCCTTTTCGATGGTGACGGCGGCGCTTTCGGCGGGGCCGTCGCGATGGGCGTGCTGCTTGCCGTCACCCTCAGGCTTGGCAGCGGTCTCACCTGGCGCCTTGGCGGAGACGACGGCGGTCGGCTCGCCGCCCAGAGGATCGCTGACGACCAGCGCCCAGGACACGACGACCAGGCCGAACAGGCCCATGATACCGGCCAGAATCTGCGGTCCGGAGACCGGCAGCTTCGGTAGCCTGCGCTTTTTCTTGGCGTCCGGGCCCGGTTTGTCTTGGCCGAGCGGGGCGTTCAGCTCGTCCAGTGACACGGCCCAAATCCTCGCGGAAAACCTTTCCGAATCATCCGGGCACTCTACCACGCGGGTGATTCACGCTGGTTACCGGGCAACGGCAAAAGCGAATCACCAAAAGCAGAAGGGGCAGCCTTGCGGCCGCCCCTTGGTATCCGGTGATGCGCCGAACCTTAGGTATCCGGTGATGCGCCGAACCTTAGTTCGGGACGGCCGACTTGCCGCTCGGCGGGAAAGCCGAGTTCTGCTGCGTGCCGCGCAGCAGGTCCATCGCCATGTTCAGCGCCTTGTCGTTCTTCTGGTCCGGCGGGACGTAAGACTGCGAGCCGGTCTGTTCCTTGCCCTCGTCACCCTTCAGATGGCCGCGGAGCGAGGCTTCGCCCTTGGTAGAGGTGTCGGTCTTGGCCTTGATGTCGTCGGGCAGGTCCTGGAGCACTTCGATGTCCGGGGTGATGCCCTTGGCCTGGATCGAGCGGCCCGACGGCGTGAAGTAGCGCGCCGTGGTGAGCCGCAGCGCGCCGTTGCCGGAGCCGAGCGGGATGATGGTCTGCACCGAACCCTTGCCGAACGAGCGGGTGCCGAGCACGGTTACGCGCTTGTGGTCCTGCAACGCGCCGGCGACGATTTCCGAAGCCGAGGCCGAACCGCCGTTGATCAGCACGATCACCGGCTTGCCGTTGGTCAGGTCGCCCGCGCGGGCGTTGAAGCGCTGGGTCTCTTCGGCGTTACGGCCGCGGGTCGAGACGATTTCGCCCTTCTGCAGGAACGCATCCGACACCGAGATCGCCTGATCGAGCAGGCCGCCCGGGTTGTTGCGCAGATCGAGCACATAGCCCTTGAGCTTGTCGTTCGAGACCTTGGCCGAGATATCGGTGATCGCCTTCTTGAGGCCCTCGGTGGTCTGTTCGTTGAACTGCGTCATGCGGATGTAGCCGACGTCGTCGCCTTCGACCGACGAACGCACCGCGCGGACGCGGATGACGTCACGGGTCAAGGTCAGTTCGATCGGCTTGTCGGCGCCCTTGCGCATGATGGTGAGCTTGATCTTGGTATTGGTCGGGCCGCGCATCTTCTCGACGGCCTGGTTGAGGGTGAGGCCCTGCACCTGGTCTTCGTCGAGCTTGGTGATGATGTCGTTGGCCAGCACGCCGGCCTTGGAGGCGGGCGTTTCGTCGATCGGGGCGACGACCTTGATCAGGCCGTCTTCCATCGTCACTTCGATGCCGAGACCGCCGAATTCGCCGCGGGTCTGCACCTGCATGTCGCGGAAGCTCTTTGAATCCATGTAGCTCGAATGCGGATCGAGCCCGGCCAGCATGCCGTTGATCGCGGTTTCGATGAGCTTGGAGTCATCCGGCTTTTCGACGTAGTCGGCGCGGACGCGCTCGAACACATCGCCGAACAGATTGAGCTGCCGGTACGTATCGGCGACAGCGGCCCGCGCGGTGGTGCCGATCATGATGCGTGGCTGCACCGCGATCAGCGTCATCGCTGCGCCTGCCGCCGCGCCGAGGAGAATGAGAGAAGTCTTGCGCATCATCCGCGAACCTTTTCGCCTTCGCCAGCCGCCCACCATGGGCCTGGATCAACGGGAACCCCGTCCTTACGAAACTCAATATAAAGCACCGGCTGTGTGGAACCTGTCGCAAGGATAGAAGCGATCTGGGAACTGTTCCCCATCACCGCAACGGGTTCACCGGTCAGCACGAACTGTCCGAGATCAACTGATATCCGATCCATCCCAGCGAGCAAGACATGATACCCGCCGCCGACGTTGAGTATCAAGAGTTGGCCATAGGACCGGAACGGGCCGGCATAGACCACCCAGCCATCCGCCGGAGCCGTAATCTGGGCGCCGGCGCGGGTGGCGACTGAAACTCCCTTTTCCTGCCCTCCGATACCATCGGGGGCCCCGAATTCCTTCAACTTGACCCCGTTAACCGGGATAGGAACACGGCCTCGTAGCGAAACAAAGGCAACGGCCGGCACCAGGCGGCCCGGATCGCGAAAAGCCGATAAAGCCGGGCGGCTGTCGTTCCGGGCCGCTTCGCGGGCGTCCTTGATGGCCGGGTCGAGCCCGGCTTCCAGCTTGCCGATCAAATCTTTGAGATTATCGACCTGGCGGCCCAGATCGGCGGCGCGTGTGCGCTCGGTCTCCAGTGCCTTCTCGCGCTCGGCCTGCTGCGCCTGACGGGCCTCGACCAGCGCGCTCATGCGCGTGCGCTCGGCGTCGAGCGCCGCGACTTCGGATTTGAGCTGTTCGCGCTCGGCGGCGATCTGCTTGCGGACATTGAGCAGCGCGGTCAGGTCGTTGGCCAGCGCATCGACCTCATGGCGCATTTCCGGCAACACGCCGCCCATGACCATCGCCGTGCGCACCGACTGCAAGGCGTCCTCGGGGCTCGATACGAGCGCCGGCGGCGGACGGCGGCCGATGCGCTGCAAGGCGGCCAGCACTTCGCCGATGACGGCGCGGCGGCCGTCGAGCGATTTGCGGATGGTGGCTTCGTTGTCGTCGAGCGGTTTGATGCGCGCTTCGGTGGCAACGATCTTGGTTTCGACGCCGCGCAGACGGCCGGCGGTGTCAATCAGATCCTGATTGAGCTTGCTGCGGTCGGCGCGGATTTGTTCGATGTCGCGCTTGAGCGCCGCCTCGTTCTCAGCCGACTTGCGTTGCGCCTCGCGCGCGGCGGCGAGTTCATCGTCGCGCTGCTTGATGGCGTCGAGCTTTTCGGGTGCGGCTTGGGCAACGATGAGCGGCTGTTGCGCGAAGGCGAAGGGCGGACACGCCATGGCCAGCGCCGCAACAATGGCGGCGCAGCGATTCACAGTGCTCGTTCGGCAAATCATCGCAGTCAGAGTAAGCCCGCCAGCGTCGATAAAGAAGTTCCGCAGCCAGTTTATTTCGGCCTTCTTTGCTCGGGGATTACGACCAATGTGAGGATTACGCATTGGACATGATTCATCGCCCGTATTCTTTGGTCGGCCCCGGGCAGGCCGCAGTCCCAAATCGCATTCCCAGCCTCGCCCCCAATAACGAGGGCGCGCGGAACGCCGGGGCCCGAACGACCCCGCAGCCCTGTGTACGAAAGTGAGGTGAGTACACAGGCATCTTCACCACGAAACCGCCGGATCCCCGGCG
>CAIYTE010000066.1 GCA_903929045.1 uncultured Hyphomicrobiales bacterium
CAGCGCGACGTGCAGATTTTCTTTGCCGATGCCTCGTCGGGCGCGGGCTCTACCGCTTTCGTGCGCCAGGGCCAGATTGGTCTGCTGATTTCCCAGAAGCCCTTGGCCCGCCGTGCCATCCTGGAAGAAGCCGCCGGCATCGGCGGCCTGCACCAGCGCCGCCATGAAGCCGAACTGCGCCTGCGCGCCGCCGAAACCAACCTGTCGCGCCTGGAAGACGTGATCCGCGAAGTCGAAGGCCAGCTTGCCAGCCTCAAGCGCCAGGCCCGCCAGGCCTCGCGCTACCGCAATCTCTCCGATCACATCCGCCGCGCCGAAGCCCAGGTTCTCCATCACCGCTACACGTCGGCGTCGGCCGCGGTCGAGGAATCGAACGCCCGCCTGCTCGCGCTCGAAGAAGACGTGGCCCGGCTCACCACCGAAGTCGCCACCGCGACGACCCACGAAGCCGAAGCCGCCTCCGCCTTGCCGCCGTTGCGTGA
Organism: uncultured Hyphomicrobiales bacterium; assembly: GCA_903929045.1. Lineage (GTDB taxonomy): Bacteria > Pseudomonadota > Alphaproteobacteria > Rhizobiales > Xanthobacteraceae > Pseudolabrys. The sequence goes on from CAIYTE010000066.1 coordinate 483, forward strand.
AGCCGAAGCGGTTGCGGCCGCCAAGCTGCAGCGCTTGAAGCTCGCCCGTGAAGAATTGGACCGCGAAGAAGAACGCGTCCGCACCGCCGAAGCGCAACTCAGCCAGCGTCTCGTTCAGATCGCCTCCGACATGGAGCGCGAGCGGATGCGGGCCGAAGACGCCGCTCAAGCGATCGCGCGCCTCGACGCCGAGGCCGAGCGCATCCGCACCGAGCAACAGTCGGAACCCGAAGCCGAAAGCACGTCGCGCGCCGCGCTGGAACAAGCCACCACCGAGCGCACCGCCGCCGAAGACGCACTGGCGAAGCTCACCGCCGACGTCGCCGCCGCCGAAGCACACTTGAAGGAACTCGCGCGCCGTCGCGCCGAAGCCGAAGCCCGTGCGCTCCGCCTCAACGAGCGTCTGCGCGACGCCGAGACCGAAGCCGAACGGCTGGCCATCGAAGCGGCCGACCGCGCCGCACTGGACGCCGCCGAAGCACGCTTGGCCGAAGCTCAACGCGCGGCGGAAGCCGCGCGCGCCGACGTCGCCGCCGCTGAAGCCAACGCTCAGGAAGTGGCCGAAACCGGTCGCGCTCAGATTGCCGCCGCTGAAGCCAACGCCCAGGAAGTCGCCGATGCCGGTCGCGCACAAGTCGCGGCGGCCGAAGCCGAACGCGAACAAGCCGAACTCGCCGCGCGTCAATGCAGCGACGACGTGCAAGCCGCCGAAGCAGTGCTCGCCAAGCTCGCGGCCGAGGACAGCGCGCTCAAGGAATTGCTGGCCCACGCCGAAGGCGAGTTGTGGCCGCCGTTGATCGATGCGATCTCGGTGACGGCGGGCTACGAAGCGGCACTCGGCATCGCGCTCGGCGACGATCTCACCGCGCCCGCCAACGAGGCCGCGCCGATTCACTGGCGCACGCTGCCGCAGTTCATGCCGTCGGCGCCGTTGCCCGAGGGCATCCGCCCGCTGTCCGATTTCGTCCGCGCGCCGGCCGCTCTGATCCGCCGTTTGTCGCAGATCGGCGTGGTCGAGAACGCTTCTGAAGGGGCTTCTCTCTCCGCTCAACTTCGTCTCGGTCAACGTCTCGTCTCCAAGGACGGCGGGCTATGGCGCTGGGACGGCTACACCGTCAGCGCCGGGGCGGCGAGCGCCGCCGCCGTGCGTCTCGGCCAGCGTAACCGTCGCACTGAATTGAAGCCGTTGATCGCCACCGCCGAAGCAAACGCCGCCGACTTGCGTGCGACCCGCGACAACGCCCGCCAGCATCAGCAAGCGTTGGCCGACGCGGCGCGCGCCGCACACGACGCCGCCCGCGATCACAACCAAGCCGCGACCGAC
>CAIYTE010000067.1 GCA_903929045.1 uncultured Hyphomicrobiales bacterium
CCGGCGCGGAGATGCTGGCGGCGGTCGTTGCCGGCTACGAAACCATTATTCGCGTCGGATTGGCCGTGCAGCCGAGTCACTTTAAACGCGGATTTCAGAGCACCGGCACCTGCGATGGATTCGGCACCGCGGCGGCTGCCGGCCGCCTGCTGTTTCGCGGCAAGGACAGCAGCCGCCGCATCGCCGAAGCGATGGGGCTGGCCGGCGGCTACGCCAGCGGTGTCGCGCAGTTCTATTATTCCGGCGCATCGGCCAAGCGCATCCAGGCCGCGCATTCTGCAGAAAGCGGCGTCACCGCCGCGCTTCTCGCCGAGCATGGCTATAGCGGCCCCGTCGACATTATCGAAGGCGCCGGCGGCTTCGCCCGCGCCTATGCCGACGGCTTTGATCCGGTCGTCCTTGAAGCGGGTCTCGGCGAACACTTCCATCTGATGGATGTGTTGGTGAAATCGCATGCCGCCGCGGCGCGTATCGCCGCCGGACTTGATGGCATGCTGGAACTGCGCCAGGAACATGGATTTTCCGGCGACGATATCGCCGACATGACGCTCGGAATTCCACGCATCATTCAAGGGCGGCTGACCAACCCGCATCCGGTCGATCTGCAGGCCGCGCAGATGTGCTTGCCTTTCGGCGTCGCCCTGGCATCGAAACTGCCGCTGACGCCGGGTCATATCCCGACCGCCAACGTCTCGGATTTCGAAGCCGGCCTGTCCGACAAGAGCCTGCATGCCATCGAAGAACGCACGACAATTGCGCTCGACGACGAGGTCGAGGCGGCGAGCAACGAGCTATCGACCGCGGCTCGCGTCAGCGTCACGCTGCGCGACGGCCGCAAGCTTTCGAAGCTCGTTGCCGCACCGAAAGGTAGCCCGTCGAAGCCGTTCACCGGCGCCGAACACGAAGCGCGCTTCATGCAGGAGCTGTCGACCCGCGTGTCGGATGACACCTGCAAGAAGGCCGTCGCGATGTCGCGCGATCTCGATCAACTCAACCCCTCCTGGCTTGGCGAGACCTTCGGCCGGAAGTCGTCCTGAGATCAAAATAAAAGAAGTCACACGTCTCCGCACAGAAACGACGGAAGCAAACCATGCCGATCGATGTTCACGCCCATTATGTGCCGCCAACTCTGGTCGAGACCATTGAAAGCCGGGCGTCGGATTTCGGCCTATCGGTCATTCAGCATCCGCCGACCTGTTCCTGTGCCTTGCATTTCGATTACGGGCTGAAAGTCCGTCCATTTTTTCCGAAGCTGATCGAGCCCGTCGAAAAGCGCGTCGACGCCATGGCGCAGCAAGGCGTGACACGCCAAGTGCTATCAATGTGGGCGGACATTTTCGCGCACGGCCTGCCGCTTGATAAGTCCGTCGCGTGGCACCGCTACATGAACGAGCATATGGCAAAGCTATGCCAGGCGAAGCCCGAACGCTTCTCGATGCTCGCGTCGGTACCCTTCCCGCACGCGCAGGAAGCGGCGGCCGAATTGACTCACGCGGTGAAAAACCTCGGGGCCGTCGGCGCCGTGGTCGCCGCCAATGTTGAGGGCGTCAATCTTGGCGAACTGGACCTCGATGCGTTCTGGCAGACGGCCGTCGATCTCGACGTCGCGGTTTTCATTCATCCGGTGCAAGCGCAGCCGCAGCCGCGCGCCGCCAAATTCGCGCTGTCGCAGATCGCGCAATACACCGTCGATACGACCTTCACCGTCGGCTCGCTCATCTTCGCCGGTGTGATGGATCGTTTCCCCACGCTGCGCATTCTGCTGTCGCATGGCGGCGGTACATTTCCCTATCTGACCGGGCGCTTCGACATCATGCACGCGCGCATGGACCGCGCGCATCAAGGCGACGTTGCTGCCAAAAAACCTTCGGACTACCTGCGGCGCTTCTATTACGACACCATCCTGCACGACCCGTCGATCCTCAACTGGCTGACCGGCCGCGTCTCCGCGGAACGTGTCGCACTCGGCACCGACTACTCGTTCCCCCCAGCCGACACCGACCCGCTGGCGACCGTACGCGCGGCCGGACTGACCGACGCGCAGGTCAAGGCGATCTGCGAAGACACGCCACGCGCGTTGTTTCCGCGCCTGCAAGCCTGACGTCGCTCCGATGCCGGATTTCTATTGATAAAATAGAAAATAGCCATTTCTCCGATCATGGCTCGGCTGCTAGGGTCGCCCAGGGCTGCAATAAAAACAAAAGCAGCCGATTGCCCTTTAGGGAGGGATACATGGCGACCAACGCGGAAAAATCCGCTGAGCTGCTGACGCGCCTCGACCGGCTGCCGTTTTCAAAATGGCACCGCAATTTCTTCATCGTGGCGTTTCTCGGCGTCATGTTCGATGCGGCGGATTTCGCGTTGTTCGGCGCGGCGTTGCCGCTGATCGCCAAGGAATTCGGCCTTGGTCCGGCGCAGGCTGGCTTTGTTGCCACCATCGGTCTTGTCGGCGCCTTCGTCGGCGCGCTGTTCTGGGGCACGATCTCCGATTACATCGGCCGCCGCACCTCGTTCTCCGCAACCATCGGCATCTTCGCGCTGTTCACCGGCCTTGTTGCCACCTCGTGGAATATCCTGTCGCTCCAGGTCTTCCGCTTCTTGTCGAATTTCGGCCTCGGCGGCGAAGTGCCGGTCACCTCGACGCTCAGCTCTGAATTCAGCCCCGGCCGCCTGCGCGGCACAATGACAGGCGGCGTGATGGCCGCCTTCCCCGTCGGCCTCGCGCTGGCCGCCCTGCTCAGCCTGCTGATCATTCCTAATTTCGGCTGGCGCGCGCTGTTCGTGGTCGGCGTTGTGCCGGCGATATTGCTGCTGGTCGTGCGCCGCTACATGCCGGAGTCGGTGCGCTTTCTCGTCAGCCGCGGCAAGATCGCGGAAGCCGAGCAGACCGTCGCCGACATCGAGCGTCAGGCGCTCGGCCGTAACCTGACGCAGACCGAAATCGACGCCCTGCCGAAACTGCCGCAGGAAGCGAGCGTCGAGACCAAGGTCACGGTCGCCGAACTTCTGTCGGCAGGCCGCGCCAAGAACACGCTTCTGCTCTGGGTCGTCTCGTTCGGCTTCCTGTGGGCATCGAACGGCATTCTGTTCATGCTGCCAACTATTCTGGTATCGCGCGGCTTTCCGCTGTCGCAGGTCATCGTCTTCATGCTGGTGCAGGCGTGCGCGGCCATTTTCGGCTATGCGGCATGCGGCTGGCTGATCGACAAGTTCGGCCGGCGTCCGGTGTTGTTCCTGTATTTCTTCGTCGGCGCGGGCTTCCACCTCTGGTTCGCGGAAGCGAGTGGCGTCTGGCTCTATGTCGCCGCCGCCGCGGTCGGCTGGGTCAATCCCGGCGTCTACGGCGCCACCAGCGTCTACGTTGGCGAACTCTATCCGACGCGCCTGCGCGCAACGGCGGTCGGCTGGTTCTTCGGCATCGGCCGTATCGGTTCGTTCCTGGCACCGTCCGTGGTGGGATTGATGATCGCCTACGGTGTCGGCGCCTATGTGCTGCACACCTTCGCGCTGTCCTTCCTGCTCTCGGCCATCGCGCTGTGGGCGGTCGGCATCGAAACCCGCGGCCGCGCGCTGGAGGAAATCAACAGTGCGCACGACGACCCACGGGCTTCGCAAGCCGCGCCGCGCGCCGAATACGCGTGAACGCTCCCGGCGGCGCCCTCGCCCGTAGTAAGCCGGCCGGCTGACCCCGCGGTGGCGCTGTCGGCCGCGTTCTTCCCCACGCATCCGGACTGAAACACTCATGCTCGGCGCCGACGTTTCGCTCATCAAGGAAGGCAATGGCCCGCCACTCGTGCTGCTGCATTGCCTCGGCGTCGATCACCGGTTCTGGGATTTCGCACGACCGCTGGCACAGGACTTCACGCTGTATCGCTACGACCTGCCCGGCCATGGCGCCGCGCCGATGCCGAACCGGACGTACACTATCGCCGATCTTTCCGATCAGCTTGCGGCGCTCATGGAAAAACACGCCATCGCGCGGGCGCATATCCGCGGCATATCGCTCGGCGGGCTTATCGCGCAGGATTTCGCGGCGCGGTATCCGGAACGAGTCGATCGCCTGATCCTCGTCGACACGACGCCGCGCTACACCGATGAGATGCGATCGATGTGGGCGGAGCGCGCCGCCACCGCGCGCACAAAGGGTGTCGCCGTCATGGTCGATGCCTTGCTCGGGATCTGGTTTTCGCAGCCAGCCATCGCACGCAACGACGCCGGCGTGGCCTACGTGCGCGACACGCTCACACGCTGCAGCGGCGAGGCCTATGCCCTCGCCTGCGAAGCCCTGGCGGCGGCCGACCTGCGCAGCGGGCTGGGATCGATCAAGGCTAAAACCCTTGTCATTTGCGGCGACGACGACATTCCGAGCTTCCTCGATGCGGCGCGTGAGCTTGCCAACTCCATCCCCGATGCCACCCTGAAATGGGTACCCGGCACGCGGCACGCGTCCGTCCTCGAAAAGCCAGCGGACGCGATCGCGCTTTTAGGAAGATTCTTACAGACGAAATGAGTATATCTGTCCCCAAGGCTCTGCTTTCGGCAGGCCAGCGAAAAAAACGTTCCGTGGAGGATACACCGATGAAGACCATGCTCCGGAGTGCTGCGGTTGCCGCGCTCATTTCCATGTCCGCGCTCGCGCCTGCCGCAGCACAGGATTGGCCGTCGCGTACGGTCACCGTCATCGTTCCGGTCCCGGCCGGTGTGACGAGCGATATCGTGGCCCGTGTCGTTTTCGAGCAGGTCGGCAAGCAGGTCGGCCAGACCTTCATCGTCGAGAACAGGCCGGGCGCAGGCGGCAGCATCGGCGGCAATACGGTCGCCAAGGCGACGCCCGATGGTCATACGATCCTGGTCTGGGGTTCGATTGCGGCCGCGAACGCGCTCTATACGAAGCTGCCTTATGACACGCTGAATGACTTCACGCCGGTGGCTGTGTTCGGTCAGACGCCGCTGGTCGTGGTTACAGGTGCGGGCCGCTACAAGACGCTCGCCGAACTCGTTGCAGCGGCAAAAGCCAAACCTGGAGCATTGAACTACTCGACCGTGGGCGTCGGATCGGCGGCGCATTTCGGCGCGGAACAGCTCGCGGTGAGCGCCGGCATTTCGGCGCAGCACGTGCCGTTCAAGGGCGGCGAATGGCTCACCGAGGTCATGGCTGGCCGGCTGGACTTCGCCGTGCCGCCTGTCGCGTCCGCGATCGGCCTGCTGCGCGACGGCAAGCTTACGCCGCTCGCCATCAGTTCGGCGACGCGCTCCCCGTCGCTGCCCAACGTACCGACGATGGTCGAGGCCGGGTTCAAGGCTGACGCCGTCTACCCGTTCTACACCGCCGCCTATCTGCCGGCGAAGACGCCGCACGCGATTGCCGAGAAACTCTATGCGGAAATCACGAAGGCATTGGCCTTGCCGTCGGTGCAGGAGCGATTGACCACCGTGGGCGTCGATCCGATGCCGATGACGATGGCGGAGTTCGGCGAATTCTTCAAAAAGGACGTCGCCAACAATCTGGAACTCGTGAAGGCGGCAAAAATTCCGACTCAATAGCTGAGACACTCAACGCGCGGCTGTTGAGCCGCGCGTTGAACGGCTTCACGCCCACTTGGCCGACAGCAGGCAACACGCGGCCGCTGGAATTGCGCCCATCAACACGACGAGAACGTAATCCCCTCGCTCGCCGAAGAAGAGCTGTGTCAGCACGGCAAGAAGGGCACCCGCGATAGCCACCGCCGCTAGCCGAAGATAGATCGGCTTGGATGACAGCGACCAATCCACCATGGCCGACAGCCAGGCCGGGATCATCGCAACCAAATACGTCATGCCCGCGAACCGGAGCAGAAGGCTCAATTCCGGGAACCGCGGCTCGTGCGCGACAAA
>CAIYTE010000068.1 GCA_903929045.1 uncultured Hyphomicrobiales bacterium
ACGCATGGTGCATTTGGATCGCAACGTGTTCGCGGCCTGCATGGTGGCGCTGGGCGACGCCGACGCGATGGTGACCGGCGTTACCCGCTCGTCGTTCGTTGCTTATGGCGAGATCACCCGTGTCATCGATCCGGCACCCGGCAAACAGGTCGTGGGTCTCACGATTCTGATCTCTCGCGGCCGCACGGTGTTCATCGCCGATACCTTGATTCACGAAGTACCGTCGCCCGAGGAGCTTGCCGACATCGCCGTTGCCGCTGCCGCCAAGGCGCGCCAACTGGGCCATGAACCGCGCGTCGCCATGCTGTCGTTCTCCAACTTCGGCGATCCGTTGCGCGAGAAGGGCAAGCGCATCCGCGAGGCGGTGGCGCATCTCGATGCCCGCCATGTCGATTTCGAGTACGACGGCGAAATATCGCCCGACGTCGCTCTCAACGACGAGTTGCGCAAGCTCTACCCGTTCTGCCGCCTGTCAGAGCCCGCCAACGTGCTGGTGATGCCGGCGCTCGATCCTGCCAACATTTCCTCCAAGCTCCTCCATGAGCTCGGCGGTGGCACCACCGTCGGGCCGCTGCTGATCGGGCTGTCACGGCCGGTACAAATTCTGCCGATGGGCTCGAGCGTGAGCGAGATCGTCAACATGGCGGCGCTTGCCGCTTATGACGCCATTTCGTAATAGCCCCGCCGATAGTATCGGCGGTCATGATAGAATCGACTGAATAGGTCGACTGATTGTTTGCCCGACGGCCCTCGCCGTCGGCTTTTTGGACGCCTCGATGTCCCGTGCCTTTTCTCTCGTTCGCCTGCTGGTTGCCGCGCTGACGCTGGGCGCGGGCGGCTGGATCAGCCTTGCGCTGCTGTCGGCGAGCGAGGCGATGCCGTGGCGCGCGGCCATCATCGCCACCGGTGCGTTGCTGGCGTGGTTGATGTGGCGACTGCGCCGGCCGATGAAAGAAGCGGCGGCGTTAGCCCAAATGGCCGATCAGACCGGCGACGGCGATACCGCCGCCATCGTTCGCACGCCGGAAATCATCGAGATCGCCGCCGGTCTTGCCCGCGCGCGCGCGAGTTTCCGCAACCGGGCCGAAGAACTGGTGCGCCGCGTCACCGCGGCCGAAGGCATCCTCGAAGCGTTGCCCGACCCGGTGCTGCTGCTCGATCGCGACCGCCGCGTGGTGCGCGCCAACACAGCGGCGCGCGATCTCTTGGGCGTCGACCCGACCGGCAACGATCTGGCGGGGTTTCTCCGCGCACCGGCCGTGCTCGATGCGGCCCGCGCCGTGCTGACCGACGGCCAGACCCGCGAGATTGCCTATCGCGTCGAAGTTCCGGTCGAACGTCATTTCGGCGTCCGCATCGCGCCGATCGCAGGCGCATCCGAAGATAAAGGCCCGCGCGCCGTGGTGCGGCTGGTCGATCTCACCGCCGTCAAGCGCGCCGAGGAAATGCGCGCCGACTTCGCCGCCAACGCCAGCCACGAATTAAAGACGCCGCTCTCAGCGATCATCGGTTTCATCGAGACCTTGCGCGGTCCGGCCCGCGACGACGTCAAGGCGCAGGAACGGTTTCTCGGCATGATGGCAGCACAGGCCGAGCGCATGGCCCGCTTAGTGAATGATCTGTTGGCGCTTTCCAGTATCGAGTTGGTCGAACACGCACCGCCGACGATGGCGGTGGCGCTCGGCCCGATCGCGCGCAGCACCGCGCAGGCTCTTGAAATGCGCGCCTCTGCGCGACGCATGCGAATCGAGGTTTCCGTCGAGGATGGACTGCCGCCGGTCTCCGGCGATGCCGAGCAACTGGCTCAACTCACCCAAAATCTGCTCGATAACGCGATCAAGTATGGCGCCGAGGGCACCGAGATCGCGTTGCATTTGTCGCTGACCAGCGTGCCTGCGGGCATGAGCGGCGCCGGCAAGGCGGTGGCACTCAGCGTCACCGACCATGGCGACGGCATCCCGCCCGAACATATTCCGAGGCTGACCGAGCGCTTTTACCGCGTCGATTCGGCCCGTTCCCGCGAAGCGGGCGGCACCGGGCTCGGGCTCGCCATCGTCAAACACATCCTCGGTCGCCACCGGGGGTATCTCACGATCGACAGCGCGGTCGGCGTCGGCTCGACCTTTACCGTCTATCTCCCTGCAAAAGCCGAGACTTAAGCGCCGGTTTCGGCCGCGGGCGGATTTCCG
>CAIYTE010000069.1 GCA_903929045.1 uncultured Hyphomicrobiales bacterium
CGGCGAAGGCGGCGTAGGTCGCGGAGGTGACGGTGGAAGCGGCGTCATTCACGGTGATGGAGGCACCATTATCGGCGGAAAAGGCGGATCGGTTGATGGGCATAACATTTGGTACCCTCCCGCCCAATCCGCATACATCCAGTTCTTAGAGTCGCAAGGCCAAACACCAGATTTTAATGTGCAGTATCCCGGCGCTGGAGGGGCGACTGCAGGTTGGCTTGAACGCCAAAAGGTAGTTTTGAAAATACGAGAAGATTACTTCAGGAGGTCTGGGCAAGACACGAAGTTACAAACAAGCAAGATCGAGGATGTGCCGCTAGAACACATTAACGAAGCGCTGAGGAGTTCGGGTCTTCCGTGGCGCGCCCGTCTGGATAGGAAATACTGGTATTTGTACTACGTGCCTTAAACCGAGCGCGTAATACGCCATAAATTCTCAGCCGTAGTTTTCGCTTACAATACCCTTGCTGCTTCATTGCTTGCGCTTGTCGCGCGCCCGGATATTATTACGACACCGCAAACCGTCAGAATCATGCGATGCGCGTAACGCGATTGAAGCGCGGCTGATCAGAACCAGCGCTTGATCGGGCCCCGTTGCGGCGTCGGATGATCGAGTTCGACGACAACCTCATCGACATAGCACCAGCCCCACCCTTCCGGCGGATCATAGCCTTCGATGATCGGATGCTGGGTGGCGTGGAAATGCTTGGTGGCGTGACGGTTCGGCGAGTCATCGCAACATCCGACATGCCCGCACGTCCGGCACAGGCGCAAATGCACCCAGGGGCTTCCGGTCTTGAGACATTCCTCGCAGCCTTGCGCGCTCGGCACCACATCACGCACGTTTTTGGCGTGCGCACAATTTTGCGTCATGAAGGTATTCCCCTGCCTCGAATATCAATGCGTTAGACCATGCGTGGAACTTCGTCAGCAGAAATTCGGCGCGCCAAAGCGCCGATACGTCAGCCTTGCTGCTTCATTGCCACGCATTTTGCGCGCTAGCATCCAGCCAAGGGAAAAGGGAATTGGGGGAGACGAGCCGCGACATTGCCGCGCCGACATGGTGTTAGCGCGAACAAGGAAGAGGAAGCTCTATGGAACTTCATCGCGCCGCCCCGATGTTTGTCCGCTCCCGCCGCCCCGTCACCGAATGCGCCCAGTGCGGCGAGCACCTGTTCTCGCCCGAATGGTCCGAACATGTCGATGCCCGTCGGGTGCGGCATCTGTGGGAATGCGAGGCCTGCGGCTACGCTTTTGAGACGACAATTCGGATCGCGGCAGCGTAGCGCGGAGCCGGCATGTGTCCCTTGGCGCGAAGGCGCGCCGGGAGACCAGTGGCGCGAGGGCGCGCCAGGTGCCGGAAGACCCAGCGCACGTAAGGAAGGAGCCGGCTCGACACACGCGCCCACACCCGAATGATGAAGCGGCGACGGAACGTGCGAGCTGGCTCCTTTCGCCTTTTTAGGTCTTTTGCTCACGAATTTTTGCGGAGAGCCGCCCCGACTCACGCGCTATAGTCGCGGCATGATCGGCCGCCGCATCTTGCTGCTTGGGACATTCGCTAATGTTGCGGCGCCTCGTTTGGCGGGAGCCGCTACCATGAGCCGTGTCACGGCCTATGCCTTTACCTTCAAGGGTCTGGACGGCGCGGAGATACTGCTCTCGTCCTACGCCGGGCACCCTATTCTCGTGGTCAACACGGCCTCGCTGTGCGGCTACACCCCCCAATACACTGGCCTTCAGGCGTTATGGACGCGCTACCGCGACAAAGGCCTGATGATCCTGGGCGTACCGTCCAACGATTTCGGCGGCCAGGAGCCCGGCGGTGCTGCCGATATCGGCAAGACTGCCCATGACGACTATCACGTCACCTTCCCGCTCACTGAAAAAGCCGCCGTGAAGGGCTCAGGCGCCCACCCGTTCTACCGGTGGGCCGCGGTCGAGCGTCCGCTGGACGCGCCGCGCTGGAATTTCCACAAGTATCTGATTGGCCGCGATGGCCAGTTGAAAGCGGGCTTCGCCTCGGCCGTCGAGCCCGAGGATCCGCGCGTCATCACCGCTATCGAACGCGAACTGCCGGGCGCTTAAGCCGGCCCTATCAGGCCGCCTTGGCGCGAGCCACCGTCAGCTTCTCGAGCGCCGCCGTCGGCAGCGGATCGATGGCTTCGACCAGTTGCAGGAAAGCACTGCCAGGCAACGGCGGCGCGAAAACGTAACCTTGCGCCGACCGGATGCCGAGATCGCGCAAATGCATCACCTGCTCGAAATTCTCGACGCCTTCGGCGATCACATCCATCCGCATGTTGTGCGCCAGATCGACGAGCGTCTCGACGATGGTCGTGGAGTTGCGATCGGTGCCAATGGCGTCAACGAACATCTTGTCGATCTTGATGATGTCGACGCCGAGCTTGAGCATGTAGGACAAGCCGCTGTGGCCAGTGCCGACGTCGTCGATGGCGATGCGCACGCCCAGTCCTTGCAACGCAGCGATGATCTGCCGCGTTTCGGTGAAATTTTCGATCGGGTCGCGTTCTGTCAGCTCGAGCACAACCTGTGACAGCTTGATCTCCGAGCCGAAGAAGATGTTGCGTACGTCCTTGACGATCGACTCGTTGCGGAACAATTGCCCGGCGAAATTGAACGCGATCTTCATGCCCGGACGTAGACCAAGCGTGGGGCCCGCCTCGGCGCAGGCGCGGCGCATCAGATCGCGGGTCATTTCCAGAATGAGGCCGCTCGATTCCGCCAGCGGAATGAAAGAACCTGGCAGCACCAATGTGCCGTCCGGCTTGCGCCAGCGCACCAGTACTTCGGCGCCGCGCAGTTGCCCGGACCGGATGTCGACGACAGGCTGATAGTACGGCACGAGTTCTCCGGCCCGCAGCGCGCGCCTGAGTTCCGCCACTGGATTGTTCTCGTCACCACGCGGCAGCAGGAAGGCGAAGCCCAGTATGATCGTCACGATCGCCCCGGTTGCGAAGATGCCGAGCCACTTCAGATCGGGATTGTTGGTGATCATGCGCTCGCGCGACATCGCGATTTCGACGGACATTCCGTATTTGTCGGACTTCGCCTTGCCGGTGAGCAGATCGTCGGGAAGAGCGTCAGTGTGCGCGGCACTGCGGATCAGCGGAAGTCCGCCCGTCCGGACCGATGAGCGAGACTTCCTTGACCGGGATGGTCTCGAACAATGTGGTGCGCATCGCCTCGACATGGGCGGGATCGCAAGAATCGATACCGCGCCCGGCGAGACTGTCGAGAGCTGCAATCACCGCAGCCGTGCGGGACTCGGCCAGCGCAATGGCGCGCTTGGCCGACGCATCGACCTCCGCCTGGCCTTGCCGGTCAATGACCCCGTCGAGCCAGAAATCGAATGCGACCAGAGGCACACCGACGAGGAAAATGCCGGCGGCGATCGCAAAAAGATTTCGGCGCGTAAAACTGCGCGCAACTAGTCCCATTCTGGTCCGGCTCGATCTACCTTTCAGGTATCGACCGAGTGAGCCATGTGCGCCGTAAAGAGCGGCTTAAGTTAAAAGGCAATGCATCCTATAATGTATCGCGATACCGCAGCGTTAGGCTGTATGGTTAGTGACAGGTAAACGGTTGCGAGCAGGCCTTATAATCAACGTGAACCCGCACTCACGCGGGAATGCCGGGAGGCAATTGATGTTCGATGCAAAGCGACGTTTGCTTCCTGGCTGTCTGTGCTGCGATGCACCCGTTGAGGTGAGCCGGCGCGGCTTTCTCGCCTCGGCCGTCAGCGCCGCAGCCGTCACCACACTGTCATCGGGCAGTCTCTTTGCCCAGTCCGCACCAGCCGTGAAGGCCGGACGTATCGACGTGCACCACCACATGGTGCCGCCGGCGCACGCAGAATTCCTGACCAAGAAGAGCGTCCCGGCGATCAAGTGGTCGGTGCAGGCTTCGCTCGAGGACATGGACAAAAGCGGCATCCGGACGGCCATGCTCTCCCAGATCCAGCCCGGCACATGGTTTGGCGACGCGGCTGAATCCCGCGCGATGTCGCGCATCATCAACGAATACGGCGCCCGGCTGGTCAAGGACCACCCGGGCCGCTTCGGCCTGTTCGCGACCATCACCCCGCTCGATGTCGAAGGCAGCCTCAAGGAGATCGAATATGCCTTCGACACCCTGAAAGCGGACGGTCTCGGCCTGCTGACAAGCTACAACGGCAAATATCTCGGCGACCCGTCCTTCGAGCCGGTGTGGGCAGAGCTCAATCGCCGCAAGGCGGCGATCTACATCCATCCCCTCGCCGCAGATTGCTGCGGCGACGTGGTGCCCGGCATTCCACCGGGGTCGATCGAATACGCCACCGACTCGACGCGCACCATCGCGCATCTCGTCTTCACCGGTACGTCGCAGAAATTCCCTGATATTCGCTGGATCTTCTCGCACGCGGGCGGCACGCTGCCGTTTCTGACGCAGCGCTTCATCACGCAGCAGAAGGTGCAGAAACACCCCTTCCTGCCGAACGGTCCGATGCCCGAGTTCAAGAAGTTCTATTACGAACTGGCGCAGGGCAATACCAAAGCGCAGCTTTACGGCCTTTCGCAGATCGTCGATTCCTCGCACATGCTGTACGGCACCGATTTCCCGTATCGCGATGGCGCGGAGATCAATGCCGGCCTCGCGGCCTGGAATTTCAATGCGGCCGAACTTGCGGCGATCGACAACGGCACGGCGAGGACGCTGATGCCGCAGCTTAAAGGGTGACGGCGACTATTGGCTAGCTGCGAAAAAGGTCTATCTGTGCGCAAGGTACGCGGCGGCCGCGCCGTCGAAGAACAAGGAATCGCGCCATGAGTTTCTTTCCCGGAAAAGACCCCGAGGCGGGCGATAAATTCAGCTGCGATGCGCTGGCGCATGTCATAGTGCCGCGCACGGTCGATCTCGGCGACGGCTTTGCCGTTCGGCGCGCACTGCCCTCGATCCAGACGCGCATGGTCGGGCCGTTCATTTTCTTCGATCACTTCGGGCCTGCCGAGTTCAAAGCCGGTAACGGCCTCGACGTCCGTCCGCATCCGCATATCGGGCTCGCCACCGTCACCTATCTGTTCGATGGCGAGATCATGCATCGCGACAGCCTCGGCACCGCGGCGGCGATCCGCCCCGGCGAGGTCAACTGGATGACCGCCGGCAAGGGCATCGTGCATTCGGAACGCACCGGCCCCGAACTGCGCACCACCGGCAGCCCGATCCATGGCCTGCAGATGTGGGTCGGCCTGCCCGCGGCCAAGGAGGAAATGGCCCCCGGCTTCGCGCATCACGCGACGACGGAATTTCCCATGGTCAGCGACACCGGCAAGAACGTCCGTGTCGTCGTCGGTTCGCTCTACGGCACCACATCGCCGGTGCCGACGGTCCATGAAACCATCTTCGGCGACGTGCATCTGTCCGCCGGGACGAGCCTGCCGCTCGACGCAGATCACGAAGAGCGCGCCATCTATATCGTGAAAGGCAGTATCGACATCGCCGGCGATATATTCGAGCCGGGCCGCCTGCTCGTCTTCAAGCGCGGCGACCGCATCACCGTCACGGCCGCGACTGATTCGCATTTCATCATTGTCGGCGGCGCGCCGATGGATGGTCCGCGCCACATCTGGTGGAATTTTGTGTCGTCGCGTAAGGAGCGCATCGAACAAGCCAAGGCGGACTGGAAGGCCGGCCACTTCCAGAAAGTGCCGGGCGACGAAATCGAATTCATCCCGCTGCCGGAAAAGCCCGGCGTCAATTCGATCGACAAAGCGGAAAAGCAGGCGCCGCTGTAGGGGCCGCGTATCATGCCGCCCACCGCGCCGCCCAAAGCTGCTCCGCTCGGCTGGCGGCCGTTCTTTCAACTGCGGCCCTCGCCGCCGCGCACCGTGATCGCTTTACGCGCGGCGCTGGCCATGGGCGCGCCGGTTGTCGCCGGGTCGCTGGCCGGAGACATCTCCGCCGGATTGCTGGCCACCATCGGCGCTTTCACGGTGCTGTACGGACCCGACCGGCCCTATCTCAACCGCGCTGTGCTGCTGGCGACGATCGCCATCGCCTTTACCATCGTCGTCGTGATCGGCCTGCTGACGCACCCCCATCCGGTGCTCGCCATCGCCACCGTGGTGCTGATCTCGGGCGTGGCGACTTTTCTCTGCAACGCGCTGCGTACGGGACCGCCGGGCGCGTACCTCTTCGCATTGGCGTGCGCCGCCACGACGGCGATCCCGAGCGAGCACTTGGCGCTATGGCAGGTCGCAGCACTGGTACTCAGCGGCGGCGCCTTTGCCTGGTGCACGCAGATGGCCGGTGCGCTGATCGACCGCCACGGGCCGGAACGCACGGCTGTGATCAACGCGGCATCCGCTGTGACACGCTTTGCCAACACCATCGGCACGCCCGCCGAGGATGAAGTTCGCCATGTCACCGCCATGACGCTGCACAGCACCTGGACCGCGCTCGTCACCTTCCAGCCGCACCGGCTGAAGCCCGACGGCACGCTGGAAACGTTGCGCGCCATCACGCGCGACCTGCACCTTCTCTTTGTCGACGGCATCAACGCCGGGCGAAACGGTTCATCGCTCGCGCATGTCTCGGACCGCGCCAAAGCGCTGGCGGATGAAGCGCGCCGCGGGCATTTGCGCGATACAACGCAGCACACCGGCAATCTGCCGCTCGGTCACTTCGGCATCGGCGATTCACTGCGGGAAAATCTCACGTTCAACTCGCCCGCTGTTCTCACCGCCGTCCGTGTCGCTATCGCCACGGCTCTTGCGGGCGCGGCCGGCGCCATGCTCGATCTGGAGCGCGCCTATTGGACGATGGCCGCCGCCGTTCTCATGCTGCATCAGGGCCTCGACTGGACCCGCGCGTTGCAGCGCGGCCTCGAGCGTATGGGCGGCACCTTGGCCGGCCTGATCGTGGCCGGCGCGGTTCTGATCGCGCGGCCTGCGGGTCTGGCGCTTGCGCTCACCCTCGCCGCGCTTCAGTTCCTGATCGAGACGCTAGTGCTGCGCAATTATGCGCTGTCGGTCGTCTTCATCACAGCCGCCGCCCTGGTAATTGCCAGCGGCGGCGAACCCGTGACCGATGTCGGACACTTGCTCTGGGTACGCACCATCGACACCATTGTCGGCTGTGTCACTGGGCTCATCGTCCATCTGCTGACGGCGCCGCGAACGCTCGAAGTGCCGATCCCGCGGCGCATTGCCGAGACACTGGCCGCGGCAGGAGATGTGCTGGATTTCGTGGCAGACCGCGACGTCACCAGTCTCGCCGCCAAAGGGGCGCGCAGGTCGCTTCAGGTGCGTGCCACGGCGCTCATTGCAGCCTACGAGTCGGGCATCGGAGCAACCGCGAACGACCGCCGGTTTGCCGAGCGTCTGTGGCCGGCGGTCGCAGTGACGCAGCGCCTCGCCTATCACACGCTCGCTGCCTGCTGGTCGATCGAGGAAGCCGGCGGCCATGTAAAGGATGCCGCCATTGCGGCCTTCGATGAGCAGCAACTGGCTGTTGCCCGGCGCGCGTTGGCCTCGCTCTCACGAACGGTGCGCGGCGGCAAGCCGCAGCCTTTGCCGGCGCTGCCTGCGCTCATCGCCACCGATCTCACGGGCTTGCATCACTCGCTCGTGCAAAGCGAAAGCTAGCCCGCGACGCTGCCCCATTGCGACACCAGTTTCTCGGCGCCGCGCTGCGTCACCGCGAAGATCGTATAGGTCGGGTTCGACGCACCCTCGGTTGGGAACAGGCCCGGCCCTGCGATCCACAGGTTCGGAATTTCGTGCGTCTGGCCGTAGCTGTTGGCGATCGAATTGCCGGCGCCCTCGCCCATGATGGTGCCGCCGAACAGATGAATGGTCGGCATCGGGCCACGCGCCGACCAGTACTCCTTGGCGCCGGTCGCCTTGGCGATTTCGATACCTTCATCGAAATTGGCGTTCCACAGCGCAATCGCCTCATCGCTGAAACTGTGCGTGAAGCGCGCCAGCGGCATGCCGAACTCGTCTTTTTCGCTGGCCTGCTCGATGCGGTTTTCGATGTTCGGCATTTCTTCGCCGAACGCCGTCAGCCGCGTGATGCCGCGTTTGGCGCGCTGCATGAACTCGGCGAGCTTCGGCCCGAACAGATCGAGCCGCGCATTGGCGAAGCCACCGAGATCGCTGGTTTTGAGCGCGGTGCCGGCGACGATATAGGTGCTGCCGAAGCCGCCTTTCGCCTTCTTCGAGTTCTTGTCGTAGCGCTCATACGACATGTACTGCGCGCCGACGGTGCCCATGTGGTTTTCGACGTCCTCGTCGAACATTGCCCAGGTGCCGGCGGCGTAATGCGCCATCATGTATTTGCCGAGCAGACCGCTTGAATTGGCCAGCCCCTTCGCATGCTTGTCGGTTGCTGAATTTAGCATCAGCCGCGGATTCTGCGCAGCCCAGCTGGCGAGAATGACGACGCTCGCCTCCTGCACCTGCTTTTCTTTCTGCGCGTCGTAATATTCGACGCCCGTGACTTTCGTGCCCGCATCATTGGTCAGCACGCGGGTCACGGTCGACAGCGCGCGCACTTCAGCGCCCGCGCGTCTGGCGTCGGCGAGATACGTGACTGTCGGATTGGCCAATGCGCCAATGGGACAGCCGACATGGCACCAGCCGTCATAGATGCAGGCCGGACGGCCCTTGAAGTCGACCGAGTTCATGCCGACCGCAGCCGGCACCATGCGAATGCCGTTGGCCTCCAGCCCCTTGATCCAGACTTCGCCGTTGCGAAACGTCTTCATCGGCGGCATCGGGTAGGCTTCGCCCTTCGGCCTCCATATTTCCTCCGCCTTGGCATCGCCCGAGACGCCGATCTCCGCCGCGACCTTGTCGTAGTACGGCGCGATGTCGGCGTAGTTGATCGGCCAATCGAGTCCTTTGCCGAAATCGCTCTTCACCTTGAAGTCGGTCGGCAGATAGCGCGGGAAATTAGCGAAGTAGTGCAGCGCCGCGCCGCCGACGCCCCAGCCGCCCTGATAGGCGTAACCGTACGGGTTCTTGCCTTCGAACAGGAACGGCACGCCGGACGGCTTGATACGGCGGCCCCACAGATCCGAACTGATGAGATCGCCGAGCTGCCAATCCGGCCCGGCTTCGATCAGCACGACCTTCTTGCCGGCCTTGGCAAGCACCGAGGCATAGAGCGATCCCGACGCACCGGCGCCGACAATGACGACATCGACTTTTTCATGTGTCGCCATGACTACCACCTCTTCTCGGGCGTGATGTGGGCCATGTAGGGAATGCCGAGCGTCGCATAGCCCTCCACCGTGCCGTAAACGACATCGACGGCATCGCTGCGCAGCAATGTGTAGATGAAAGGTCCGGGCGGCCCTTGCCAGCCGTCGATCTTGTTCTGCCGCATCAGATCAACAAAGGCGTAGCGTTCGTCGGGCGTGAGCTGCGCGAATGTCTTATCGCCGTTCTTGGCCTGGCTGGCTTTATCGATGGCGCCGAGCGCCGCGCGATAGAAGTTCGCGTAAGGCGGCCGCACGTTGAGAATGCGCGCCTCGAGCAACGCTTGGCCGTGCGGGATGGAAAGCTGCTGATCGATGAAATTGGCGATGCCGGCCTGTTTCGCGCCCGGCACCAATGTCTCGCCCAGGGCTTCGAGCGTTGCGACCTGCTCCGCATTCAACGTGCGGAACGGAATGTTCTGGGCATGTGCCTGACGCGGCGACAGGAAAACTTGCGAGCCACCAACCGTGAAGGCAAGCGCGCTGAAGCCCGCACCCTTCATCAGGGTGCGGCGTGCGATATCCGACATCAATTCCTCCCTAAGGAATTGTTATGCAGCTTTATGTTTTATCGTTCTCGCGGCTTGATGTGCGCGTTGCCGTCTCTAGAACGAGACTAAATCCAATCTGAAATCAAATAGACAAGCAAGCGCTATCGCGCGTGAACCGAATGGCGGTTCACGCGCTGCAATAATCTGCAGAAGATGGCGGTGTTATTTGCACGCTCTGTCATCGTCCGCGTAGGCGGACGATCCAGCGGTTTTGTTTCAGGCGATATAAATAAGTGCTGGATCCCCGCCTTCGCGGGGATGACAGTGGGTGCGGAGATGACGGCGCGTGCGGGGGGTGACGCAAGCGCGTTATTTCTTCGGCAGTTCCAGCCGGATGTGCAGCTCTTTGAGCTGCTTCGGCGTGACTTCCGACGGCGCGCCCATCAGCAGATCTTCGGCGCGCTGGTTCATCGGGAAGAGAACGACTTCACGCAGGTTCTCTTCGCCGGCGAGCAGCATGACGATGCGATCGATGCCGGGCGCGATGCCGCCATGCGGCGGCGCGCCGAGCGACAGCGCGCGCAGCATGCCACCGAACTTTGCCTCCAGCACGTCCTCCCCATAACCGGCGATGGCGAAGGCCTTCTTCATCACGTCGGGACGATGGTTACGGATGGCGCCGGACGACAGCTCGGTGCCGTTGCAGACGATGTCGTACTGGATCGCCTTCATGCCCAGCAGCTTGTCGTTGTCCTTCGCATCGAGCGTGAGGAATTCATCGACGTCCATGTTCGGCATCGAGAACGGGTTGTGCGAGAAGTCGATTTTCTTTTCTTCCTCGTTCCATTCGAACATCGGGAAGTCGACGATCCAGCAAAGATCGAAACGATCGCTGGCGATCAGCTTCAGCTCCTCGCCCACCTTGGTGCGCGCGGAGCCTGCGAACTTGACGAAGTCCTTCGGCTTGCCGGCGACGAAGAAGCAGGCATCGCCCACTTTAAGACCAAGCTGATCGGCCACGGCCTTGGTGCGCTCGGGGCCAATGTTCTTCGCCAAAGGACCAGCGCCGCCCTCCTCGCCTTCGCGCCAGAAGATGTAGCCGAGGCCGGGCTGACCTTCGCCCTGCGCCCAGGCGTTCATGCGATCGGCGAAGGCGCGATTGCCGCCGGTCGGCGCCGGAATGGCCCAGACCGCGTTGCCCGCCGTTTCCAGAATCTTAGCGAAGATCTTGAAGCCCGAACCGCGGAAGTGCTCGCTGACGTCCTGCATGACGATCGGGTTGCGCAGGTCCGGCTTGTCGGAGCCGTATTTCGACATTGCTTCGGCATAGGGAATGAGCGGAAACTTCGGCGTGACCTTTTTGCCTTTGCCGAACTCCTCGAACACGCCGCGGATTACCGGCTCAACCGCGTCGAACACGTCCTGCTGCGTGACGAAGCTCATCTCCAAATCAAGTTGATAGAATTCGCCCGGCGAGCGATCGGCGCGCGCGTCTTCGTCGCGGAAGCACGGCGCGATCTGGAAGTAGCGGTCGAAGCCCGCGACCATGAGCAGCTGTTTGAACTGCTGCGGCGCCTGCGGCAGCGCGTAGAACTTGCCGGGATGAATGCGCGACGGCACGAGATAATCGCGCGCGCCTTCCGGCGACGACGCGGTCAGGATCGGCGTCTGGAATTCGAAGAAGCCGCCGTCCTTCATCCGCTGGCGCAGCGAGTCGATGATCTTGCCGCGCAGCATGATGTTGTTGTGCAGCTTCTCGCGGCGCAGATCGAGGAAGCGATACTTGAGGCGCGTCTCTTCCGGATATTCCTGATCGCCGAACACCGGCATCGGCAGTTCGCCGGCGGGGCCGAGCACCTCGATGGCCTCGACGTAGATTTCAATCTGTCCTGTCGGCAGATCGGCGTTCTCGGTACCGGCGGGGCGCTTGCGCACCTTGCCGTCGATGCGCACCACCCACTCCGCGCGCAACGTTTCGGCTTGCTTGAACGCCGGGCTCTCGGGGTCGGCCACCACCTGCGTCAGGCCGTAATGGTCGCGCAGATCGATGAAGAGCACGCCGCCATGATCGCGGATGCGGTGGCACCAGCCGGACAGGCGTACCTGATTGCCGATATCGCTCTCGCGAAGCGCGCCGCAGGTGTGTGAGCGATAGCGATGCATGGTCATTCTGGGTCGATCCGGCGGCGATTCTGAAGGTGGGTGGAGGTGCGCGAAAAGCGCATGGGGGGTGGGCTTTGTCAAGGTTCGGGGGCATGGCTGGGTGGCCCAATTCGCTCGACAGACTCAAGCGCAGTCTTCACACTCAAGCTGTTGCCGGAGCGTAACTTTGCCTCAACCAAAATCCCGAAAATCGACCAAAGCGGCGGCCCCAAAGGGGGCCACCATGTCGGCCGCCGAGGCCACCGTCGCGACCCTGCTGGCGCACGGAATAAATACCGTTTATGCCCTGCCCGGCGTCCATAACGATCACCTGTTCGACGCCTTCCAGCGCGCCGGCGACCGGCTTACGGTCGTCCATGCCCGCCACGAACAGGGTGCGGCCTATATGGCCTTGGGCGCGGCGCTGGCGACCGGAAAGCCGCAGACCTATTCCGTGGTGCCAGGACCCGGCCTGCTCAACTCCAGCGCGGCGCTGCTGACCGCCTATGGCATGAACGCGCCGGTGCTGGCGCTGATCGGCCAAATCCCGCACGACGAGATCGGCAAGGGCATGGGCCACCTGCACGAAATCCGCGACCAGGCCGGCATCATCGCGCGGCTGGTCGATCATGCCGCCCATATCCACGGCCCCACGGAAGCGGCGGCAAAGACGGCCAAGGCCATCACGTCGATGCATCAGGGACGCCCCGGTCCCGCGGCTATTGAATGCGCGATAGACGTATGGGGCAAGCGGGCGAAGGTTGACCCCATTCCCGCGCCCGCAGCACCACGCAAGCCGCGCATCGATGAGGATGCGGTCAAAGCGGCGGCGAAGGTTCTCGGCAAGGCGAAGCGCGTGATGATCGTCGCCGGCGGCGGCGCGCAGGATGCATCGCCCGAAGTCACGCAGTTGTCCGACATGCTGCAGGCGCCGGTGCTCGGCTATCGGCGCGGCCGCGGCGTGCTCGACAGCCGCAACCCGTTCAGCGTCACCCTGCCGCTGGGTCATGAACTCTGGAAGACCGCCGACGCCGTGCTCGCGGTCGGCACCAAGCTCAATCCGATGACGGCCTGGGGCATCGACAACAAGCTCGCCTTGGTCCGCGTCGATGCCGACAGGCAAGAACCCGCGCGTTACCGCAAGCCGAAGGTGGCGCTGATCGGCGACGCCGCGCCCATCCTGCGCAAGCTGATCGACGCGCTCGCCAGGACCAACAACAAGCGCGCCTCGCGCCTTGAGGAAATGAAGGAACGTCAGACAAAAGTGCGGGCGCGGCTGAACAAGCTCAGCACCCAGCTCGCCTTTCTCGAGGTCATCCGTTCCGAGTTGCCGGAAGACGGCATTCTGGTCGATGAAGTCACGCAGCTCGGTTTTGCCGCGCGCCTTGCCTTCCCGGTCTACAAACCGCGCACGTTTCTCTCGCCGGGCTTTCAGGACAATCTCGGCTGGGGCTACGCCACGGCACTCGGTGCGCAGCATGCGCGGCTCGACGTGCCGGTGCTGTCGATCAACGGCGACGGCGGCTTCATGTACACCGCCAACGAACTGGCGACCGCCGTACGCCACAAGATCCCGCTGACCGCCATCGTCTTCGCCGACGGCTATTTCGGCAATGTGAAACGCATCCAGCAGGAGCAGTTCGCCGGGCGCGAGATTGCCAATGATCTGGCCAACCCGGATTTCGTCAAATTCGCCGAAAGCTTCGGCGCCACCGGGCGGCGGGCGCAAACCCCGGCGGAACTGGGCCGGGCGCTGCGCCAGTCCTTCGCCGCGCGAGAGCCCACCCTCATCGAAGTCCCTGTCGGCGCCATGCCGAGCCCCTGGGAGTTCATCCACATGCCGCGCTTGCGCGGCTTATAATTATGCCGCAAGCCACGCGGATCGGGTTAGGTTCCTTGCCATAATGCATTCCATCACCACCACCGACGAACTGACCCAAGTCTGCGCCCGCATGGCGAAGCATACCTTCGTCACCGTCGACACCGAGTTCCTGCGCGAGACGACCTATTACCCCCTACTCTGCGTGGCGCAGATCGCCTCGGCGGACGAGGCCTTTGTCATCGATGCGCTGGCGCCGGGCATTGATCTCACGCCGTTCTTCGATCTGCTGACCGACGAGAACGTGGTCAAGGTGTTCCACGCCGCGCGCCAGGACATCGAAATCGTCTGGAACCTGGCGAAAAAGATTCCACATCCGATTTTCGACAGCCAGGTCGCCGCCATGGTGCTCGGCTACGGCGACTCGATCTCTTACGACCAGCTCGTTCAGCGCATCACCGGCGATCAGCTCGACAAGTCGCACCGCTTCACCGACTGGACGCGGCGTCCGCTCTCGGACGCGCAAATGACCTACGCTTTGTCCGACGTGACGCATTTGCGCGACGTCTATCTCAAGCTGTCGGCCGACCTCGAAAAGCGTAACCGCAAAAGCTGGGTCGAGGCGGAGATGAACATCCTCACCTCGCCCGAGACCTATCGCGCCGATCCCGACAATGCCTGGGAGCGGCTCAAGAACCGCGTGCGCAAACCAAAAGAACTGGCCGTGCTCATCGAGATCGCCGCGTGGCGCGAACGCGAAGCCCAGACCCGCGACGTGCCGCGCTCGCGCGTGCTGAAAGACGACGTGATGGCCGATATCGCCGTGCAGGCGCCGACCACCATCGAACGGCTCGGCCATCTGCGGTCGATGCCCAAGGGCTTCGAGCGCTCGAAATGGGGAGAGTCCATCATCGAGGCCGTGCAGCGCGGCGTTGCGCGCGATCCGAAGACGCTGCCGCGGCTCGACCGTTTCCGCCCTGCTCCCAACGGTGCGGCCACCGTCGAACTGCTCAAGGTGCTGCTGCGCATGACGGCGGAGAGCAACGGCGTCGCCGCCAAGGTCATCGCCACGGTCGACGAACTCGACCGCATCGCGGCCGATGACGATGCCGATGTGCCGTCGCTGAAAGGCTGGCGGCGCGAATTGTTCGGCGAAAAAGCACTGGCGCTCAAGCACGGCAAGCTGGCGCTGGCCGTCGACAAAGGCCGCGTCATCACCGTCAATAAAAGCTGATCAGCAGAACGCCAGTTCGATCGAGCGCTCGGTGTGGGACACCATCCGGCAGGGCCTGTCGAACTTGTCGGCGGGGATCGCCAGATAAAACAGTTCAGGCAGACCGCGCGAGGAACTCACTTCGAGCCCTGCGCCCTGATCCGACAGTGACTTCACCGTGCAATCGATAGACGACGAGCGGCCGTTGAACAGAATATGTCCGGCCTTCAGGACGCGGCGGCGGTGTGTGTCGACGGCATTGACCGGCGGACGCCATTCGATGGTGCGGTTGCGGCCCTTGTTCTTGGCCTCGTACAGCGCCTTGTCAGCACGATCGAGGATCGTTTCGACGTCCCGCACGGTCGGGCTGAGCGACGCGACGCCGAAACTGGCGGTGACATTGACGATCTTGCCGTCGATATCGATGGATTGCTGCTCGAGCCCGATGCGGAGCTTCTCGGCCACCGTCATGGCGCCCGTGCCGTCCGTGGTCGGCAGCAGGACCGCGAATTCCTCGCCGCCAAGGCGCCCGATCATGTCCCCCTCGCGCAGTCCGGCCGAACATATCCGCGCGGCTTCGACGAGCACCCGATCACCGCCGGCATGTCCGTAGCCGTCATTGACGGCTTTGAAATGGTCGAGATCGATCATGACCATGCTCAAGGTCTGATGATGTCGCAGCGCCAGTGCAATCGCGCGGCCCGTCGCTTCCTTGAACGAACGGCGTGACGAGACGCCCGTCAGCGTGTCCTTGTCAGCATAGAGCCGCAGTTCGAGTTCGTCCATGACGATCTGCGCCAGGCCCGCCATGATCTCGACCTGCTCGGCGGTGAAGCCGCGCGGCTTCATATCGACCAGACAGAGCGATCCGACGTTGTGGCCGTCACGAGTCTTCAGCGGCAGACCGGCATAGAAACGCACACCGGGAGCGCCGACGACATAAGGATTTTGCGCGAACCGCGCATCGCGCGTTGCATCCGTCACGACGAGCGGCATGCCGTCATCAATGACATACCGGCAGAAGGTGTCCTGACGCGGCACTTCGCCTTGCGGCACGCCGATACAGGATTTGTACCACTGCCGATGCGCGTCGAGAAACGACACGATGGCGATTGGCACGTCGAAAATCTTCTTGGTGAGTTCAGTAATGCGGTCGAATGCTTCCTCACGCGGCGTATCGAGAATATCGAAACGATCGAGCGCGTTGAGCCGTGCGTTTTCACGCTCGACAGCCGGTGTGATCAACGGCGAAAGGTCCGCCGGAAACGCGAAGGCAGCGTTCGTCTGCATTGGCTCGCCATGTGTGGTGTCGACGAACCGATTATCGAAAGAAAACGGTTACGAAAGGTTTTACATTTTCCTTTTGTGAGTTCCATTCTCATGTTCCAACCACACTACCGGTTTACCGAAGACATGAATTTAATGCGCCTGCTGCGAAACCAACTGCGGTTCCGCGCGTGATTGCTTTCTGTCAGGATCCACCCGCGCACGCGTTTGCTTCTGAAAGTCAGAGCAAACAAGCGCTGTATCCATCTCGGATAAATAAACCAGCGCCAGAACTTCGCCTGCCGCAACGGTGCGGCGATGATGGCCCAGTCGTCGCTATAGATGTTCAGCGCGCTGCGGCCGGCGGGACGCGCGAGCGCTCCCGCAATCGCATGGCCCGCGGCAGCACCGCTTTGCAGGGCGAAGGGAATCCCCTCGCCCGATATCGCATCCACCGCACCCGCCGCGTCGCCGCACAGCAGCACGTTGCCCCGGCCGGGCACGGCGGGAAAATCGCCCGCCGGTAGGTACTGCCCTTTCACTTTGAGCTTGCTTGGGTCGAGCCCCTTGCGGCGGAGATAGTCGTCGAGACGGCCTCGCAAATCGGGATTGAGGCGATGCAGGCCACCGATCCCGATCGTGATGGCGTTCGGTTTCGGAAACGCCCAGGCGTAGCCCCAGCGCGCGGCGTTGAAATCGAATTCGACGCGGTCGCCGTGTTGCGGAAGCCGGTCACGCGGCACTTCCGTTTCCAAGGCAAAGGCGACCTTCGCCGGATCGAACGATTGCCCGAACAAGGCTTTGGCGACGATGCTGTTGACGCCATCGGCGCCGATCAGAAAATCAAAAACAATCGTTTCGCCAGAGCGAAGCGTGAGTGACCTTCGCTCCACATCGATATGGCTGACGGCATCGCCGAGTTTGAGGTCCGCGCCCGCATCCCGCGCGAGACCGACGAGGTAATGATCGAAACTCAGCCGCGATGTGAAATAGATATTGGCGTTGACCGTCACCGAGGCGAGAAACCGCCCTTTCGAAAAGAACGACACGTCTTTCGAGGCATTGATCAGCTCCGCCTCCCAGCGGCGTTTGAAGACCTGCTCGAAGGCGCGCTTGCTGCGGAACGTCAGCCCGCCACCGCACAGCTTGTCGCGCGGAAATACGGACTTATCGATCAGGCAGACTTTTCGGCCCGCGGCAGCCAACGTAAAGGCCGCGGCCGATCCCGCAGGACCGCCGCCTACGACAACGGCCTCGTATCGCTGCGCGTGCATCCGGAGAGATTAGTCTATCTCCGGCGGCGCGGCGATCTCCGATAAAGCTGCCGCGCCGCGCGCCGGCTTACTGCCGGTTGGCCCAATCGACGATGGCGACCGCTTCGGGCGACACCTTGAACGGCGTGAGGTGCGGCCCACTTAACCCAAAAAACAAAGAGAATCGGCATGCCGCCCGGATCTAGCTGACGACGATTTCAGGCTCGCGGCCGACCAGCCGCGCCAGTTGCTTGAGGCGGCTGAACAGCCGCGCGCTGGAGAGCTTGCCGTAGCGTCCCGGCATCGTCAGGACGAGCTTGCCGCGCTTCACCTGCATCGGCGTGTTCAGCAGCACGCCGTCCTGCCCTGCGGTCATGATGTAGGCGACACGCATGGCGGCGCCGAGCACACGGGCGCGGTCTAGAATGCGCGGCGTCGCCAGTTCACGCAGCCGCGGCGACAGCTCTTCCTCGCTCAAGCCGGCATGGCGGAAATAGACCGACAGCGCGATATAGGCGCGGCTCGGATGATCGATGGCGACGAAGGCGCCATGCGCGATGATATTCATCGACTGCTCGCCGCGATAATCCGGATGCGCCCGCCAGCCGATATCGCCGAGCAGACAGGCGGCGTGACGCAGGCGGCGCTCGTCCGGCGTCTCATCAAGACCGGACGACGCCATGAAGCGGTCGGTCCACGCAATCAATTCCTCGCCGTGGATCGGCGAACGCGAGCGCAGCACGTTGAGATCGGCGGCAGCGGCAATGAGCGGATCGCGCGCCTGCTCGCGCGCCGGCAGCAGCGAATACAACAGGCCCTCGCGCACGCCCATGACCGAAATGACGACGTCTTTCGGCTTGATGGTTCGCACCAGATTTTCCAGTACGACCGCGGCATAAGCGAGCAACGGCCGGCGCGCGGCGTTGACGACCTCGATCTTCGACAGCGTTTCGGTGTCGACGCGATGCACCAGCCGCGAAAACTCCAGCGCCTCGCGCGCCGGAATGCGGTAATTGTGCATGACGTGGAACGGATAACCGGTCTGCCACATGTGCAGCCGCGCCAGCGCACGCCACGTGCCGCCGACGGCATAGAGCGTGCGGCCCTGCCCCTTCTTGAGCAGCGGCATACCGCGGAACGAGTCCGCGACGACCTTCTCGGCCTTCTTGATGGATTTGCCGGCGATGTCCTGCAACGCCAGGCCGCCAAGCGGCAACGTCAGTCCGCCACGCTCGTGCGAACCATGGACGTCGATCAGTTCAAGCGAGCCGCCGCCGAGATCGCCGACCAGACCGTCCGGTTTGTGAATGCCCGAGATGACGCCGAGCGCGGTGAGTTGCGCCTCGCGCTTGCCGGAGAGAATTTTGATCGGCGTGCGGCAGATGCGGCTCGCGTCGGCGATGAAGTCCGGCCCGTTACGCGCATCGCGGCAGGCGGCGGTGGCAATGGCCCAGACGCGCTTGACGTGCAGCGTGTCGCACAGCGCGCGGAAGCGCACCAAAGCCGTGAGCGCGGCCTCGATGGCGTCGAGCGCCAGGAGGCCGGTCGACTGCACCTGGCGGCCGAGACCGGCCAGCACCTTTTCGTTGAAGATCGGCGTCGGCGAGCGGGTCAGGCCCTCGTAGATGACGAGGCGGACCGAGTTGGAGCCGATATCGATGACGGCAATCGGCGGACCGTGGTCGAGCCGCCCTTGCGCGGACGCACCGGTTTTACCCGAACGCTTACGCGCTTTCGGCGTGGCGGCGGATGAGGCTGCGCGGCGAGGATTCCTTGAGCGACTTACCACGGCCAGAGAGACTCGGATTGGTCATGAAATACTTGTGGGCGTTGAAGGGTTCTTCGCCCGGCGACGCCTTTATGCGCGTCGAACTGCCGTCGGGCAAGAGCGTCCAGCTTTGCTCATTATCCTTGAAATTCGCGGCCATAATCTGGCCCAAAATCTGCTCGTGCACCGTGGCATTGAGGATCGGCGTCAGCACTTCGACGCGGCGGTCGAGATTGCGCGGCATCATGTCGGCCGACGAAATGTAGAGCGCCGCCTTGGCGTGCGGCAGCGCATGGCCGGCGCCGAACACGTAGATACGGCCGTGCTCGAGGAAGCGGCCGACGATGGATTTGACGTGGATGTTCTCGGACAGGCCCGGCACGCCCGGACGCAGGCAGCAGATGCCGCGTACGACGAGGTCCACCGGCACGCCCGCCAGCGAAGCGTCGTACAGCGCGTCGATGATTTCCGGATCGACCAGCGAATTCATCTTCATCCAGATGCCGGACGGCTTGCCGGCCTTGGCATTGGCGGCTTCCTGCGCGATGTGATCGAGGATGCGGCCGCGCAAGGTACCCGGCGAGATCGCCATCTTTTCCAGTTCGGCCGGTTCGGCGTAACCGGTGATGTGATTGAAGATGCGCGCGACGTCGCGGCCGATCACCGCATCGGCGGTGAAGAACGACAGATCGGTGTAAATGCGCGCCGTCACCGGATGATAATTGCCGGTGCCGATGTGAACATAGGTCGCCAGCGCCCCGCCCTCGCGGCGCACCACCATCGACAGCTTGGCGTGCGTCTTGAGTTCGATGAAGCCGTAGACGACCTGCACGCCGGCGCGTTCGAGATCGCGCGCCCAGCGGATGTTGGCCTCTTCGTCGAAACGCGCCTTCAATTCGATCAACGCCGTGACCGATTTGCCGGCCTCAGCCGCTTCGATCAGCGCCTTGACGATCGGCGATTCAGCGGAAGTGCGATACAAGGTCTGCTTGATGGCGACGACGTTCGGGTCGCGCGCCGCTTGGTTGAGGAACTGCACCACCACGTCGAACGATTCATAGGGATGATGGACGACAAGGTCCTTCTGCCGGATCGCGGCAAAGGCATCGCCGGCGTGATCGCGGATACGCTCCGGATAGCGCGGATTGTAGGGCACGAATTCGAGATCCGGCCGGTCGAGCTTGGTGAGTTGCGACAGATCGTTCAGCGCCAGCACGCCGTTGACGAGGAACACTTCATCGTCGGCGACCGCCAGCGCGCGCTGCACGAAAGCGCGCAGTTCGACCGGCATCGTGGCGTTGAGTTCAAGACGGATCACCGATCCACGGCGGCGCTGCTTCAGCGCGGTCTCGAACAGGCGAACCAAATCTTCGGCTTCTTCTTCGATTTCCAGATCGCTATCGCGGATGACGCGGAACGCGCCCTGCCCTTTGACCGTGTAGCCCGGGAACAGCCGGCCGATGAACAGCGCGGTCGCCTCCTCCAGCGTGATCAGGCGGATGTTCTGGTCGGTATTCGGCAAGCGGATGAAGCGCTCGATCTTCTGCGGCATGCGGATGAGCGCGCTCATCGCCTTGCCGTCCTTGGTGCGCGACAGCTGCAACGCCATCGAGAAACCAAGGTTCGGAATGAACGGGAACGGATGCGCCGGATCGATAGCGAGCGGCGTCAACAGCGGAAACACATGCGTCAGGAAGCGCTCTTCCAGCCAGGCGCGTTCGGCCTTCTTCAGATCGGTCGCTTCGACCAAAGTGACGCCGTGCTCGGCGAGCGCCGGGCGCAATTCGAGCCAGCGCTGCTGTTGATCGCTGGCCAGCCGCGACACCGCTTCGACGACCGTTGTGAGCTGTTCGGACGGCGTCAGCCCGTCGGGGCTGCGCGTGGTGATGCCTTCGCGCACCTGACCCTTGAGGCCGGCGACGCGCACCATGAAGAATTCGTCGAGGTTGTTGGCCGAGATCGAGAGGAAGCGCACCCGTTCCAGGATCGGGTGGTTCTCGTTCTCCGCCTCTTCCAGCACCCGCCGGTTAAAGTGCAGCCACGAGACTTCGCGGTTGATAAACCGCTCCGGCAGCGAGCGGATCGACCGCACCGCGGGGGCGGCTGGCCCCTCATCGTTGGCGGGAGCCGTTTTATCAACGGTTGCAATAGCTTGAGCGCGATCTGCCATGTGCCAAAGTACCTGAAAAGCAACCTCTAGCGGCCGAACATGTCGGTTGGATGACAGTTCGCGCCCGAACCGGGCGCCGCGTCAAGACAGCCTATCCGGTGTCCGTTAATGGACAGGTCAGCGAAACAGTTCCGCGGCCAGCGCCCGCGTGACGGGGCGATGTTGCCGCAGCGCCTCCTTGTCGAGGCGGTCGACCGCATCGTGGGCGGCGGCGAAGGACCGCTCGATGCGGTTGGCGAGGTAGTTCACCAGCGGTTCGTCGACGGCAAGTTGCCGGTCGGCAGCAAGCTTGACGATGAGCGATCGCAGCAGCTCATCGTCCGGCGGCGCGAGGTTGACGCTCGGCAGCGCGCGCAGCCGCGACGCGAGATCGCGGATGCCGACCGGAAAGCCCGCCACCGGCGTGCGTGCCGTCATGAGGACGAAGGCGTTCTGCTCCTTCGTCATGTTGATGAGGTGGAACAGCGCCCTCTCGTCGAGATCGGCCGGATCGAGATCCTCGACGACGAGCGCGCCGGTCGCGAAGGCGGACGGCAGATCGGTCTCCGGCAGCAGCTTGGCCGACAAAATCCGCGCGCCGGCAATCTCGGCCCAGATCGCGGCAAGATGACTCTTGCCCGCGCCTTGCGGGCCGATCAGCGCCATGATGCGGTTCGGCCAATCCGGCCAGCTTTCGATCAGCGACAGTGCCGCAGTGTTGGACGGCCCGCCGAGAAAGTCCTCCCGCGCGAAGCTGACGGCGTGGTCAAGCGCCAGCGCCAACTGGCGCGGCCGCACTGGCTGATCCATACGAGCCATCTTCACACTCAACTTCACGCCTTAGACTTAATCGGCGGCTTTGCCGGTATACAGCGAACTTTCCAGATAGCGCCGCAGCGCGAACCGCACCAGCACGCCGATGGTCGCCGCCAGCGGCACCGCCACCAAAAGACCGACAAAGCCGAACAGATAGCCGAACGCAAGCAGCGCGAAGATCAGCCAGACCGGATGCAGGCCGACGCTTTCACCAACCAGCTTCGGCGCCAGCACATTGCCTTCAAGGAACTGCCCGACCAGGAAGACCGCCAGCACGATGATGATGGAGGTGTATTCCGGCCAGAACTGCGCCACCGCCACGGCCAGCGCCAGAATCAGGCCGGTCATGGAGCCGACATACGGGATGAAGGTGATGAGGCCCGAAATGAGGCCAATCAACAGGCCGAAGTTCAACCCGCTCAATGTCAGCGCGATGGCATAGAACGAACCGAGGATCAGACAGACGGCGCTCTGCCCGCGCACAAAGCCCGCGATGGCCGCATCGATCTCGCGCGCCAGACGCCGCACCGTGGTACGCTGATGCACCGGCACCCAACCGTCAACGGTCTTGATCATCGTGTGCCAGTCGTAGATCAAATAGAACGCCACCACCGGCGTCACCACGATCAGCGAGAACAACGACACCAGCGCGCGGCCTCCGGACCACAACGACTTCAGGAACGTCGTGAGCCAGCCGACGCC
>CAIYTE010000070.1 GCA_903929045.1 uncultured Hyphomicrobiales bacterium
CCTTGGCGATGAACCATTTGGCGTCGCCGATGCATTCCGACGCGATCAGGATGCGTTCGGCATTCATGCCAGACAGGATATAGCGGAAGCCCTTGCCTTCTTCGCCGACCAGGCTGTCCGCCGGAATCTTCATGTCGTCGAAGAACACCTGCGTGGTGGCGTGATTCATCACAGTGCGGATCGGCGAGATCGTCAGGCCGGCCTTTTTCGCCTCGCGCATGTCGACGAGGAACACCGATAGGCCCTCCGTCCGCTTGGTGACCTGATCGCGCGGCGTCGTGCGCGCCAGCAGCAACATCAAATCGGAATGCTCGGCACGCGAAGTCCAGATCTTCTGGCCGTTGACGACGTACGTGTCGCCCTCGCGGCGCGCCGTCGTGCGCAAGGAAAGCGTGTCGGTGCCCGATGTCGGCTCGGTGACGCCGAAGGCCTGCAGGCGCAATTCGCCGGTTGCGATCTTCGGCAGATAACGCTGCTTCTGCTCCGGCGAGCCGTGCCGCAGCACTGTGCCCATCGTATACATCTGGGCGTGACAGGCCGCGCCGTTGCCGCCCGACGCGTGGATTTCCTCGACGATCGCCGACGCCGCGCTGATCGGCAGGCCGCTGCCACCGAATTCTTCCGGGATCAAAGCCGCCAGATAGCCCGCCTCGGTCAGCGCATTGACGAAGGCGGTCGGATAAGCGCGGTCGCGGTCGGTTTCGCGCCAGTACTCGCCCGGAAACTTGGCGCACAGCGCACGCACCGATTCACGGATGTCAGCGTAA
Source organism: uncultured Hyphomicrobiales bacterium (assembly GCA_903929045.1). Lineage (GTDB taxonomy): Bacteria > Pseudomonadota > Alphaproteobacteria > Rhizobiales > Xanthobacteraceae > Pseudolabrys. Next base: position 768 of record CAIYTE010000070.1, read on the forward strand.
TCGTCCTGCGGCGCGGTCGATTTGGTCATGGTCAATTACTGACACACTCGCCGCATCTCCCGCAACGCCACTTCCTACCCGCTCGTCCCCGCGAAAGCGGAGACCCAGTCCTTTGGCTCTGGATTCCCGCTTGCGCGGAAATGAGCGGAGCTAGCCCCACACCTCTTTCGCCACCTCGACAATCATGCGCAGCTTGGCCCATTGGTCATCCTCGGTCAGCGTGTTGCCTTCCTCGGTCGAGGCGAAGCCGCATTGCGGCGACAGGCAGAGCTGTTCCAGCGGAATGAACTTGGCGGCCTGATCGATGCGGCGCTTCAGTTCGTCCTTGGATTCCAGGGCGCCGGACTTCGAGGTGACCAGGCCGAGCACGACGGTTTTGTCCTTCGGTACCATCCGCAGCGGCTCGAAGCCGCCGGCGCGCTCGGTGTCGTACTCCATGAAGAAGCCGTGCACGTTGATCTTGTTGAACAGGATCTCCTGCACCGCCTCGTAGCCGCCCGCGCCCTGATAGGTCGACCGGTAATTGCCGCGGCACATATGCATGGTGATGGTCATGTCGGACGGAATATCCGACATCGCCACATTGATGAGATTGGCGTAGAGATCGCCGAGCTTCGCGGGATCGTCGCCGCGGTCGCGCATCTGCTGCCGGTACTTCTCGTCGCACAGCATGGCGATGAAGACTTCATCGAGTTGCAGATACCGGCAGCCGGCGTCGGCAAAAGCGCGCAGGCCCTTTTTATACGCCTGCCCCAGATCGTCGAACATCGCATCGAGCCGGGGATAGGCGGTGGCGTCGACGGGCGGTTTCACCGGCCGGCCGTACATGGCCGACGGCGCCGGGATCGTGACCTTGGGCACGCGCTTGGTATGCGCCACCACAAACTTGAAATGCTCGATCATCGGATGACCGGAAAAGCCAAGCTTGCCGGTGATCTTGACGCCTTCACTACGCGTATTCATGCCGGCGAAGACGACGCCGGATTGCATGATGTGTTTCTCGGCGCCGTCGAGGCCCCAGAGAAAATCGAGATGCCACCAGGAGCGGCGGAATTCGCCGTCGGTCACCGCCTGCAGGCCTACATCTTCCTGCTTCTTGATGACACGTTCGATCTCGCGATCCTCGACCGCCTTCAACGCGGCGGCGTCGATCTCACCCTTGGCGAATTGCTCTCGCGCCTGTTTCAGGGCGGCGGGCCGCAGCAGGCTGCCGACGTGATCGGCACGGAACGGCGGTTTGGTTCTTTGAGTCATTTGGCTTCGCTCCCTGCGTTTCTTCTTATCCCTCCCCTGAAAGGGGAGGGTCGATTGCGAAGCAATCGGGGTGGGGTATTGCCACATGTGAGCACGCCCCCCACCCGGTTCGCTTCGCTCACCACCCTCCCCCTGCGGGGGAGGGATTAGCCCCACACTTCCTTCGCGACTTCGACAATCGTCCTGAGCTTCGCCCACTGCTCGTCCTCGGCGAGGATATTGCCTTCCTCGGTCGAAGCGAAGCCGCATTGCGGCGACAGGCACAACTGTTCGAGCGGAATAAACTTCGCGGCCTCATCGATCCGGCGCTTGAGTTCGTCCTTCGACTCAAGCTTGCCCGACTTCGAGGTGACGATCCCGAGCACGACCGTCTTGCCCTTCGGCACAAAGCGCAGCGGCTCGAAACCGCCGGCGCGGTCGCTGTCGTATTCCATGAAGTAGCCATGCACGTTGATCGCATTGAACAACGTTTCGGCCACCGGCTCGTAGCCGCCCGAGGCGACGAAGGTCGATTGGAAATTGCCGCGGCACAGATGCATCGTGATCGTCATGTCCGGCGGAATGTCGGAAATCGCCGCGTTGATCAGCCTGGCGTAGATGCCCGGCAATTCCTCGGCGCTGTCGCCGCGCTCCGTCACCTGGGCGCGCAGCTTGGGGTCGCAGAGATAAGCGAGATTGACCTCGTCGAATTGCAGATAGCGGCAGCCGGCATCGGCAAAGGCGCGCACGGCCTGGCGATAGGTCTGGCCGAGGTCGCGGTAGAAATCGGCCATGTCCGGATAGATCGACGCCGGAATGGCGTCGCGGCCATACCGGAAATGCATGGACGACGGCGACGGGATCGTCATCTTCGGCACCGCGTGGGTGTGGGCGGCGAGATACTTGAAATGCTCGATCATCGGATGGCCGGCGAAAGCGCCGAGCTTGCCGGTGACGCGCATCATCATCGGCTTGGGATTGACGCCCTCGAACTTGATCTTGCGCACGCCGAGATAGGCCTCGGCGCCGTCGAGCGCGCCGAGAAAGTCGTAGCTCCAGAAAGCGCGACGGAATTCGCCGTCGGTAACGGCTTGAAGGCCGATGTCTTCCTGCTTCTTGATGACGGCGGCAATCTCGCGGTCTTCGATGACCTTGAGCTGTGCGGACGAGATCTCGCCCTTCTCGCGCTGCGCGCGGGCATCCTTCAGAGCCTTGGGGCGAAGCAGACTGCCGACATGGTCGGCGCGAAACGGCGGCGTGGTACGTTTGGTCATTCAGCGTCCATTCTTTCATCCGCTCGTCCCCGCAAAAGCGGGGACCCAGTTCTTGAACTCCTGGATTCCCGCTTGCGCGGGAATGAACGGAGGTTATTTCCAGACTTCCTTCGACAGTTCCACAATCATCCGCAGCTTGGCCCACTGCTCGTCTTCCGCCAAGACATTACCTTCCTCAGTCGAGGCAAAGCCGCATTGCGGCGACAGGCACAGCTGGTCCAATGCGATATATTTGGTCGCTTCGTCGATGCGGCGCTTGATGTCGTCTTTCGACTCCAGCCTGCCGCTTTTGGACGTGACGAGCCCCAGCACCAGTTGCTTCCCGCACTTGGGAAAGAACCGCAACGGTTCGAAGCCGCCGGCGCGGTCGCTGTCATATTCGAGGAAATAGCCATCGAGCGGCGTATGGCCCAGCAACTGCTCGGCCACGAACTCGTAGCCGCCTTCGGCGATCCAGGTGGAGCGGAAATTGCCGCGACACGAATGCATGGTGACCGCCATGTCGGCGGGCTTGTCCTTCAGCGCCTCGCGCGTGATCTGCGCGTAGATCGCCGGCAGCCGGTCCGGATCGTCGCCGCGCTTGCGCGATTCATCGCGCTCGTGCGGATCGCACATCATGGCCCAGGCCGTGTCGTCGAGTTGCAGATAGCGGCAACCGGCATCGTAGAACGCGCGGATCGCCGCGCGCCACGTTTGCGCGGCGTCGGCATAGAACGCCTCGATGTCCGGATAGGCGTCCTTGGACACCTTGGCGCGGCCCTGACGGAAGTGAAACGTCGACGGCGCCGGAATCGTCATCTTCGGCGTCGTGCGACAGTGCGCCTTCAGAAACTTGAAGTGCTCAAGGTGCGGATGACCGCTAAAGCCGACCTTGCCCTCGATCAGAATACCTTCGCCCTTGGTCTCCACGCCGTGAAACTTGATGGCCGGCATCGGCACCATCTTCACGCCCTGCAAGGCGCGGAAGAAATCGAAATGCCACCATGAGCGGCGAAACTCGCCGTCGGTCGCGAGTTGCAGGCCGATGTCTTCCTGCTTGCGGATGACCTTTTCGATCTCGCGGTCTTCTACCGCTTTCAATGCCGCCGCGTCGATCGCGCCCGTGGCGAAGGCGGCGCGGGCTTCCTTGAGAACCGCGGGCCGCAACAGGCTGCCGACGTGATCGGCACGGAATGGTGGCGTCGCTCGCGGTGACATTCAGATCGCGCTCCCCAGAGTGCCGCCGGATTTTTCCGGCTTTGCTTCTTATCCCTCCCCTGAAAGGGGAGGGTCGCGCGAAGCGCGGGGTGGGGTATTGCCAAACGTGAGCACGCCCCCACCCGGCTCGCTAGCGCTCGCCACCCTCCCCCTTCGGGGGAGGGATAAAGATCAGCCCCACACTTCCTTGCTCAACTCCACGATCATCCTGAACTTCGCCCACTGCTCGTCCTCGGCCAGCACGTTGCCTTCCTCGGTCGAGGCGAAGCCGCACTGCGGCGACAGCGCGAGCTGCTCGAGCGCGACCAGCTTGGTCGCTTCCGCGATGCGCTTCTTGATGTCTTCCTTTTTCTCCAGCGTGCCGGACTTCGACGTGACGAGACCGAGCACGACGACCTTGTTGCCCTTCGGCAGGAAGCGTAGCGGCTCGAAGCCGCCGGCGCGATCGGTGTCGTATTCGAGGAAATAGCCGTCGTAATTGCACTTCTCGAGCAGATTCTGCGCCACCGGCTCGTAGCCGCCCGACGAAATGAAGGTCGAACGGAAATTGCCGCGGCACACATGGGTCGTGATCGTCATGTCGGCGGGCTTGGCTTCAAGCGCCTTGTTGATGCACTTGGTGTAGGTGTCCTGCAAGTGATCGACGTCGAGGCCGCGCTCGCGCGCTTTCTTCAGTTCTTCCTGCGAGCATAGATAGGCCCAGGCCGTATCGTCGAACTGCAGATAGCGGCAACCGGCGGCATAGAAGGCCTTGATGGCGTTCTGATAGGCGATGGCGAGATCGTCGAAGATGGCGTCGCGGTGCGGATAAGCGCTTGCCGCGACCGAACCCGGCTCGAGGCGGAAGTGCATCACGGTCGGTGACGGGATGCACATTTTCGGCGTCTTCTTTGTATGCGCCTTCAGAAACTTGAAGTGCTCGATCATCGGATGATTCGGCGAGAAGCCGATCTTGCCCGTGACTTTCAGCACCTTCATCTTGGTCTGCATGCCCTGGAACTGGATGCCGTGATCCGAGGCTTCCACGGAAACGCCATCCAGCATGCCGTAGAAGTCGTAGTGCCAGAACGAGCGGCGGTATTCGCCATCGGTGATCGCTTCGTATCCGACGTCTTCCTGCTTCTTGATCACCTTGATGATCTCGGCGTCCTCGACGGCCTTGAGCTGGGCGTCGGTCATAGCGCCCTTCTCGTGCTTCGCGCGCGCTTCGTGGATCGCCGCGGTGCGCAGGATGGAGCCAACCTGATCGGCGCGGAAAGGCGGCTTGGTACGCTGGGTCATAAAAATCCTCCGGCAGGCCGCGTCGTGGACGCGGCATCATGGAAATTTCGCCGTGCGCTTAGCACATCAGGCGGCAATTCGTCCCGCGGCGGCTTCGCACGCAAAGCGCGCGGTTTCAACCGCCCCGCCGAATGAAAAATAATGCGGGCTGGCGTTGAGATCACCGGCCGTTTCCAAAGCCGCGAGGATGTCGTCGGGTCCGGCAAAGCCCGTAACATGGCCGATGAGGCCGCGGCCGGTGCCGGCCATCAGGCCCCGCAGCGAGGCGGCCACGCCGCAGCGCTTGGCGTAGCGCATCAGGCCAGCGACGCTGGCCGGGCCGGCCAGACCGACCTTGACCGGCACGGTGATGCCGCAGGCGCGCAATTGCCGGAGCCAGGTCAGGATGTGCTCACCCGAGAACGAGAACTGGCTGACGATCGAAACCCGCAGTCCGGCCACACGGGCGGCGGCGATTTTCTGGTCGAGGGCGGCTTCGACACGCCGCAGCGGGATTTTCGGGTGGCCCTCCGGGTAGCCGGAGATGCCGATCTCCTCAAAGCCAAGTTCGCGCAGACGGCCGCGCTGGATCACCGTCAGCGCGTCGGTGAACGGCCCCGACATATCGACGTCGCCGCCGATCACCAGCAGGCGCTTCATGTCGGCTTCGCCGCGCAGCCCGCTCAGCAGTTCGTGCAACTGAGATTCGCTGGCGCTGCGGCGCGCCGCGATATGGGCGACGGGTTCGAGCCCGGCCTTACGCAAGCCCGCGGCGGCCTCGATCTGCGACCGGGTGTCGGCGCCCGGAACGGCCGTCAGATAGACCTGCGTGCCGGGTGGCAGAATGGCGGCAAGCGCAGCGATTTCAGCAGCGTTTGGCCGGGTGGCTTCGAGCGAGAAGTTGCGGGTTGCGAACATGGGTTAATCCCGCCGATGCGAGATGACAAAGGACTCGTCGTAGAACCACAGCCCGCCGTGCTTGTGCAGCACCTCGCGCGTGGCCTCGATGTAACGACGGTCGGAATTGACGTCGGCCAGACGGTCGTCCTCGATCTGCGCCACGTAGATCGCCGCGTTCCAGGCCGCAAGCAGCGTCGACGTGCCTATCGACGATGACACCTCCGACGGCAGCGTGTGCATCTCGTAGCGGAACAGCGAACGCTGGTCGGAATAAGCGTTGAAATTCAGATCGCGGCCGGCGCTGCCCAGTTCCTGCTTCACCGCCTTGAGCAGATCGTGGCGGCTGTGCATGAACGGATTATCGTCGGGCCAGACCTTGTGAATGATCTCCATGCCCGGATCGCGGCCATACGAATGGATCGCGATCATGCGGCCGCCCGGCCCGAGCGCGCGGGCCAGCGGCGCCAGCACGCGCTTGGCCTTGAATTCCAGCGACGAGCGCGCGCGATAAGGCTGCGAGGCGATGACGAGATCGTAGTCGGCAACCGTGCCGCCCGGCTTCGGAATGACTTGATCGAGTAGGAATTTGTGGTCGTTGCGATAGAGCACCAGCACGACCGGCCGTTCGTAAACGGGATTGCCACTCTTCGGCGACACCTTGGCTTTCCAGTTCTCCCCGAGGAACGGCTCCAGCGCCGTGATCTGCTGTTCGAAACTGTGCGCCGTGTTTCCTTCGAGCGCGACCTCTTTCCAGACCATGCTGGACGCCGCGGTCACCGACTTCACCGACAGCCACGGCGCCTCGGCGTAAGCGAGGTTGGTCAGCACGATGACGCTGGACGGATGCTCGACGAAACGGTCGGCGGTCTTCTGCAACGCAAGCCGCACGTCTTCGAGGCTAATCTCCTTGCCGACGACGTAGAACGGCATGGTCGGGAACCGATCGTGCATCGAACGCATCACCCGCGACAGCACCGTGCCGTCGCCGATACCGGCGTCGAACACCCGCACCGCCGGCGGGCGCGGATGGATGTTGGCGAGTTCGAGATCGACGCGGTTGGCGATCTCCCATTTCTCGCTGCAGGTGTTCACGAACAGCAGATATTTCTGCCGGTTATCGAAAAAGCGGAAATTGCGCTGCGGATCTTCGCCGTCGCCGCCATGCACTGCGGTCTGCGGCAGCGACTTCATCGGCGGCATCGCCGTCTGCGTCGCCGGATCGAACAGCATGCGCCGGCGCGCCGGCGTCTCGCCGGTGTCACGCGCCATGAAAGAGCGAATGCGCTCCAGCGTATCGGTGGTGATGCGGCCGCCGTTGCGCAGGCGGCTGGCGAGCTTGCCGTCATTGACGGCGCGGCGGCCGAAGGTCGATTCCGCGAGCCCGCGCTGGCGGCAGAATTCGCCGATCTCCTGGAGAATGGCTTCGTTCATGGGGCTCGTCCTTGCGTTTCCTGACGGCTCTGAACGGCCGTTTCAGATGCAAAGCGAACCAAAGGCGACCCAACTTCGTCAACCACAAAACCGGATTGGGAAAAGTTGGGCAAGTGGGAAGAGTCGAATTTGCTAAAATTCAGTGCTGATCGACTTTTTACCGGCGTCCTTCAGACAGAAAACCCACACGTGGGTGGGCAGATCACGTGCAACGGCGGGCAATGATGGGCCGCACCGCCCTCCGCCAACCTGTTCAGATATCGAAGAAAACCGTCTCGTTCTCACCCTGCACGCGGATATCGAAGCGATAGACCGGGACAGCCCCACCAGCCTGCTTGTGGGCAATAAGCGTCCCACGCCGGTCCTCCGGCACGAGCGCCAAAATCGGATCCGATGCATTGGCGGCTTCGTCGGAGAAGTAGAGCCGCGTGTAGACCTGCCGCAGCATGCCACGCGAGAAGATGCAGAACACGATATGCGGCGCCTGCGGCTTGCCGTTCGGGCCGGCCACCGCGCCCGGCTTGATGGTGTCGAAGCTGAAGATGCCTTCCTTGTTGGTCGCCGAGCGTCCGAAGCCGGTGAACTTCGCATTCGGCCGCGGCGCCTCGCCGCGCGCATGCAGATAGCGGCCTTGTGAATCGGCCTGCCAGATTTCCAGCATGGCGTCGTTGATCGGCACGCCATCGGCGTCGCGGATGCAGCCTTCGACGCGGATCTTCTCGCCCGTCGCATCCGGCGTGATCAGATTGTCGCCGACGGTTTCCTTCCAGCTGTAGGTGCCGTTCGGATCCCACTTGTTGCGGCCTTTGGGCGTCAGACCATAGGCAAAGAACGGACCGACGGTTTGGGAGGGCGTGATTTCCGACATGATGGCGCGGGTCCGTTAGTGGTCGTGGTCGTCGTTCTCGAGCGGCGTCGCTTCACGGCCGCGCAGCACAATGTCCCAGCGGAAGGCCAGCGCCCAATCCGGAACGGTGTGCTCCAGATCGAAGGTCGAGACCATGCGATTGCGCGCCTTCTCGTCCGTCACCGAATTGAAGATCGGGTCGTACGGAAACAGATAGTCGCCGGGGAAATACATCTGCGTGACGAGACGCGTCAGGAACGACTGGCCGAAAACCGAGAAGTGAATGTGGTTCGGCCGCCACGCATTGTGATGATTGCCCCATGGATAAGCACCGGGCTTCACCGTGATGAATTTGTAGTAGCCGTCCTTGTCGGTGATCGTGCGGCCCGCGCCGGTGAAGTTCGGATCGAGTGGCGCTGGATGCTGATCGACGAGATGAACGTAACGGCCGCAGGCATTGGCCTGCCAGATTTCGACGAGCGTATCCGGCACGGGGCGCTTGTCTTCGTCGAGCACGCGGCCGTGCACGATGATGCGTTCGCCGAGCGGCTCGCTTTTGCCCTGCTTGGTCAGATCGTTGTCGTTTTCCTGAATCGCATCATGGCCGAAGGCCGGTCCGGTCAATTCGGACAGCGTGTGCGGCACGATGATCAGCGGCTTCGACGGCGAGCGCTTGACCGTGCTCTTGTATTCCGGGCTTAAGTGCTTCGGATAAGCGCTGAGACTTTCCTTCGGATAGATCAGCGACATCAGCTACTCCTGTCAGACCTTTTCCATCGCCAGCGACACGCCCTGGCCGACGCCGACGCACATCGTCGCGAGACCGAGCTTGCCGCCGCGCACCTGAAGACCATGCGCCGCCGTCAGGGCGAGACGCGTGCCCGACATACCGAGCGGATGGCCGAGCGCGATCGCACCGCCATGCGGATTGACGTGTTCGGCATCGTCGGCAAGCCCGAGCTGCCGCAAACATGCTAGCGACTGCGAGGCGAAGGCTTCGTTGATCTCGATCAAATCGAAGTCGCCGATCTTGATGCCGAGACGCGCCATCAGCTTCTGCGTCGACGGCACCGGGCCGATGCCCATGATGCGCGGCGGCACGCCCGCCGACGCCATGCCGAGAATCCGCGCGCGGGGGGTGAGACCGTGCTCTTTCACGGCCGCCTCGGAGGCGAGAATGATCGCGGCCGCGCCGTCATTGACGCCGGACGCATTGCCGGCGGTGACCGTGCCGGGATTGCGGAACGGGGTCTTTAGCTTGGCGAGTTGATCGAGCGTCGTCTCCGGACGCGGATGCTCGTCCTTGTCGACCTTCACCATCTCGCCCTTGCGGCCCGCGATCTCGACCGGGACGATTTCCTCCGCGAAGTAACCCGCGGCGATCGCCTTGCCGGCACGCTGCTGCGAGCGCAGCGCGAAGGCGTCCTGATCGGCGCGCTTGACCTGGAAATCCTCGGCGACGTTCTCGCCGGTCTCAGGCATGGCGTCGATGCCGTACTGCTGCTTCATCAGCGGATTGACGAAACGCCAGCCGATGGTCGTGTCGTAGATTTCGGCGGTGCGCGAAAACGCTTCCTGCGCCTTGCCCTGAACGAACGGCGCGCGCGTCATCGACTCGACGCCGCCGGCGATGGCGAATTCGATCTCACCGGCGCGGATGGCGCGGGCGGCTGTACCGACCGCGTCGAGGCCGGACGCACAGAGACGGTTGAGCGTGACGCCCGGAACGGTCTGCGGCAGACCGGCCAGCAGCAGCGCCATGCGCGCGACGTTGCGATTGTCTTCGCCGGCCTGATTGGCGCAGCCGAAGAACACCTCGTCGATCTTTTCCCAGTTGACCTTGGGGTTGCGCGCGACGAGCGCCTTCAGCGGCACCGCGGCGAGATCGTCAGTCCGAACCTTGGCCAATGCACCGGCATAACGGCCGATCGGTGTTCGGGCCGCATCACAGAGGAAAACGTCGCGTGTCGCCATTTGCGGCCTCGTGCTGAACTATATTTCGAGGTGTTCTCGTTTCGAGACCGTATTTACGGCCCGCATGGGAACGGGTCAAATGGCGAAATAGCGATAAGTTGGGCCTCCAACAGGTGCAGCCAATGCTGGGCAAAGAGCCGATCTTCACGATTCACGCCGAACTTCAAGCGATCATGAATCTGGGCCGCACGCCCTATGGCGAACGGCGCGTCATCGGCATTATCGGCGGCACGGTGCGGGGGCCAAAGCTCAACGGCAAGGTTCTGCCCGGCGGCTCCGACTGGCAGATCATCCGCGCCGACGGCGCCGCCGACATCCAGGCGCGCTACACGCTGGAGACGGACACTGGCGGCCGGATCCTCGTCTACAGCGCGGGCCTCCGGCATGGGCCGCCGGAGGTCATGGCACGGCTGGCGAAAGGCGAAGACGTCGATCCCGCACTCTATTATTTCCGCACCGCGATGCGGTTCGAGACCGCGGATCCAGCGGCCGACTGGCTCAACCGCATCCTCGCCATCGCCTACGGCGCGCGCGAGGCCCGCGCGGTGCGGCTCGACATCTACGAGGTGGAATGATGCTTATCGTCATGGCCGGGCTTGTCCCGGCCATCCACGACTTGCTTAGTTACTGAAGGAAGGCGTGGATGCCCGGCATAAAGCCGGGCATGACGGCGGAGAGAGCAGTGCCTGAAACTCTTTCGATCAAAAATTTGCCCGCTTCGCTCAAGGCTCAGCGCGACGGCGATATCGCCATTCTGACCTTGGCACGCCCGCAGAAGCGCAACGCGCTCGACGACGAGACGATCATCGGGATCGAGACCTTCTTCACGTCATTGCCCGACAGCGTCGGCGCCGCCGTGCTGCATGGCGAAGGCGAGCATTTCTCTGCCGGGCTCGATCTCAGTGAATTGCAGGAACGCGACATCAGACAGGGCATTGCGCATTCCGGCCTGTGGCACCGTGCCTTCGAGAAGATCCAGTTCGGCAAGGTTCCCGTCGTCGCCGTGCTGCACGGCGCCGTGGTCGGTGGCGGGCTTGAACTCGCTGCCGCCGCGCATATTCGCGTCGCTGAGCGCAACACCTATTACGCACTGCCGGAAGGCAGCCGCGGCATCTATGTCGGCGGCGGCGGCTCGGTGCGCTTGCCGCGACTCATCGGTGTCGCCCGCATGATGGACATGATGCTGACCGGCCGCACCTATTCCGCCGACGAAGGGCAGACGATGGGGCTGACGACCTATGTCGTTGAACCCGGCGCCGGCCTCGCCAAAGGCATCGAATTGGCCAAGCGCATTGCCGGCAATACGGCACTGACCAACTTCGCGATTACGCAGGCGTTGCCACGCATCGCGGAAATGCCGCCGGGCTCGGGCTTTGCCGTCGAGGCGCTGATGTCGTCGATTGCGCAGGCCGACGGCGAAGCGAAATCGCGGCTGAAGGATTTTCTCGAGAAGCGCGCGCCGAAAGTGAAGCCGGTCTAGTCCGCTATCGCGGCACGGCCTTGAACTCCGTGCCGTCGCCGACCTGCTGCATCGTCAGCAACGGCTTTTGCGGCAACGTCGTCCAGGTGGATTTGTCCTTGTCGTCTGAAATCGAGCCGACGCTGCGCTTCATGCGCCGCGTGACATAATTGATGCTGATCTGCGTCATGATGCCTTTGAAGCGCTCGACATCGACGCGGTCATAGCCGATCAGCTTGAATGCTTTTTGCTCGAACCGGAAAGTGTAGGTGAGGTGCCCCATGTTGCCGGAAAAATAGCCCAGCGTGACCTGCAACGTGCCTTTCTTGATGTCGATGCCGCCCTCCTGCACGCCGTTTGGATCAAGCGGGTCTTGCTGCGATGGCTCGGTTGTACGGGCAATCAGCGTGTGATTTTCCAGCGCGAGATCGTAGCCGCCGGCGGCGTTGGCGAGCCCCACCATCAGAATGCGCGGGTTGGTGTCGAACTGCTCGGGACCGCCGCGCTTGCGCGTGTCGATGACGTTGCGGTCGTCCATGGCGCGCAGCACCAGGGCAACGTCGTCGCGGCCATCGCCGTTCAGATCGCCCGTCTTCTGGCTCTCGATCCGCCATTCCAACGGCAGGAAGCCTTCGACCGATTGCGCGTGCCGCGCCAGCGCCGGATACGTAACGGGCGGAATGACGAGATCGTCGTCATCGGCGGCCTGCGCCGCGCTGCAGGCCAGCAAGAGAAACGTGACCGCCGCTTTCCACATGGTTTGCGTATAGACCACGCCGCGGCGGGCGTCGACCAAGGCCGGCGCGGTCTTGAGACCCGTCCTGCAACCACGCTACTGTCAAGGAAAACAACAGCAGCCTCAGGGACGAAATGCGCGAGCCAGGCCTCACGGCAGACAAGGCGCCCTTGCGTCACGCGCGGCTCGCGCCGCCTGAGGCCGATATTGAGCGGCGGCCGGACGGCACACTGGTGCTGCGCGGCCGGCCGCTTGGCGACTATCACGGCACCATAAGCGAGGCGCTGGTACGTTGGGCGCACGAGACGCCGGACCGCGTTTTCCTGGCGCGGCGCGATGGCGATGGTTGGCGCGAACTCAGCTACGGGCAGACGCTCGAGCAAGTGAAGCGCATTGCCGCCGCGCTGCTGCGGCGCGGACTGTCAGCCGAACGGCCCATCGCCGTCCTCTCGGGCAATGACATCGAGCAGGCGCTGCTCGGCCTCGCTGCCATGTATGTCGGCATTCCTTATGCGCCGATTTCACCGGCCTACTCCTTGATGTCGAGCGACTTCGGCAAGCTGCGCGGCATTCTCGAGCTCATCACACCGGGGCTGGTGTTCGCCAATGACGGCCTGCCCTTTGCAAAGGCGCTTTACGCCACGGTGCCAGACGAGATCGAACTCGTGGTCACGCGCAATCCGCTCGGCGACCGGCCGGTGACGATGTTCGCCGATCTGCTCGGCGCCGACGATGCGGCAGGCGTTGCGGCCGCACATGCCGCTGTCACGCCCAATACCATCGCCAAATTCCTGTTCACCTCCGGTTCGACCGGTACGCCGAAAGGTGTCATCAATACGCAGCGCATGTTGTGCGCCAATCAGGCCATGCTGCGCGGCGGGCTGCGCTTTGTTACCGACGAGCCGCCGACGCTTATCGACTGGCTGCCCTGGAGCCACACCTTCGGCAGCAATCACAATTTCAACTTCGTGCTGGTCAATGGTGGTTCGCTTTATATCGACGACGGCAATCCGACGCCGCCCGGCGTGCCGAAGACCGTGCGCAATCTGCGCGACATCTCGCCGACCATCTATTTCAATGTGCCCAGGGGCTATGAGGCGTTGGTGCCGCATCTGCGCGCCGACAGCGCGCTGCGCGATACCTTCTTCAAGCGGCTCAAGGTTCTGTTTTATGCCGGCGCAAGCCTGAACCAGCCGACATGGGACGCGCTCACCGCGCTTGCGGTCCAATCGACCGGCGAACGCATCATTTTCATTTCCTCGCTCGGCTCGACCGAGACGGCGCCGGCATCGCTTGCCTGCACCTGGGACTTCGGCCACGCCGGCAATATCGGCCTGCCGATGGAAGGCTCCGACCTCAAGCTCGTGCCGAACGAAGGCAAACTGGAAGCGCGGCTGCGCGGGCCGCACATCACGCCGGGCTATTGGCGGCAGGAGCATCTGACCCGCGACGCCTTCGACGCGGAAGGTTTCTACAAGATCGGCGACGCCTTGAAATTCGCCGATCCCGACGATCCGCTGAAAGGCCTGCTGTTCGATGGCCGCATCGCCGAGGACTTCAAACTCTCGACCGGCACCTGGGTCAGCGTCGGCCCCTTGCGGGCGCGCGTGGTCGATCACCTGTCGCCTTATGTCCGCGACGTCGTTCTCACCGGCGCCGACCGCAGCGACATCGCGGCGCTGGTGTTTCCGGATATCGAGGCATGCCGAAAGCTTACCGGACTCGGCGCCGATGCGACGCCGGTGGCGATTCTTGAAAACGCCAAAGTGCGCGCGCTGTTTGCCGCACGTCTCGCCGAATTGGCCGCACAAAGCCCCGGCTCATCGACCCGCGTTGCCCGTGCCCTGCTGATGGCCGACGTGCCGTCGATGGACAAAGGCGAGATGACAGACAAGGGTTCGATCAACCAGCGCGCCGTCCTGAAAAATCGCAGCGGGTTGGTGGACGAACTCTACGCAACGCCGCTATCGTCGCGCGTGATTCAGGCCGAAGGAAACTAACAATGGACGTCAGAGGACAGGCCGCCATCGTCACCGGCGGCGCGTCGGGTCTCGGCGCGGCGACCGCACGCGCGCTGGCCGCGGCTGGCGCCCGGGTTGCGATCTTCGACGTCAACGAGAAGGCGGCCGCCGACGTCGCCACCGAAATCAAGGGCATCGCGATCAGTTGCGATGTCGGTGATGCCGCCTCTGGCGAGGCAGCCTTCAAGAAAGCCGCGGATGCGCATGGCGCCCCGCGCGTGCTTGTCAATTGCGCCGGCATCGGCCCGGCCAAGCGCATTGTCGGCCGCGACGGCGTCATGCCGCTCGCCGACTACGAGCGCGTCATCCGCATCAATCTCATCGGCACGTTCAACATGCTGCGGCTGGCAGGCGCGGCGATGCAGACGCTCGAGCCGCTGCCGGGCGGCGACCGTGGCGTCATCATATCCACCGCGTCGGTCGCAGCCTACGAAGGCCAGATCGGGCAATCGGCCTATGCGTCGTCCAAAGGCGGCGTCGCGGCACTCACACTGCCGGCGGCGCGCGAATTCTCGCAGTTCGGCATCCGCGTCATGGCGATTGCGCCCGGCATCTTCGGCACGCCCATGCTCAAGGCACTGCCGCAGGAGGCGCAGGACTCGCTCGGCGCCTCGGTGCCGCATCCCAAGCGCCTCGGCGAGCCTTCGGAATACGCCGCGCTCGTGCTGCACATCGTCAGCAACGGCTATCTCAACGGCGAGGTTATCCGCATCGACGGCGCGCTACGCATGGCGCCGCGTTAGCGCATGATCCCGAAAAGTGGGAACCGGTTTTCGGATCAGATCATGCGCAAAAGAAGCGTCTGATGCCGCGCGGCTCCGAACAGATTGTCGATCTTTACGAGCGCAACGCCTACGCCTGGGATGAACAGCGCGGCCGTCCGCGTCCGCTGATGGAGCAAAGCTGGCTTGAGCGCTTCACCGCGCTGATCCCGGCGGGCGGCGCCATCCTCGATATCGGTTGCGGTGCGGGCAAACCCATTGCCGCGCATCTGATCGCGCATGGTTACGCACTGACCGGCATCGACTCCGCGCCGACCATGATTGACATGTGCGCCGACCGCTTTCCGCCCCACCGCTGGCTGGTTGCCGACATGCGGACGCTATCGCTTGGCAGCCGCTTTGACGGCGTCCTTGCCTGGGACAGTTTCTTCCATCTGACGCCCGACGATCAGCGCCTGATGTTTCCGGTCTTTCGCGCACACGCCAAGTCCGGCGCGCCACTGATGCTTACCAGCGGCCCGCGCCACGGCGACGCCATCGGCAGTTTCGAGGGCGAGCCGCTCTATCACGGCAGTCTCGACCCAAGCGAATACCGCGCTTTGCTGCGTGACAACGGCTTCGCCGTCGTCGACCATGTCGTCGAGGATCCCACCTGCGGCGGTCACACGGTCTGGCTGGCGCAACGCGACACCACGGACTGAGGCGATGAATTTCACCAACACCCGCACGGTCCGTATCGAATGGGGCGACTGCGACCCCGCCGGGATCATTTTCTATCCGCGCTATTTCGAGATCTTTGACGCCTCAACCGCGATGCTGTTCGAAGCCGCGCTTGGCATCACCAAGCTCGAGATGTTCAAGACGCTGGAGTTCACCGGCTGGCCGCTGGTGCGGACGCAGGCGCGCTTCGTCAAGCCGACCCGCTTTGGCGACGATGTCACCGTCGAGAGCAGCATCGCCTTCGGCCGCACCAGCTTCGAGATCGAACACAGACTCAGCCTCAAGGGCGATCTCTGTGCCGAATGTTCGGAGAAACGGGTCTGGACCGTGCGCGACGAACACGGCTACCTGAAATCGCATCCGGTGCCAGCCGCCGTGCTGGCAAAGTTCGTCTAGTTACTTCACGTCGGCCGCGATCTTTTTCAGGATCTCAAGAAAGCGCTTGCGGTCCCGCGCGCCAATCACGCTATCGAGCACGCGCTCGTGTTGCTGCGCGCAGCGATTCAGTTGAGCCAAAGTCTTCTTCCCCGCCGCCGTCAGGTTGAGACTGTAGGCACGGCGGTCGTCGCGCATGCGCGTGCGCTCGATCATGCCGCGGCGCACCAAATTCTCGACTACCGGCGTCAGGCTCGATTTGTCGCGGCCTGCGGCCTGACTGAGTTCGGTCTGGCTGATGCCGGGATTGCGCGCGATCAGCGTCAGCGTCGCGAAACGGCCGGGGCTCTCGCCAACCTCATGCGAGCGGCGCGAGAAGGCCTGGAAGGTGTTTTCCTGCGCCATTCGCAGGTTGAAGCCGATCCAGGTCGCCAGCGGACCGAAATTGACCGGTTTGGCAGCGGCTTCGTCGCGAGGCTTCGCCTTGCCACCTGTTTTGCCATGCGTTTTGCTGCGGCGCTTCCTGCCGCCGCCCTTTGATGCCCGCGCCGCCATCTCCCATCCCTTGCCGCATGCTCTCCGGCTACGGCTTTCAAGTTAGTTGGAGCCCCAACTAACTTCTCCGCTTTACAATCCCCCGGACATTCGGCTGAATATTGGAAAAACCGGCAACAAAAAGCCGGCATCCAACCAGGGAGGCGTCCATGAAACCTCGTTTTGCAGAGTGTGTCTACGCTGCCGCCGTTGCTGCGCTGTTGTGCGCCACAGGAGCCGCCACCGCGCAGGAAAAAACTTTCGAGTTGAAGTTGTCGCACTGGGTGCCGGCATCGCATCCGCTGCAGAAGGCGCTAGAAGACTGGGGCGCCGCCGTCGAGAAAGAGTCCGGCGGCACCATCAAGTCGAAAGTTTTCCCGGCGCAGCAGCTCGGCAAGGCGTTCGATCATTACGACATGGCGCGCGACGGCATCGCCGACCTGACCTACATCAATCCGGGCTATCAGCCCGGCCGCTTTCCGGTCATCGGCGCCGGTGAATTACCCTTCCTGATTTCGGAGACCAAAGGCGGTTCGATGGGTCTCGACGCCTGGTATCGCAAATACGCCGAGAAGGAGATGAAGGACGTCAAGTTTTGTCTCGCTTTCGTGCACGCCCCGTCCGGCATTCACTCGCGCACCAAGAAGATCCTCGTACCCGATGACATCAAGGGCATGAAGATCCGCCCCGCCGACGCGACCATCGCCAACTTCGTCACGCAGCTTGGCGGCACCAATGTGCAATCCTCCGCACCGGAAGTGCGCGACATCATCGAGCGCGGCGTTGCCGACGCCGTCACCTTCCCGTGGGGTTCGCTGGTGCTCTTCGGCGTCGACAAGGTCACCAAGTATCACATGGAGGCGCCGCTTTACGTGACAACCTTCGCCTTCGTGTTCAACAAGGATAAATACGCGCAGATGTCGGATCGCCAGAAAAAGGCGATCGACAACAATTGCAGCACGGAAGCCGCTGGCCGGGTCGGCGAACCGTGGGGCGTGTTCGAGGACGCCGGTGTCGACAAGGTCAAGGCGCAGGCCGGCCACGAGGTCTATTCGCTCACACCGGCCCAAACCGCCGAGTGGAAAAAAGCGGCGGATCCTTTGGTCAAAACATGGGCCGACGGCGTCAAGAAAGCCGGCATCGACGCTGACGCAGCCATGAAGGACCTGCGTGCAGAACTCACCAAGTACAAGGCGCTCGCGCAGTAGCAGGCAAGTGGCTGCGATGTGTTCGCAACGAGACATTCGTCATGGCCGGCATAGCCCGTCGAAGACGGGCGTAAACGCCCTGACGCCCGGCCATCCACGCCTTTCCTTGTAGCCAAGACGTGGATGCCCGCGACAAGCGCGGGCATGACGGCGGAGAGATCGCCTATGAAACGAGCCGCGATGGATCGCTTCATCGACACGATCGAGTGGATCGCGGCGGGTTTTGTCGGCATCGTTGCGTTCAACATCTTTCTCGCCGTCGTGCTGCGCAACGTCTTCAATTATTCCATCCCCGACGCCTTCGACTTCGGCCGTCTGTTGCTCGGCATTCTGATTTTCTGGGGCATCGCCGCGACCTCGTATCGCGGCACGCACATCACCGTCGATCTGGTCTGGGCCAATGTGTCGCCGCGCTACCAGCGCTGGATCGACGTGTTCGCGACCCTGATCCTGCTGTTCGTTGTCACGGTGCAGACCTACACCTTGTTCGACAAGGTCGTTGGCACCTACAACGACAATGTCCTCACCTTCGACCTGCGCTGGCCGACCTGGCCGTTCTTCGCCGTCGCCTGGGCCGGCGACGTTTCCGCGGTACTGCTGATCGCCGTGCGCACCTATCGGCTGATTTTCCAGCCGGAACTGATGCAGGAATCCCGCACCATCAAGACGGTCGAGTGACAGCATGAGCACCGACGCCGTCGCCATCATCGGATTCATATCGCTGTTCGCGCTGATGCTCTTGCGCGTGCCGGTCGGCATGGCGATGGGTTTGGTCGGCGTCGGCGGCTTCAGCTATCTGGTCGGCGGCGGACCTGCGCTCAAACTGGTCGGCCAGACCTCGATGCGCACGGTCACCGACTACACCTTTGGCGTCATTCCGATGTTCCTGCTGATGGGAACCTTCGTGTCGAATTCCGGCATGAGCCGCGATCTGTTCAAGGCCGCCAACGCCTTTGTCGGTCATCTGCGCGGCGGCCTGGGCTTTGCCACTGTCGTCGCCTGCGGCGGCTTCGCCGCGATCTGCGGCTCTTCGGTCGCGACCGCCGCGACGTTCTCCGCTGTCGCCTATCCCGAAATGCGCCGCTACGGCTATCCGCAGAGCTTCGCCACCGGCGTCATTGCCGCGGGCGGCACGCTCGGCGCCATGCTGCCGCCCTCCACCGTGCTCGCGGTCTACGGCATCATCACCGAACAGGACATCGGCAAGCTGTTCATCGCAGGCATCATTCCCGGTCTGCTGGCGATGACGATGTATGTCATCACCATCGCGCTGATCGGTTACTTCCGCCCTGGCTTCCTGCCGACCGGCCCCGGTACGACATGGAAAGAGCGGTTCTCAGGTTTGCGCGACATCTGGGCGCCGATGCTTCTGTTTATGTTTGTCATCGGCGGCCTCTACGGCCTGCCATTCCTGCCCCGCTTTACACCAACGGAAGCAGGCGGCGTCGGCGCCAGCGGCGCATTCCTGATCGGCCTCTTCACCGGCCGCCTTAACAAAGAAAAAATCTTGACGTCGCTGCTACAGGCGACGCGCACCGCCGCCGCCGTGTTCACGGTGCTGATCGGCGCATTGATCTTCGGCTACTTCCTCACCGTCACGCAGACGCCGCAGAAGGTCACTGAATTCCTTACCGGCCTCGGCCTCGGCGCTTACGGCGTGCTGGCGCTCATCATGGTGATGTATCTGGTGCTCGGCTGCCTGATGGACGCCATGGCCATGATCATCCTGACAGTGCCGATCATCTTCCCCGTCATCACGCATCTCGGCTTCAACCCGATCTGGTTCGGCGTCATCATTGTCATGACCGTCGAACTCGGGCTCATCCATCCGCCGGTCGGCATGAACGTCTTTGTCATCAAAAGCGTCGTGAAGGACGTTTCGTTCACGACCATCTTCAAGGGCGTGATCCCTTTCATCGTTACCGACCTGGTCCGGCTGGTGATCCTGATCGCTTTCCCGATCCTGGCGTTGTGGCTACCGTCGAAAATGTAAGGAATTGATCGTGCGCACTGCAGGTACTGCGTTTCTCGAGGCTCTCAAGGAGGCCGGTGTCTCCTATATTTTTGCCAATCTCGGCAGCGATCATCCCGCCATCGTGGAATCGATCGAGGAAGGCAAGGCCAATGGCCGGGGTTTTCCGGCGATGCTGACATGCCCGAACGAAATGGTCGCGCTCAGCGCCGCGCATGGCTACGCGCAGGTCAGCGGCGAAGCACAGGCCGTCATCGTCCATGTAGAATGCGGAACGCAGGCGCTCGGCGGCGCCGTGCACAATGCCTGCCGTGGGCGCGTGCCGGTGCTGATTTTCGCGGGGGCCACGCCCTACACCCAGGAAGGCGAGCTCAAGGGATCGCGCAACGAATGGATCCAGTGGATCCAGGACATTGGCGATCAGCGCGGCATCGTGCGCAACTACACCAAGTTCGATTACGAATTCCGCACCGGCCGTAACATCAAGCAGGTCACGCACCGCGCCATGCAACTCGCCAAGAGCGATCCAATGGGCCCGGTCTATCTGGTCGGCGCCCGCGAAGTGATGGAAGAGGAAGTCACGCCGCTCGCGATCGACACCGGCGAATGGCCGCCAATTGCACCTCTGCCGCTAAGCAATGACGCCGCGGCCGAGCTGGCGCAGGCGCTGGCCACCGCAAAGCGGCCGCTGATCGTGACCAGCTATTCGGGACGCACGCCGGCGGCGGTCGGCGAACTGACCAAATTGTGCGAGCGCATCGGTGTCGCCGTTCTTGAGCAATCGCCGGTGTGTCTCAACTTCCCGCTCGACCATCCGCTCTATATGGGCAACCGCTGGAGCGAGCCCTATCAGGAGCCGGTGCTGGCCGACGCAGACGTCGTGCTGGTGATCGACAGCGACGCGCCCTGGGTGCCGTCGGTGAGCAAGCCGGGCCCGGACGCCAAGGTGTTTCACATCGACGTCGATCCCCTGAAGGACGACATCCCGCTCTGGTACATCAAGGCGCGCCGCGTGTTTCGCGCCGACGGCGCGACGGCGCTGGCGCAGATCAACCAAGCGCTCGACGGCATCACGATCGACGCCGCCGCCGTGAAAGAGCGCACCGCGCATTATTCGAAGTTCAGCAAGAAGCGCATGGACGACATCGCGGCGAAAGAAAAGCCGTCCGGCGTCGTCACGGCGGAGAACTTCACGGCGGCGCTGCGCAAATACATCGACGCCAACACCATCGTGTTGAGCGAGATGATCACCAACTACCCGATGGTCACCAATCATCTGCGGCCATCGACGCCGGGCCAGTATTATCTCAGCGGCGGCAGTTCGCTCGGCTGGAACGGCGGCGCGGCCATCGGCGCCAAGCTGGCGCATCCCGACAAGATGGTCATCGCCATGTGCGGTGACGGCTCCTACATGTTCTCGGTGCCGTCCTCGGTCCACTGGATGGCGCGCAAGTACAAAACTCCATTCCTCCAGATCGTCTATAATAATGGCGGCTGGCGTTCGCCGAAAATGTCGACGCTCGCCGTGCATCCGGACGGCTATGCCAGCCGGGCCAATGCGGTCGGCGTCGAGTTCGATCCGGCGCCCGATCATTCCGCCATCGCGGCTGCGGCCGGCGGCGCCTGGGCGCGCAAGATCGAAAAGCCCGACGAAATCGAAGCGGCGTTGGCGGAGGCCTTTGCCGTCGTGGGTGACGAGAAGCGCTGCGCGGTGCTCGACGTCCGTATTCCGCATCTTTGAGACATTAAACCGCAGACGGCGGCGCGGCGCGCCGCTGTAAAAGACATTGCACATAGGGAGAGAGACATGAACGTCCAGCTTCTGATCGACGGCGCCGACGTGAAGTCGCGCGGCAAGGCCACTTTCGAACGCAAGGATCCTTTCACCGGCAAGGTCGTGACCATCGCCGAGGCCGGAACGGTCGATGACGCCAATGCCGCCTGCGACGCAGCGGCGGCCGCGTTTCCGAAGTGGTCGGAAACCGGCCCGACCGAACGCCGCATGCTGCTGCTCAAGGCCGCCGACCTGCTGCAGGCCAAGAGCGACGAATTCATCAAGCTTATGATGGAAGAAACCGGCGCCACCGGTCCCTGGTCCGGCTTCAACGTCATGTTCGCCGCCAAGGTGCTGCGCGAAGCCGCCAGCATGACAACGATGATCCACGGCGAGGTCATCCCGTCCGACAAGCCGGGCTGTTTCTCGATGGGCATCCGCCAGCCGGCCGGCGTCTGCGTCGGCATGGCGCCGTGGAACGCGCCGGTCATTCTCGGCGTCCGCGCCGTGGCAATGCCGCTGGCCTGCGGCAACACCGTCGTCATGAAGGCGTCGGAAACCTGCCCCGGCGTGCACATGCTGATCGGCAAGGTGTTGCAGGAAGCCGGATTGCCGAAAGGCGTCATCAACGTCGTCACGCATTCGCGCGAGGACGCGCCGAAGGTCACCGAAGCGCTGATCGCGCATCCCGCCGTGCGGCGCATCAACTTCACCGGATCGAGCCATGTCGGCCGGATCATCGCGCAGACCGCCGCGAAGTATCTCAAGCCCGTGCTGCTCGAACTCGGCGGCAAGGCGCCGCTCTTGGTGCTCGACGACGCCAATCTTGACGACGCCGTCGATGCCGCGGCCTTCGGCTCGTACATGCATATGGGCCAGATCTGCATGTCGACGGAACGCATCATTCTCGACAACAAGATCGCCGATGCTTTCGTCGGCAAGATGTCGACCAAGGCCAATGCCCTGCCGTACGGCGACCCGCGCGGCAAGGTCGTGCTCGGCTCGCTGGTCAGCGAACAGGCGGCCGACAAGGTCGAGGAACTGCTCAACGACGCCGTCGCCCAGGGCGCCAAGGTCGTCGCCGGCGGCAAGCGCGCCGGCACCGTCTGGTCCGCGACCCTGCTCGACCACGTCACGCCGAAAATGCGCATCTACAAGGAAGAGTCGTTCGGCCCGGTAAAAAGCATCATCCGCGTCAACGGCGATGACGAGGCGGTGCGCGTCGCCAACGACACCGAATACGGCCTATCCTCCGCCGTGTTCAGCCAGAACATCCAGCGGGCCATGGCGGTCGCCAAGCGCATCCAGGCCGGCATCTGCCACATCAACGGCCCGACCGTGAATGACGAGCCGCAAATGCCGTTCGGCGGCACCAAGGATTCCGGATACGGCCGCTTCGGCGGCACCGCCGCCATCGCCGAATTCACGGAACTGCGCTGGATCACCATCGAGAGCCACCAGCACTACCCGTTCTGACATTCTGTTCTGACATGCCTGCCCGGCCCACCTGCAAAGTGGGCCGGGTAAGGTTTGCGCGGCATCGCCCCGTCGCGTAAAACCCCCTCAGAAAAAGACGATAAGAAATCAGGGGCGAAACGGCATGGCCGCACCACAATCCGGACAACGGCCGGCGATTGCCGCCGAGGCTTATCTCCGCGCACTGGCCGACCACGGCGTCGATTATTTCTTCGCCAATCCAGGCACGGATTTTCCGCCGATCGTCGAGGCCTTCACCCGCGCCAAGAAGACCAACGCCAAGGTGCCGAAGCCGGTGCTGGTGCCGCACGAGAACCTTGCGGTGGCCATGGCGCACGGCGCCTATCTGATGAACGGCAAGCCGCAGGCCGTCATGGTGCATGTCAATGTCGGCACCGCCAACACCATCAACAATCTCACCAACCTGTCGCGCGATCGTGTGCCGCTGCTGCTGGCCGCGGGCCGCACGCCGATCAGCGAGAAGGGCAAGTTCGGCTCGCGCTCGCGGCCCATCCACTGGGCGCAGGAAATGTTCGACCAGGCCGGCATGGTGCGCGAACTGGTGAAGTGGGATTACGAACTGCGCAACCCCGAGCAGATCGGCGATGTGGTGTCGCGCGGCGTTGACGTGGCGATGGCGCATCCGCGCGGCCCCGTCTACATGGTGCTGCCGCGCGAACCGTTGTCGGCGCCGGTTGCCGAGCCGATCGCGCCGATCAAGCCGCGCCCGCAGGCGCCCGCCGCTTTCCCCGATCCGAAGAGCATCGCCACCTTGGCCGAATGGATCGCCGCCGCCGAACGGCCTCTGATCATCGCCGCGACGCTGCCCGCTGAAGCCGTGCCGGTTCTCGCCGCGCTGGCCGAACGCTGCGCGATTCCGGTCGTGACGCACAATCCGCGCAGCGTCTGCATGCCGTCGAGCCATCCGATGCATTTCGGTTTCGAGCCCGGCGCGCTGCTCGCCGACGCCGATCTCGTCATCTCGCTGGAATCCGACGTACCGTGGATTCCGCATCTGCAACATCCGCCAGCCGGCTGCCGCGTCGTCCACATCGCCGAG
Source organism: uncultured Hyphomicrobiales bacterium (assembly GCA_903929045.1). GTDB lineage: Bacteria > Pseudomonadota > Alphaproteobacteria > Rhizobiales > Xanthobacteraceae > Pseudolabrys. The sequence goes on from CAIYTE010000070.1 coordinate 24,941, forward strand.
GACCCGATCTTCTCGCGCTACCCGATGCGCAGCTTCCCGAGCGACCTCAGCATCCAGGCCGGCGTGGTCAATGCACTAAAGGCGCTCGGCGACGCCGTGGGACCCCGCCTGCAAACCGCGGACGCCCGCATTGCCTCGCGCCGCGCCAAGATGACCGAGCGTATGCGCACCCGGCGCACGCAGCTTGCCAAGGAATCCGCCGCCGGAACGACGACCATTTCGCCGGCCTATCTGTCGCGCTGTATCGGCGAGGCCGTCGGCGACGACGCCATCATCTTCAACGAATATTCGCTGCGCGCCGACCACTGCACGCGCGAGACGCCCGGCACCTTGTTCGCCCTTGGACCGGCCGGCGGTCTCGGCTGGGGTCTTGGCGCGGCGCTCGGCGCCAAACTGGCGTCTCCGGACTCCTTTGTCGTCGCAACGCTCGGCGACGGCGCCTACATGTTCTCCAATCCGATGGTCGGGCACTGGGTGTCGGGCAAACACAATCTCCCGATCCTCACCATCATCTTCAACAACAGCCGTTACGGCGCGGTGCGCAATTCGACGCTGGCGATGTTCAAGGACGGCACCGCTGGCGAGAACGACGGCCGCGACCTTGCCGATCTCGATCCTGCGCCCGCCTATGATGAAATGGCGCGCGCGCAAGGCGCGCATGCCGAGCGCGTCGAAAATCCCGCCGACCTCCCCAACGCCTTGATCCGCGCCCGTGACGCCGTCAAAGGCGGCCGTCAGGCGCTGCTCAACGTCATCACCCCTTACTGACGCTCACCACCTGCACGAAAACGTTCAAAGGAAAGCTCATGCGTATCGACGCCTATACCCATTTCATGCCGAGCCGGATGTTCAAGCTTCTGGTCGACAGCGGCTATCCCGATATCGGCAAGCGCATGCGCGAAGTGCCGTGCATCTACGATCTCGATATCCGCAAGAAGATCGTCGATACCTTCAAGGACTATGCGCAGATCCTGTCCTATCCGATGCCGCCGCTGGAAGTCTTCACCAAGGGCGACGGCGTCAAGGCCAATGAATATGCCAAGCTGATCAACGACGAATTCGCCGAAATCTGCGCCAAGGACAATGACCACTTCCCCGGCTGGGTCGCGCAGATCGCGCTGAACGCGCCCGACGCCGGCGTCGGCGAAGCCAAGCGCGCCATCGCCAACGGCGCGCTCGGCGTGCAGATCTACACCAACATCGCCGGCAAGCCGCTCGACGATCCGCAGTTCGAACCGTTCTTCGCGGCGATGGAAAAGCTCAACAAGCCGATCTGGCTGCATCCGGCGCGCAACGCCGCTTTCTCAGATTATGCCGGCGAAGCGAAGTCGAAGTATGAAATCTGGTGGACCTTCGGCTGGTCCTACGAGACCGCGGCGGCGATGGCCCGCCTCGTCTTCTCCAAGATCATGGACAAGTATCCGAAGTTGATGATCATCACGCACCACTTCGGCGGCATCGTGCCGATGGTGGAAGGCCGCATCGGCCCCGGCTGGGATCAGCTCGGCGCCCGCACCTCGGACGAAGACCTCACGCTCGTCTACAAAAGCCTGAAGAAGCGTCCGCTCGATTACTTCAAGCACGTTTTCTACGCCGACACCGCGACCTTCACCGGCGAGCCGGCGCTGCATGCGGGCTTTGCCTTCTATGACATCGACAAGATCGTGTTCGCTTCTGACTGCCCGTTCGATCCGGAAAAGGGCACGATGTACACCCGCGAAACCCTGCGCCTCATCGAAGAGAAGGACATGCCGAAGGCCGACAAGGAAATGGTCTGGCACGGCAATCTCGAGCGTATGTGCGGCGTGAAGTTCAAGAGCTGATCGTCAAGGAGCACCGGCGATGACAGAGCGACGACCCGTCGTCATCGCCGGCGCCGGCCCGACCGGGCTGATGTGCGCGCTCACCTTGCGCCAGCAGAACATTCCGGTCGTGCTGTGCGAAGCCGAGCCCGCCCTGACCCACGACCTGCGCGCCGGGGCGTTTCATCCTCCGACGCTGGAGATGATGGCGCCTTACGGCATCACGGAGCGCATGCTCGCCGACGGCATCAAGGTGCGCCACTGGCAGATCCGCAACAAGCCGGGCGATCTCGTCGCCGAGTTCGATCTGGCGCTGCTTGCCGACGTCACGCCGTTTCCGCACCGGCTGCATCTCGAACAACACCGGCTGACGCCGATCCAGCTCGATCTTCTCAAGAGCGAGGGCGGCGCGGATGTCCGCTTTGGCTGCAAGATCACCGGCTTCACGCAAAAGGCCGACAGCGTTGCCGTCGCTGTTGAGCGCGGCGGCGAAAGCGAAATCATCGAAGCCTCCTGGCTCATCGGCGCCGATGGCGGCCGCAGTGCCGTGCGCAAGGCGACCGGCATCGAGTTCGAAGGCTTCACCTGGCCGGAGACGTTCGTCGTCGCCAGTACGACGCACGACTTCGGCGCGCAGGGCTTCGCCTATAACTGCTATATCGCCGACCCGACCGAATTCGGCGCTTTGTTCAAGCTGCCGCATGACGGCCCGCCCGGGCTGTGGCGGCTGGCCTACCCCGCCAATCCGGACGAGAGCGATGAAGCGCTGCTCGAATCGCCGCGCGTCGAAGCCGCGCTGCAGCGGCTCGTGCAAAAGCCTGAACCTTACGACGTCGTCTACAAAAGCACCTATCGCGTCCACCAGCGCGTCGCCGCGACGTTCCGCGCCGGCCGCGTGCTGCTGGCCGGCGATGCCGCGCATCTCAACAATCCGCTCGGTGGTTTCGGCCTCAACAGCGGCATCCACGATGCCGTGAACCTGTGCGACAAGCTCGCCCGCCACTGGCACGGTGAAAGCGACGAACTGCTCGACCTCTATTCGCGGCAGCGCCGCGCCGCGACCATCGAGCAGGTGCAGGCCATGTCGATCCGCAACAAGCGGATGATGGAAGAGCGTGACCCCGCAGTGCAGCGCGAGCGCCTCAAGGAGATGATCGCGGTCGCGGCCGATCCGGCCAAGGCGCGGACGCACATGCTCAACACCTCAATGATTTCAGGACTCCAGCGGGCCGGGGAAATTCGTTAGAAACGCCGTCATCCTGAGGTGCGAGGCCATAGGCCGAGCCTCGAAGGATGCACGGCCCGGGATAGCTCCTATTCGGGCCGTCGCCCTTCGAGGCTCGCTTGCGCTCGCACCTCAGGGTGACGGTTGAGAAGCCGATTTAGCTTGGGTAATTGCCACCACAGGGTTTAATCGCGCCGCCGAACCGCGGTAAACTCGGGCATGGCTCTCACCCAACCTGCCGGTATGTCCGAACCGGCAATTCCGCCCGACGCGCCGCCGCCGAGTGACGCCGGCAACGGCAAGCCGTCTCCGATGCTCGAGCAGTACATCGAGATCAAGGCGAACAATCCGGACTCGCTGCTGTTTTACCGGATGGGCGATTTCTACGAGATGTTCTTCGACGATGCCGAGACCGCCGCGCGCGCGCTTGGCATCGTGCTGACCAAGCGCGGCAAGCATCAGGGCCGCGATATTCCGATGTGCGGCGTGCCGGTGGTGCGCGCCGACGAATATCTGCACCGGCTGATCGCGCTCGGCCATCGGGTCGCCGTCTGCGAACAGACCGAAGACCCGGCGGAGGCCAAGAAACGCGGGTCGAAAAGCGTCGTGCGCCGCGACGTCGTGCGTCTCGTCACGCCCGGCACGCTGACCGAAGACACTTTGCTCGAAGCCCGGCGCAACAATTACCTGCTCGCCATCGCGCGGGCGCGGCTGTCGTCCGCCGGCGAAGAAAACCGCTTCGGCCTCGCCTGGATCGATATCTCGACCGGCGAGTTCCGCATCGCCGAATGCGACCGCGCTTCGCTCACCGCCGAAATTGCGCGGCTGGAGCCGGGCGAGATCATTGTCTCGGACGCATTGTTCGCCGACCCCGATCTGGTGCCGTATTGGCGCACATTGCCGGCAGTGACGCCGCTGACGCGCGACGTGTTCGACGGCGCTTCCGCCGAGCGGCGGCTGACGTCGTTCTTCGCCGTCGCCACTAGCGAAGCCTTCGGCACGCTGACGCGGCTGGAAGTCACCGCCGCCGCTGGCTGCGTCACCTATGTCGAGCGCACGCAACTCGGCAAACGCCCGCCTTTGTCGCCGCCGTTGCGCGAAAGCGCTGGAGCCTCCATAGCCATCGATCAGGCGACGCGCAGCAACCTCGAACTCATCCGCACACTCGGCGGCGAGCGTAAAGGTTCGCTGCTCGACTCCATCGATCGCACCGTGACCTCGGCCGGGTCGCGCCTGCTGGCGCAACGCGTTGCCGCGCCTTTGACCGATCCGAAAGCCATTGCGCAGCGGCTCGATGCCGTCTCGGCTTTTGTCGACGATGTCGCGGCGCGCGCCGATACGCGGTCGCGGCTGGCCGCGGCGCCCGATCTCGCCCGCGCCTTGGCAAGGCTCGCGGTGCAGCGCGGCGGCCCGCGCGATCTCGCCGCCATCCGCGACGGCATTCTCGCCGCCGCCGATCTCGCCCGTGCGCTCGGCTCACTCAAGGACGCGCCCGCCGAAATCACCGCCGCGATTGCGGCCTGCCGCGCGCCGGACGGTATGCTGGCCGCCGAATTGTCCGCCGCGCTCGCCTCCGATCTGCCTGCCTTCAAGCGCGACGGCGGCTTCATCCGGCAAGGCTACGACAGCGCGCTCGATGAATGCCGTGCGCTCCGCGATGAGTCCCGCCGCGTCGTCGCCGCCTTGCAGGTGCGCTACGCCGACGAGACCGGCATCAAGATTCTCAAGATCCGGCACAACAACGTGCTCGGTTATTTCGTCGAGGTCACGGCGCAGCACGGCGACAAACTGTCGGCGCCGCCGCACAACGCCACCTTCATTCACCGGCAGACCTTGGCCGGTCAGGTGCGCTTCACCTCGACCGAACTCGGCGAACTCGAAGCCAAGATTGCTAATGCCGGCGAGCGCGCGCTCGGGCTTGAGCTTGAAATGTTCGAGCGGCTGGAAGCCGCCGTGCTGGTGCAGGCGACACAGATCAAGCAATGCGCCGACGCGCTGTCCGCGCTCGACGTCTCAAGCTCACTGGCGGCGTTGGCCGCGGAGCGCGACTATGCCCGCCCGCAGATCGACGACAGCCTCGCCTTCGATATCGAGGGCGGCCGCCATCCCGTCGTCGAGCAGGCCTTGGCGCGCGACGGTACGCCTTTTGTGGCCAATGACAGCAACCTGTCGCCGCCGGGCGAAGTCAACGCCGGACGCATCTGGCTCATCACCGGTCCGAACATGGCCGGCAAATCGACCTTCCTGCGCCAGAACGCGCTGATCGCCATCATGGCGCAGGCCGGCAGCTTCGTGCCGGCGAAGAAGGCGCATATCGGCGTGGTCGACCGTTTGTTCTCGCGCGTCGGCGCGGCCGACGATCTGGCGCGCGGCCGCTCGACCTTCATGGTCGAGATGGTCGAGACCGCCGCCATCCTCAATCAGGCCGGCCCGCGCGCGCTCGTCATCCTCGACGAGATCGGCCGCGGCACCGCGACCTTCGACGGCCTGTCGATCGCCTGGGCGACTGTCGAGCATCTGCACGACGTCAACAAATGCCGCTCGCTGTTCGCGACGCATTTCCACGAACTCACCGCGCTCGCGGGCCGGCTCGACCGGCTGCACAACGCCACGGTGCGCGTGAAGGAATGGCAGGGCGACGTCGTGTTCCTGCATGAGGTCGTGCCGGGTTCGGCCGATCATTCCTACGGCATTCAGGTGGCGAAGCTCGCCGGTCTGCCCGCCGCCGTCATCGAACGCGCCAAGATCGTGCTCGCCAAGCTCGAGCAGGAAGACCGCGCCAAGCCGAAGGGTTTCGAGGACTTGCCGCTGTTCGCCGCGCCGTATCAACCGCCGCAGCAATTGCAGGACGAGGCGCACGAATTGGTGGCTGCCGCCGTTGCCGCGCTCAATCCCGACGACATGTCGCCGCGCGAGGCGATGGAAGCACTCTACCTGCTCAAGCAAAAGCTCGGGCAGACCAAAAAATAAAGCGCGATCCCGGCGGTGTCCGGCAATGATCGCGTTCTGAGACGAAGCGACATGAACGTGGCCGACCGCAAAAGCGCGACGGCGCTCGCCGACGCACAGGCGTGGCTGGCGCATTTGGACGCCGCCCTCCAAGCTCAAGACGCCGGCGCGGCAGCCGCCCTCTTTCTGCCCGACGGCCTGTGGCGCGACGTGCTCGCCTTTACCTGGAACCTGCAGACGCAATACGGCCGCGCCGAGATCGCGCAAACATTGCGGGACACGCTGGCCCGCATCAGGCCCGTAAACTTTCATATCCCAGCCCACCGCACACCGCCGCGCTGGGTGGCGCGCGCCGGGCGCGACTGCATCGAAGTCATCTTCGAATTCGACACCGCCTTCGGCCCCTGTCACGGCACTTTACGGCTGGTGCCGGATGGCGAAACGATGCGCGCCTGGACCCTCGTCACCACCCTGCATGAATTGCGCGGCCACGCCGAGTGGAAGAACGCCCGCGCCGTCGTCAGCGACACCCGCACTTTCGGCGGCGACAACTGGCTCGACCGCCTCAACAAACAGCGCGCCTATGTCGATCACGACCCGGCCGTCATCGTGGTCGGCGGCGGTCAGGCCGGCCTATCGATCGCGGCGCGGCTGCGCGCGCTCGGCATCGACGCGCTGATCGTCGATCGCCACGAACGCGTCGGCGACAACTGGCGCAAGCGCTACCACTCGCTGACGCTGCACAACGAGGTGTTCGTCAATCACCTGCCCTACATCCCGTTTCCGCTGAGCTTTCCGGTCTATATCCCGAAGGACAAGCTGGCGAACTGGTTCGAGTCCTACGTCGAAAGCCTCGAGCTGAATTTCTGGACCGGCACGGCGCTGGACAGCGGCAACTACGACGCCGCGCAGAAGCGCTGGAACGTCACGCTCAAGCGCAGCGACGGCACGACACGCGTCATGCACCCGCGACATCTGATCTTCGCCACGGGCGTCAGCAGCATCCCGCATTTTCCGAAACTGCCCGGCCTCGACGATTTCAAAGGCACCGTCTCGCACTCCGGCGCCTTCGCCAATGCCGAAAGCTGGCGCGGCAAGAAGGCCCTCGTGCTCGGCTCCGGCACCAGCGGCCACGACGTCGCGCAGGAACTGCAAGCGCACGGCGCCGACGTCACCCTGATTCAGCGCAGCCCGACCTATGTCGTCGGCCTCAAGGAAGCGCAGAGCGTCTATGCCATCTATCAGGAGGGCATCCCGTTCGAGGATTGCGACCTGCTGGCGTCGTCGATGCCCTATCCGGTGTTGCGGCGCTCGTATCAGATCTCGACCGCCAGGGGCCGCGCGGTGGACAAGACCATCCTCGACACACTCGCCGCCAAGGGTTTCAAGCTCTATTTCGGCGAGGACGAGACCGGCTTTCAGATGATGTATCTGCGGCGCGGCGGCGGTTACTACTTCAACGTCGGCTGCTCGGACCTCATTGTCGCCGGCAAGATCGGGCTGCTGCAATTCGACGCCATCGAGCATTTCACCGCCGATGGCGCAAAGTTGCGCGACGGCAGCACGGCCAACGCCGATCTTCTGGTGCTCGCCACCGGCTACAAGAACCAGCAGGAAACGGTCCGCGCCTATCTCGGCGACAACATCGCCGACGCCGTCGGTCCGGTCTGGGGCTTCGACGACAACGGCGAACTGCGCAACATGTGGAAGCGCACGGCCCAGCCCGGCCTGTGGTTCACCGCCGGCAGCCTGGCGCAATGCCGCATCTTCTCGCGCTATCTCGCGCTGCAGATCAAGGCGCTGGAAGAAGAGCTGATCGCCTAAACGGCGATGCCGCGGCGGCGCGCCAGCAGCACCAGCAGGCTCCAGCTGATCGATGTCGCCAGCGCGAGCGAGAGCCCAACCGCATTGCCGAACGGTTCAGCGGTAAAGTGCAGCACCGTGCAGGCGCCGGCAAAGCCGACCAGCCCCAGCGGTGTATTGGCCAGCACCGCCGCCGTCGCCTTGCCGCCGACGCGGTTGTGCAGAATGAACATGATGCTAAGCAGGATCACCGGAAACACGGCCATGATGCCGCTGCCGCTCGACCCAAGCTGAAAGCTGAACGTCACCGTAAAGCCGACCAGCAGCGCCACCAGCGCCGCGCGCATCGCAAGGTCGCTCCAGCGGGCGTGAAAGGCCGGCATGCGCACATGGCGCAGCGGCCGCGACAGCGCGATGCAGACGCCCGACACGAGAACGTTGAGCGCCAGCGCCGGCAGGAAGGCCCAGTGAATCTCGAACACGATCCAGGCCAGCACGGCCCAGACGCCCAACGCGCCGCAGACGCTCACAGCCGCCGACCGCTTCTGCGCGAGCAGCGCATAGACGATGGCGAAGGTGGTGTTGACGGTGTTGATGGCGAGACTGTTGAGCGCACTCAGCGAGATGAAATGCGCGTCGTGATCGAGCGCGAGAAAAACATAGACCGGCCCGGCGCCGAGCGGCAGCGTCGCCACCAGCGCGCCGACCAGCGGCCCCGCACGTTCCGCCGTCACCGTCGCCGCGACGACGAAGATCGCGGTAATGGCCATTTTGCTGGCGAGCGTGAGGGCGAAATAGAGTTCGGGGGACATACTGTCATTCCGGGGCGCGCGTTTCGCGCGAACCCGGAATCCAGCATTAAAGGTGATGATTCTGGATTCCGGGTTCACGTGCTTTCGCACGTGCCCCGGAATGACGTCAAATGATTACGCGCGCGCCATCTTCACATCGACCGGCGGGCCGGCCTTGATGGTCTGATACACAACACAATAGCGCTCGGTGAGCTTGAGCAACTGGTCCAGCTTTTCCTGCGGCGCGTCGGTGTCGAGATCGAAGCGCAGGCGGATCTGCGCGAAGCCGACCGGCGCGGTCTTGTCGACGCCGAGCGTGCCACGGAAATCGAGATCGCCTTCGGCCGAGACCTTGCCGGACTTCAGCGGAATCTCGAGCGCGGTGGCGACCGCCTTCACGGTGACGCCGGCGCAGGCGACCAGCGCCTCGAGCAGCATGTCGCCGGAGCACAATTCCATGCCGGAGCCGCCGGTGGCGGGATGCAGGCCGGCAACGGCCAGCGCGCGGCCGGTCTCGACCTTGCAGGCAATGCTGGTGTCGTCGAGCGTGCCCTTAGCCTTCAGCGTGATGAACGCGGCCTTGGCATCCTGCTTATAACGATCCTTGATGGGCGCCTGCATGGCGCGCAATTCATTGGCATCCATTGTCTTTGCTCCACTTCATTTCACGACAGGCCGTGACAGGTAAGGCAGGCCCGCGTGCTTATCAACCCTGCCGGCCCGGCTCTATTCCCCGCGTACAATCCTGCTGTGCTTCGACTTCTACGCCGTCGTCAACACGACGCGGCCAATAACCTTTCCGGCGCGTAAATCGTCGAGCGCGCTGCCGACCTGATCGAGTGGCCGCGTTGTCATCGGAATCGGCGGCAGGCCTTTGGCGCGCACGAGATCGAGCAATTCCTTCATCTCCGGCAGGCTGCCGACGTAGGAGCCCTGGATCGCCATGGCCCTGAGCGGAAAGAACGGCGTCGAGATGGTGATATCACCGCCGAACAGGCCGACGACGATCACCTTGCCGCCCTTGGTGATGCAGTCGACACCCAGCTGCACCGTCGCCGATGAGCCGACATAGTCGTTCACCGCCCAAGCGCCGCCATTGGTCAGCTTGATGATCTGCGCCGCCGCATCGGGCGCCTTTGCGTCGACGACCGCGAGCGCGCCCGCCTTCATCGCCGCGTCGCGCTTCACCGGGTCGATGTCGACGACGATGGCGCCCTTGTGGCCCATCATCTTGTTGAGCGCGAGACACATCAGGCCGAGCCCGCCGGCGCCGATGACGACCAGCGGCTCGTCCTTGAGGATGACGCCGGCTTTCTTGATGGCGCTGAACGTCGTGATGCCGGAACACGCCAGCGGCGCGACTTTCTCCGGCGCCATGTCACCGATCTCGAACAGATAACGCGGGTGCGGCACGATGATGTAGTCGGCATAACCGCCGTCGCTGAAGACGCCGAGATTGCGCGGTGTCTTGCAGAGCTGTTCGTCACCGTTCCGGCACACGGCGCATTCGCCGCAGCCCATCCACGGATGCGCCAACACGCGCGCGCCGATCTTTACATCCTTGGCGTCCGGCCCAACGGCAACGACTTCGCCGACATTCTCGTGGCCCATGGTCAGCGGCAGCTTGATGCCGCGGCCGAGCAGATCGAGCTTCTTGCCGCCGCCGAGATCGTAATAGCCGTCCCAGATATGGAGATCGCTGTGACAGACGCCGGCGGCGATGGTCCTGAGCAGGATTTCGCTGCCCTTGGGTTGCGGCGTCGGCTTTTCGTTGAGCTGCAACGGCGCGCCGCACTGGCAGACCTGAAACATACGCATTGGTACCTCCCCGGCGGACGTTGTCATGGCCGGGCTTGTCCCGGCCATCCACGCCTTGTTTCCAACAGCCTACAAAGGCGTGGATGCCCGGCACAAGGCCGGGCATGACGGGATTCTCAGCTCACCACCACAGCGCGGCGCCTTCGCTCGACTTGATCTGTGTATCGTCAATGGTCGCCGGCTTGGCCAAGGAGCGGTCGAGCGCCGCCAGCACGCGCCGCTTGATGAAATCGAACGCCGCCGACTGCCGGTCGCGCGGCCGTGGCAGATCGTCGACGATCTCTTCGTAGATGCGGCCGGGGCGCGGCCGCATCACCATGATGCGGTCGGCGAGCACGACGGCTTCGTCGACGTCATGGGTAACGAGAACGAGCGTCGGCTTGAGGTCGGCCCACAACGCCAGCAGATGATCCTGCAGGTCAACGCGCGTGAAGGCGTCGAGCGCCGAGAAAGGTTCGTCGAGCAGCAACACTTCCGGGCGCGGCACCAGAGCGCGCGCGATCGCGACACGCTGCGCCTGTCCACCGGACAATTCGCGCGGCCAGACTTTGGCCTTGTCGGTCAGACCGACACGCGCCAGCGCATCGGCAACGCGTTCGTTCCGTTCCTTGCGCGGCCGGTCTTCGAGACCGAACCCGACATTGTCCGCCACCGTCAGCCACGGCAGCAGCCGCGGCTCTTGAAAAATCATGCCGATCTGCTGGTGCGGCTGCGTCACCGTTTCGCCGTCGAGCAACACGCGGCCTTCTGTCGCCGTATCGAGACCGCTGATGGCGCGCAGCATGGTCGACTTGCCGCAGCCGGAGCCGCCGACAATGGCGAGGATCTCGCCGGGCGCGACGTCGAGCGTCACACCGGTGAGCGCATGCACGCCGTTCGGATAGGTCTTGCCGACGTGATCGAGGCTGAGCATGTCAATCCTCCGCCGCGGCATGGTGGCGGTCTTCCCAACGCAGGAACGGCGCGGTGAGGCCGACGAGAATCCAGTCGGTGATTTTTCCGATCGCCGCGAAGGCAACGATGGCGGCGACGATCTGCGCCGGCTTGCCGAGTTGCTGGCCATCGACCAGCAGGAAGCCGAGCCCTTCCGACGCGCCCATGAACTCGGCCGCGACCACGAACATCCAGCCGAGACCCAGACCCGAACGCAACGCGATGACATAAGACGGCAGCACCGCCGGCAGCAAAATCCGGCGCACCATGGCGAAGCCCGAAAGACGGAACACACGGCCGACTTCGACAATCTTGCGGTCGACCGAACGCACCGCGCCGGTGACGCCGAGATAGACCGGGAAGAACACGCCGACGGCAATCAGCACGACCTTCGAGGTTTCGAAAATGCCGAGCCAGAGAATGAACAGCGGGATCCAAGCGATCGACGGAATGGCGCGCAGCGCCTGCAAGGTCGGATCGAGCAACCGGAACGTCGTCGTCGAGTAGCCGGTGAGCGCGCCGAGCAATGTGCCGGACACGACACCGAGGCCGAAGCCCGCCATCACGCGCGCCAAAGTCGCCAGCGCGTGGCGTTGCAGTTCGCCGGTTTTGGCAAGCTCGGCAAAGGTCGCGTAAATCACGGAAGGCGGCGGCACCAGGCGGCCGTTGGACCAGCCCGCGCGCACGGCATATTCCCAGCCGACCGCCAGCACCAAAGGCAACAAAAGACCGATGGCCGGGCGCGAATAGCGTCCCAGCATGGATTTTCGTTGCTTCTGTTCAGCCGTTGCCGGCCCGGCCGTCGCGGTCATGGGGACAAAAGACATAAGCGGACCGCGAAAGGCAACCCTTCTCCTCGCGGGAGGTAAAAGGGATGCAGATTCCCAAACACCGTCATGGCCGGGCTTGTCCCGGCCATCCACGCATTGCCTTAATCAACCTAAGACGTGGATGCCCGGCACAAGGCCGGGCATGACGAGGTTGGTGCGTCGCGTAACAGTTAGTTCGTCGGCGTTCCGAGATATTGCGGGTCGATCAGAGCGTCGACAACCTTCTTGACGTCAACGTCGGACTTGATGACGCCGGCCTGCTGCAAGGCGACGCCGGCGGCGAGGATCGATTCACGCTGGGGCGCGCCGATCTTGCTGTGCGTCAGTTCGGTGCGTTCCTTGAGCTGCTTCTCGATCACCGCATCCGGAAGTTTGGTGGCGGCGATGAGGCTGGCCTTCACCTCGTTCGGATTGGCGAGCGAATATTTGCGGGCTTCTTCGTAGACCGCGAGCACGCGCTTCACCAGTTCGGGATTTTCCTTGGCGAAGTCCTCGCGCACATTCAGGATGCCCCAGGTGTTGGCGGCGGCGTTGCGATAGAACAGCTTGGTGCCGTCCTCGACTTCGGCCTGCGCCATCATCGGATCGAGACCGGCCCAGGCATCGACATCGCCGCGGATCAGCGCGGTCTTGCCGTCGGCGTGCTGCAGCAGCACCGGCGTGATGTCCTTTTCCGAGAGGCCGACGCTGAGCAGCGCGCGCACCAGGAAGATGTGCGGATCGGTGCCGCGCGTCACCGCGACGCGCTTGCCCTTGAGATCCTCGATCTTGCTGATCTTGCTGTCCTTGGTGGTGACCAGCGCGGTCCATTCGGGACGCGAATAGACGTAGATCGATTTGATCGGGTTGCCGTTGATCTTGGCGACCAGCGCGGCGGAGCCGGCGGTCGAGCCGAAATCGATCGAGCCGGCGTTGAGGAATTCCAGCGCCTTGTTGGAACCGGCCGACTGCACCCAACGGACCTTGATGCCGTCCTTGGCGAATTCCTTCTCGAGCAGGCCCTTGTCCTTCAGCAGGATCGAGACGGGGTTATAGGTCGCCCAGTCGATATTGATGGTGTCCGGCTTGCCAGCGGCAAACAGCGCCGAGCTCGGCAGCAAGGCGGCGACAAGTGCGGACGCAAACAGCGACCGGCGTGAAAACAACGACATATGTAACTCCCCATTTCGCCCGTCTGGACGGCCAAGATCGATCTGACGTAATATTTATTCTATAAGGGGCCGCTAAACCGGGGTCAAAAGCATTGAATTCTCTATAAGGAGAGGAAAATAGCACATACATTCTCAATTCCGTGCCTGCGTAAGGGAGTGATTATCTTTTATGGGGTACCGGTCCCTGATTATCTTTGCCCGCGGCGGTGACATTGCGTGTCAGCGATGACATTGCTGGCAGTGAGATTGGTTGCCCCTCGGAAATTCTCATGCCCGACTCCTCCTCCCGTCCCAAAGCCGAAGGTCCGACCCGGACGGTCGATCTGGTAGACAGCAAGGCGATCGCCGCCGATCTCGAAAAACTCGCGGCCAGTCACCAAGGCAAAGAGCTCGATCTGCGCGCCGCATTGGCCAAGCGCCTGAAAGCGGCGCTCGCCGAAGGCCGCACCAAGGCCGAACAGCTTTTGCTCAAGGATCGCCACGGCCGCCGCTGCGCCGAGCGCATCTGCCGGATGGAAGACGAAGTCATCCGCCTGCTCTACGAGTTCGTCAAAAAGCATCTGTATCCGTCAGAGAACCCGTCCGAAACCGAACACATGGCGGTGGTCGCGACCGGCGGCTACGGCCGCGGATTGCAGGCGCCGGGCTCCGACATCGATCTGCTGTTTTTGCTGCCGTACAAGCAGACCGCCTGGGGCGAGTCCGTCGCCGAAGCCGTGCTCTATTGCCTGTGGGACACCGGACTGAAAGTCGGCCACGCCACCCGCTCGGTCGACGAATGCATTCGTCAGGCGAAGGCGGACATGACCATCCGTACCGCCATACTCGAAGCGCGCTTCCTGCTCGGCGACCGCAAGCTGTTCGACGAACTCATCACGCGTTTCGACACCAATGTCGTACGCAACACCGCGCCGCAATTCGTGGCCGCCAAATTGGCCGAGCGCGAAGAGCGTATCCGCCGCTCGGGGCAATCCCGCTATCTGGTTGAGCCCAACGTCAAGGACGGCAAAGGCGGCCTGCGCGACCTCCATACATTGTTCTGGATCGCGAAATACGTTTACCGCGTGCGCGAACCGGACGAACTGCTCAAACGCGGCGTCTTCAACAAAGAAGAATATCAGTTGTTCCGCCGCTGCGAGGACTTCCTCTGGGCGGTGCGCTGCCACATGCATTTTGTGACCGCGCGCGCGGAAGAGCGCCTCGGCTTCGACATCCAGCGCGAGATCGCGCAACGGCTTGGCTACACCAATCATCCGGGCCAGCAGGACGTCGAGCGCTTCATGAAGCACTACTTCCTGATCGCTAAGGACGTCGGCGACCTGACCGCGATCGTTTGCGCCGAGTTGGAAGACAGTCAGAACAAGACCGTGCCGGTGCTCAGCCGCATGATGGCGAAGCTCAAGCCGGTTAGACGCAAGAAAATTGCCGGCACCGACGATTTCATCGCCGAGAACAACCGCATTACGCTGACGGCGGCTAATGTCTTCAAGCGCGATCCGGTCAACCTGATCCGCATTTTCCATCTGGCGCAGAAGCACAATTTGGCGCTTCACCCGGACGCCATGCGCGCCATTACGCGCTCGTTGCGCCTGATCGATGCCGAGCTGCGCGACGACAAGGAAGCCAACAAGCTGTTCGTGGAGATCGTCACGTCCAAGAACGATCCGGAAACGGTGCTGCGCCGCATGAACGAGACCGGCACGCTCGGGAAGTTCATTCCGCCATTCGGCAAGATCGTCGCGATGATGCAGTTCAACATGTACCACCACTATACGGTGGACGAACATCTGCTGCGCTGCATCGGCATTCTCTCGGAGATCGAGCGCGGCACCGACAAAGATACGCCGCTCGCGCATGAACTCATTCAGAAGCTGCTGCCCGGCAACCGCACGGTGCTCTACATCACGCTGTTCCTGCACGACATCGCCAAAGGCCGGCTGGAAGATCACTCCATCGCTGGCGCGCGTGTAGCGCGGCGCCTCTGCCCGCGTTTTGGCCTGTCGCCAGCCGACACCGATACGGTGGCGTGGCTAATCGAACAGCACCTGACCATGTCGAGCGTGGCACAATCGCGCGACCTGTCCGACCGCAAGACCATCGAGAATTTCGCCGCCGTCGTGCAGTCCGCTGAACGGCTCAAGCTGCTCACCATCCTCACCACCGCCGATATTCGCGGTGTCGGCCCCGGCGTGTGGAACGGCTGGAAGGCGCAGTTGATGCGCACGCTCTATTACGAAACCGAGCCTGTGCTGACCGGCGGATTCTCGGAAGTGAACCGCGCGCAACGCGTGACGATGGCGCAGGCAGAGTTCCGCAATACACTCAAGCACTGGCCGGCCGAGGATCTCGATTCCTACGTCGCGCGGCTTTACCCGGCCTACTGGCTCAAGGTCGACCTGCAGCACAAGGTCGAGCACGCGCATTTCGTCCGCGGCGCCGAGAAGGCCGGCAAGACCTTGGCGACCACTGTCGGATTCTCGACCAATGCCGTCACCGAACTGACCGTGCTGGCGCCCGACCACCCCTGGCTGCTGGCGATCATCGCCGGCGCCTGCGCCATGGCCGGCGCCAACATCGTGGACGCGCAGATCTACACCACGACCGACGGCCTCGCGCTCGATACGATTTCGCTGTCGCGCGAATTCGAACGCGACGAAGACGAGCAGCGCCGAGCCAACCGGATTGCGGACTCAATCGAGAAGGCATTGCGCGGTGAATTGCGGCTACCCGACACACTGGAAAAGCGTGCTGCCGTGAAGGGCCGCATCAAGGCCTTCGCGCTGGAGCCGTCCGTCACCGTCAATAACCAGTGGTCGCACCGCTACACGATGCTCGAGGTCACCGGCCTCGACCGCACCGGCCTGCTCTACGAGATGACAACGACGTTGTCGAAGCTCAATCTCAACATCGCCTCGGCGCATGTCGCCACGTTCGGCGAACGCGTCGTCGACGTCTTCTACGTCACCGATCTGATGGGCGCTCAGGTGACCTCGCCAACGCGGCAGGCCGCCATCAAGCGCGCCATGATCGCGCTGTTCGCGCCGGAAAAGACAAAAGCAAAAGCGGAAGCTACCGCGTAACGTCTGCGGGAAGTGAAATGACCCAATCTCCTGTTGCCATTATCGGCCTCGGCCTGATGGGCGAGGTCTATGCCCAGCGCCTTCTCGACCGCGGCTTTGCCGTTACCGGCTACGACGTCGATCCAGCGCGCCGCGCGCGGTTCAAGGAGATCGGCGGCCAACCCGCCGAGACCATCGGCGAACTCGCCAAGCCGGCCCGCGCCATCATCATCGCCGTGTTCTCGACCGCGCAGGTCGAGGACGTCATCGAGAACCATCTGCTGCCGGCGCTTGGCGAGGGCTCGAACAAGACCGTCATCTGCATGGCGACGGTCGACCCCGATCAGGTGACCGCGCTGGCGAAACGCGTCGTGCCGCGGGGCATCCGCTATCTTGACGTGCCGGTGTCCGGCACCAGCGAGCAAGTGCGCCAGGGCGACGGTGTGGCGCTGATCGGCGGCGACAAGGCGACCGCCGACGACGTCAGCGACATTTTCGATGCGCTCTTCGTGCGCCGTTTTCTGGTGGGGAAAATCGGCGACGGCGGCCGTGCCAAGCTCGCGGTCAATCTGATCCTCGGCCTCAATCGTCTCGCGCTGGCCGAAGGCCTGGTGTTTGCCGAAAAGCTCGGGCTCGACCCGGCCGCCTTCCTCGAAGTCGCCAAGGGCTCGGCGTCCTATTCGCAGGTCATGGAGACCAAGGGCCCGAAGATGGTCCGCAACGACTTCTCACCCGAGGGCCGCGTCAAACAGACGTTGAAGGACGCCCACATCATGCTCGATCAGGCCAAGGCCGTTGGGCAGACCTTGTCCGTGCTCCAGGTTCACGCGGATGTACTTGAAGCCTGCGCCAAGGCAGGCGAAGCTGACCTCGACAACAGCGCCATCATAAAAGAAGTGCGCCGCCGGACGACCTAAAAGTCTGAGGCAGGCGCTCCGATCCAGGGAAGGAACGCCATGAAGAAGCTACTCGCGCTTGCCGCCGTGATTTTGTCCGTCGGCCTGACAAGCCCCGCGCCGGCACAGGATTATCCGCAACAAACCATCAAGTTCGTCATCGCCTTCGGGCCGGGTGGCGGTGCCGACATCATCGGGCGCATTCTCGCCGAAGCGATGCAGCGCAAAATGGGCAAAGCGGTCATCGTCGAGAACAAGCCCGGCGCCGGCGGCATTCTCGGCAACGACGCCGTCGCCAAGGCCGCACCCGACGGCTACACGCTCGGCATCATGACCGCGGGCCAGATCGTCGCCGCCGTCACCAAAAAGAACATGCCCTACGATACCAACACGGCGTTTGCGCCGATATCACAGGTCGCGACCGCCAGCCTGATGATCGTGACGCGCCCGGACTTTCCGGCAAACAACGTCAAGGAACTGATCGCCGCCGCCAAAAAAGAGCCGGGCAAGATCGTATTCGCCAGCCCCGGCTTTGCCGCCACCCAGCATTTTGCCGGCGAGAGCTTCAAGCAGATCGCGGGCGTCGAACTGCTGCATGTGCCGTACAAGACGACGCCGGAAGCCATCAACGCCGTGCTCGGCAAACATGCCGACGTGCTGTTCGACACGGTGTCTGCGGTCATCGGTCAGGTGCAGAGCGGACAGCTCAAGGCCATTGCCGTCACCGGCAAGGAACGCTTCCCCGCCGTGCCGGACGTTCCCGCCGCCGTCGAGTCCGGCGTGATGAACGGCTACGACGTCACGACCTGGTACGGTGTCTTCGCGCCGGCCGGCACGCCGCCGTCGGTCATCACCAAACTCAACCAGGTGATCAATGAAAGCCTGAAAGACGAGGACGTGAAAAAGCGCATGGCCGCGGTGGGCGTGCTCGTCAAAGGCGGCACGCCCGATGAGTTCGGCAAATTCCTCGCCGACGAATACAAGCGCTGGGACAAGGTGCGCGAAGGCGCGAAGATCGCGCCGCAGTGAGGCTAGTCGTGCTCCACCGCGACCGGCTTGCCCTGGGCCATCGACTTGATGATCGCCTCGAACGTCCCGGCGACTTCGACCATGTCGTCCATCGTCACCGCGAAGGGTGAGCCGGTCTCGACTGCCGCGCCGAACGACTCCAGCAGCGTGCCAAGCGAGTCGACCAGCGGATAGGTCTTGGTTTCCGGCGGCTGTCCGACCAAGGCGGTGGTCAGAATGGTTTCGTCTCGCGCTTCGGCCCAGCCCTTGGTGCCGAACACCATGACGCGCCAATAGGCCGGCGCCGCGCGCACGGTCGCCAGCGTTCCCGTGGCGCCGCTTTCGAACTTCACCAGCGCAGTTGCCGCGTCGCGCGGATCCGGCGCCGACTTTTTATAAAACACATGCGCGTCGACGCTGGCGACCCGGCCGGTCATGTTCACGAAGGCATCGATGACATGCATGCCGGCTCCGGTCATGCCGCCACCGGGCGACTCATTCGGATCGTCACGCCAGCCGCCGAGCACCCGCGTCGAATGCTCGTTGGTGAAATTGCCCTCGATGTGCATCACCTCGCCGATCGTGCCATCGGCAACCACGCGCTTGAGTTCGCGCATCGAGGCAAAGCAGCGCTTGTTGTTGCCGAGCGCGAACACCACGCCGGCCTTTTTCACGGCATCGATCGCC
Source organism: uncultured Hyphomicrobiales bacterium (assembly GCA_903929045.1). Lineage (GTDB taxonomy): Bacteria > Pseudomonadota > Alphaproteobacteria > Rhizobiales > Xanthobacteraceae > Pseudolabrys. The sequence continues at coordinate 43,893 of CAIYTE010000070.1, forward strand.
TTCTTGGATTCGGCGCGCGTCAGCGCCAGCGGCTTTTCGCACCATAGCGGCTTGCCGAGCGCGGCGACCGCCTGAATCTGCTGCAAATGCAGCGAATGCGGCGTCGCCAGGCACACCGCCTGCACCCGCGGATCGGCAATCGCCTCGTCGAAATCGGTCGACAGCTCGAAGCCTTTCGCCTTGGCAAAATCCGCCACCAGCTCCGGCTCCTTGCTGACGCCGCGCAGGATCCGCAGGTGCTTGCTCTTGCCCTGCACGGATTCGACGATGTTCTTGCCCCAACGTCCGAGGCCAATCACGGCGACATTGATCATGGTGAAATTCTTCTGTCAGTCTGGCGGGATGGCATGCAGCGTGGTGTACTTAAAACACGCACGACAACAATCGGCAACGGCTGGGGACCACGATGGCAGATGAGCAATATGAGCGCGGGTTGAAGCTGCGCACCGAGATGTTCGGCAAGGAAGCCGTCGACAAGCGCATGAACGCCTTCGGCGATTTCGGCAAGCCGCTCCAGCACATCATCAATGCCTACTCCTATGGCGACGTCTGGAGCCGCGACGCCTTGCCGGCGGCGACCAAATCGCTGGTCATGGTCGGCATGATGGCCGCGGCCGGGCACGCCAACGAACTGCGCGTGCATCTCAAGGGCGCGGTGAAGAACGGCTGTACGCCGGAGCAGATCCAGGAAGTCCTGCTGTTGCTGACGCTGTACTGCGGCATCCCGGCGTCGAACGAAGCCCACCGCATTGCGACGGAGGTGCTGAGGGAAGAGGGGAAGATGAAGTGACGATCCGTCACCCTGAGGTGCGAGCGCAAGCGAGCCCCGAAGGGCGACGGCCCGACTTTGCCCTTTCATCCTTCGAGGCTCGGCCCTACGGCCGAGCACCTCAGGATGACGGGCGCTAAATCCGATACTCCACGCCCCGCTTACTGCCCTGCGAGACATTGAGAAACAGCTCGTCAGGCGTCGGCTTCTTCCGGATCAAACCCTGCTCGTGCGAATAGCCGATCAGCGCTTCGAGGTTTTTCCGGTTCGCCGGCGTCAGTCCGAATTCCCACGGATCGGCACCGAGGAGCTTCTCCTGCTCTTCCCAGGCGTCGCGATACCAGGCCAGCGGCACGATGCGCGGGTTCTGCAAACGCTTCATGGCGATGGTCTTGGCTTCGTCGAAGGCCTTCTGCAGGCTGACCGCGATCCACGGATGTTTCTCGGCCAGCTCCTGCTTGATGCCGAGCACATGCATGATCGGGAAGATGCCGGTCTTTTTGAAATAAGCCATCTCTTCCGTTTTGGAATCGGCAAAGAGCCGCGCCACGCGCGGATCGCCGGCAACAAAAGGCTTTATGAGGTCGGCGTGCAACACGGCGTCGAGCTCGCCTTCCGCCAGCATGGTCTCGACGGACTGATTGTCTTTCAACTGCGTCAGCCGGAAATCGGCGGGCATCTTCACGTCGACGTCGTTTTCCGACTCGGCGAACCATTCGATCGACGCCCCCGACACGCCGTATTCGTGCTCGAGCAGGCCGCGCATCCACAGCACCGCCGTCGTCATCAGCGTTTTGACGCCGATCCTCTTGCCTATCAGATCGCCGGGCTTCTTGATGTCCTTGCCAGTGTTGATGAAGATGAAGCCGTGGCGGAAGCGCCGGTGCAGAAACACCGGAATGGCGCGAAAGGGCAAACCATTGTCATGGGCGGCGAGATAGCCCGAGCCCGACACTTCCGCGGCATCGAATTCCCGGCCGCGCAGAAAGCGCCAGTGCCGGGTCGCCGAGTCCATTTTCGTCAGAATGGTGAGATCGATTCCCTCTGCCTTCACGGAGCCGTCCATCAAGGGACGAACAATTTCGTAGTCGCCGACGGCAAGGGAGAGCGGAAGGTTCTTGGACATAAGGTTCCCGACGAGAGCATATGAACGCGGGCGCAGAATAGGCGGTTTTAGGATATTTGGAACCATCGCATAGGTTGCGAGTTACGAGTCGCAACCAGAGGAGCGACCATGAAACGCCTTATGATCATTGCGGCCCTCGCGACCGTTGCGGTTTCGACCACGGCCTATACCCCGGCTCAGGCGCGCGATGGCGCTATTGCCGCAAGCATTATCGGCTCCGCGGCATCGCAGCCGCGCAGCTACTATACCGGCCCGGCTTACGTCGAGCCGAGCTATGCGCCGGTCTACAGCGCCTGCCGCGTCGAGCGTGAGCAGGTTGTCGATCAGTGGGGCCGCGTTGGCTATCGCCGTATCCGCGTCTGCGACTAAGCAAACATTGTCGTCAATCAAAGGCTCGCCGCCAGTCGCGGCGGGCCTTTTTTGTTTTTCAGTGTCCCGTCGCGAGCGCGGCGAGTTTCTGCGCCTCGCCGGGCAAGCTGTTGCCGCGCCACACCACGTGCAGATCCGGCCGCACCAGCAGCAAGTCGCAACCGTAGACCTCGCGCGGCCGTGCGTCGGCGATATCGAGCGCGGCAAAGCGTACGCCGTATCCGGCAAAAGCCCGCGCCAGCGGCGCAGAATTGGCGGCGCTGCCGCCGAACCGCAACAACGTGTAGCCGTCGCCGATCTTGTCGTGCAGCGCGGTGCCGTCATCGAGCCAGACATGCGGCAGGCGTACACCGGGCCAGGACGTCGGCACATAGGTCATGAATTCGTGCGGCGGGCCCTCGCCTTCATCCGCGATCACCGGCGAACCGACATAGCGGTACCCGAGTTCGGCGCCGATCATCTCGTTGCTCTTGCGCTGCTCGACATCGGCGATGCGCGTGAGCTCGGCGCGAGTCGCGGCACCTTCGGGCGTGTTGTCGCGAATGTTCGGTCTGTACATCGCGCGCCATGCACGGCGGCCACGCGAGGCTTGGCGCGAGGCTTCGACGTTGCGTCCACCGATCTGGCGGCGCTCGATCTCGTAACTGTCGAGCAGTTTCGGACCGCCCCAGCCTTGCAACGTCGCGGCCAGTTTCCACGACAGATCGTAAGCATCGCCGACGCCGCTGTTCATGCCAAGGCCGCCCGTGGGAATCACGAGATGTACGGAATCTCCGGCAAGAAAAATGCGGCCGTCGCGATATTTGTCCGCCAGCAGCAGGTTTTGTCGCCACTGCCCGACCGACAGCATTTCGTACCGCACCGGCATGGCGACGGTCTTCTCGAACTGCGTCGCCATGTCGGCGTCGGTGTCGACCACCGCGTGCAGGGTAAAATGCTTGGTCGAATCCTGCACAATGAGGAACGTCGCCCGGTCGTCGGCGACGTGATAGTGCCGTCCCTTGCCGATCGGGATGCGGTCGAACAGGTCGTCGCATTTGAACAGCGCTTGGCGGAACTGCATCAAATTGGCGTCGCCCTGCAACCGGATGCCCAACTGGCGCCGCACCAGGCTGGAGCCGCCATCGCAGCCGACAAGGTAATCGGCGCTGATCGTTTCGATGATCGAGCCGCGCTTGACGCGCGCCCGCACCCCATCGGCGTCCTGCTCCGCGCTCATGAATTCGCAGCCGTAGCGCACGTCGATATTCGGCATGGCGTCGGCGACCGACTTGAGCAACGGCTCCAGCGTGTATTGCGAAATGAGCTGATAGGGCTCGAGCGGCTGCGTGCCGTCATTGGTCGCGGCGATCTGCTCCCGCGCCTGCGCCACCGACGGATATTCAAGGCGCAGCAGCGGCGGTTCGACCAGCGACGTGACGATGAACACATCCATCGGCACATCGGACGGAAAGCCCGCCGCGCGGATTTTCTCCGCCAGCCCCATGCGCCGGTAGATTTCCATGGTGCGGGCGTTGCACCGCTCCATTTTCGGCAAAAACTGCGGCGCGGCTTTTTGCTCCAGCAGAATGCAGCGAACGCCGCGGCGGCCTAGGTCAATGGCCAAGGTGAGGCCGACCGGCCCCGCGCCGACGATGATGACTTGAGTATCCAAAGCGTGCGTGTCCACTGGCCGAGTACGACTCGGAGGTAAGTGCGCGAAACCTAGCACGCCCGCTTGCGCTGCAAAGTGCTGGATTTACGGACAAATTCCGGCTTAACGGCCCCTTAAACCGCGCCCCGTAGCGTGACTTCGGGGACCGGCGTGCGTGTGCTGCCGCCGGCTGAGTAACGGGTCTCGTATGGCGTCGGGTCGGGGAAAATCGGGAGCACGGCGCGAGCCGGTGTTCGATTCGAGTCCCGACATGCGCGTGGGCCCTGCCGAGCGCAGCGCGCCGGAACCGGATCGTCCCGCACCAAAGCCGCGCCGCAAAAAGAAAAAGAAGACCGCGCGCGGTGGTGGCGGCAATGGCGGCAAACGCCGGCCGCTGATCGTTCGCCTGACCTATTGGAGCCTCGTGGCCTGCCTGTGGCTGGTTATCGGTGTCGCCGGTGTGGTTGCCTATGTCGGCGCGCATCTGCCGCCGATCCAGTCACTCGAAATTCCCAAGCGGCCGCCGACCATCCAGATCAACGACGTCAACGGCAAGGCGCTGGCGCGCCGCGGCGACATGGCCGGCGAAGTGATCCTGCTGAAGGACCTGCCGCCTTACGTTCCCAAGGCTTTCGTCGCCATCGAGGACCGGCGCTTCTACGAGCATTACGGCATCGATCCGTTGGGCATTGCCCGCGCCGCTTTTGCCAACCTTCTGCATCGTGGCGTCGCTCAGGGCGGCTCGACCCTGACGCAGCAGTTGGCGAAGAACCTGTTTTTGACGCAGGAGCGCACCGTCACCCGCAAACTGCAGGAAGCGCTGCTGGCGGTGTGGCTGGAGCGCAAATTCACCAAGACGCAGATTCTCGAGCTGTACCTGAACCGCGTCTATTTCGGTTCCGGCGCCTACGGCATCGAGCAGGCGTCGCTGCGCTACTTCGGCAAGCCGGCGAAACAGATGACGGTCGGCGAAGCGGCGATGCTCGCCGGTCTCGTCAAGTCGCCGACGCGGCTGGCGCCGAACCGCAACTTCGATGCCGCGGAGAAACGCGCAAAGATCGTCATCGCCGCGATGTCCGAACTCGGCTTCATCACGCCATCGAACGAAAAGGTCGCGCTCACCAAGCCGCCGCGCATCGTCACGCAAGCCGGCAACGGTGCAGTGAACTATGTCGCCGACTGGATCGTCGACGTGCTCAACGACGTTGTCGGCCATATCGAGGATGACGTCGTCGTCACGACGTCGATCGATTCATCGCTGCAGGCCAGCGCCGAACGGGCCGTCACCGAAGAACTCGCGGCCAAGGGCGAGAAGGGGAATGTATCGCAAGGCGCGCTGGTGTCGATGACGCCGGACGGCGCGGTGCGTGCCATGGTCGGCGGCCGCAATTATGCCGAAAGCCAGTTCAACCGCGCCGTGGCGGCCAAGCGCCAGCCGGGCTCTTCCTTCAAGACCTTCGTCTATCTCACCGCCATCGAGCACGGCCTGACGCCGAACACGATCCGCGAGGACAAGCCGATCAACGTCAAAGGCTGGCAGCCCGAGAACTACACCCACGAATATTTCGGCCCGGTGCCGCTGTCGAAGGCGCTGGCGATGTCGCTCAACACCGTATCGGTGCGGCTGACGCTGGAATTCACGCCGATGGCCGTGATCCGCACCGCGCACCGCCTCGGCATCGCCTCGAAGCTCGAGCCCAACGCTTCCATCGCGCTGGGCACGTCGGAAGTGTCGATCCTGGAAATGGTCGGCGCCTACGCGCCCTTCGCCAATGGCGGCTACGCCGTGCAGCCGCATGTCATCGACCGCGTGGCCAGCGCCAACGGCAAGGTGCTGTATTCGCGCACCGACAAGCAGCTCGGCCGCATCATCGAGGCGCGCTACGTCGCCATGATGAACCAGATGATGCAGGAGACGCTGACCATCGGCACCGCGCACAAGGCGGCGCTGCCCGGCTGGCCGGCCGCCGGCAAGACCGGCACGTCGCAGGATTTCCGCGACGCCTGGTTCCTCGGCTTCACCGGTCATCTCGTCACCGGCGTGTGGCTCGGCAATGACGACAATTCGTCGACCAAGAAAGTCACCGGCGGCGGCCTGCCGGTGGAAATCTGGAGCCGCTTCATGCGCGACGCGCATCAGGGCGTGCCGGTCGTCGCCCTGCCCGGTCCCGCCGGCAGCAGCGATCTGTTTTCGGATCTGTTCGGCGGCTCGCGCACGCAACAAGCGCCGCAACAACAGCCGCAATCGCAGAATACGCTTACGCCGAGTGATGCCGCGCCGATCCCGCCGGGGCGCGTCGGTCAACAGCCACCCGCGCGCGCGACGACCGGCGACGGCGGCCTCGATGGCTGGCTGATCAACAATCTATTCGGAAGACGCGGCTAAATCTTGTGAGCCGTGGCGCGCACGCGCCGCGTCGCCAGCCAGATCGCCAGGGTCGCGCACCCCATCAAGGCTACTGCTACCGCAAGCGGCCAGGCATTGTGCCCGAGCAGCAATCCGACGAACGCGCCGCAGGCCGCCGCCGCGCCTTGCTGAATGAAGCCGAGCAGCGACGACGCCGCACCGGCGCGCTCCGGAAACGGCGTCATGGCGCCAGCGATCGACTGCGGCAGCACCATGCCGAATCCGGCAAGATAGACCGACACCGGCAGCACCAACGCGAAGGGCGACGTCAGGCCCATAGCCACCACCGCGACCATGCCGAGACCGCCCGCCGCCAGGGTCGCCGCGCCGACACCGAGCGTGCCATCGAGACCGAGCCGCATGACGATGCGCGCCGAGATCGTCGAGCCCACCATGTAGCCGAGCGAGCCGACGGCAAAGACGACGCTGAAGTTGAACGGCGTCAGGCCGTAAAGATTTTGCAGCACGAAGGACGCGCCGGACAGCCAGGCGAACAGGCCGGCGTAGCTCGTCGTCGCCAGGCCGAGATAAGCGAGGTAGGCCGGGTGCCGCATCACAACTCTGTAACCGCGCGCCATGCTGCGCGGCGATACGCTGTCGGCGGCGCGCGCCCGCAACGTCTCCTGCAGCACCAGCCACACCACGGTAATGCCGATCACGGCGGCGACGATCAAGGTGACGAAGATCGAGCGCCAGCCGAAGGCGCTTTGCAACACGCCGCCGCCAATCGGCGCCAACACCGGCGCCAGCGCCATGACCGAGCCGATCAACGACAACTGCCGCCCGGCCTGCGCGCCGGAATACATGTCGCGCACAATGGCGCGCGCCAGCACGATGCCGCCCGAGCCGCCGACGCCTTGCAGGAAGCGCGCGACGATCAGCATCTCCACCGACGTCGACAGCGAACACATCAGGCTCGCGACGCCATACAGCATCAGCGCGACGATCAGCACCGGCTTCCGGCCGTGCCGGTCGGAAATGGGCCCGTGGAAAATCTGGCCGACGGCAAAGCCGATGAGATAGGCCGACAAGGTCAGTTGCACCTGCGCGGTCGAAGCGCCGAGCTGCCGCGCAATATCGGGCAGCGATGGCAGGTACATGTCGGTGGTCAGCGGACCCACCGCGCTCAACGCCGCCAGCAATGCCGTGAGCGCGAATGATCCGGCGCGAAGCATGAGTAAGACATCCGGGGGCGCGCCGGGATGGCGCAGGTGCCTTCTGACGGAAGCCCGCTCGGCTGTCACGAGCTTTTTCCCCGTCATCCTGAAGTGCGAGGGCGCAGCCCGAGCCTCGAAGGATGGACGGCCGCCACCCTTCGAGGCTCGGCAACTGAGTTGCCTCGCACCTCAGGGTGACGGCTTAGCCCTTCATCCCATAGCGATGCAGGGCGGTTCCGTGCGTGTCGAGCCAGGTCTTGGCGCGGTCCATGTCGGGGCAGAGGCGATGCACCACGCGCCAGAAGGCGCGCGAGTGATTCATCTCGACCAGATGCGCGACCTCGTGCGCGGCGAGATAGTCCAGCACGAAGGGCGGCGCGAGGATGAGCCGCCACGAATAGGACAGCACGCCCGTCGTCGAGCACGAACCCCAGCGGCTCGACTGGTCGCGAATGGCGACGCGCTTGACCGTAACCCCGAGCAACGCCGCCGCCTCCCGGCTGGCAATGTCGAGCGCGGCCTTGGCTTCGCGCTTGAGATAATCGCGCACCCGGCGCGGCACATGCGGCGCGGCGCCGGCCACGCAAAGCAGATGCTCACCGGCCGCGTTGATCTCGGTCCAGACCGTGCCGCGCGCGCCGCTGCGATGTTCAATGCGGTGATCGACGCCGCGCAGCGGAATGATCGTGCCGTCACCGAACGGCACCGCCAGAGGCAGCTTTTTCAGCCGCGCCGCGATCCAGGCGCCATTCTTGCGGGCGAACTCCGTTGCCTGCTTGACGCTGCCGCGCGGCGGCATCGACAGCACGACTTCGCGCGACGTCGAATGAATGCGCAAGGTGTAACGACGTGCCCGCGGATGGCCGCGCAGCCGCACGGCGAAGACCTCGCCCTCATGGACGACGTCGATCGTCACCGGCTCGCTGGTGCGCTTGAAAAAGAGAGTGCGGAACGGAAGCGACATCGGCGGCCCAGAATCAGATCGGGTCGCCAGTCTGCCACAAGTCGATCAGCCTGCGGCGATCAACCCGCCGGGGCTTTGGCGCGCTTGGTCTTGCCTGGATTTTTTACAGGCTCTTTGCCGGTGCTCTTGGCGCCGCCGGCCTTGCTGCCATTGTTCGACAGCACGAAGTCGGAAATGCGCGGCATGATCTCGGAGCGGAAGCGCGAGCCGTTGAACACGCCGTAATGTCCGACGCCCGGCTGCACGTAATGCGCCTTCATGTCGGCCGGAATGTTCGGGCAGAGCTTGTGCGTCGCCTCGGTCTGGCCGACGCCGGAAATGTCATCGTGCTCGCCTTCGACCGTGAGCAGCGCCACGCGTTTGATCAGATCGGGATTGATGGCCCGGCCACGATGCGTCATCTCGCCTTTCGGCAGCAAATGGCGGATGAACACGGTGTCGACCGTCTGCAGATAGAACTCCGCCGAGAGATCCATGACGGCGAGATACTCGTCGTAGAACTCCTTGTGCTTGCCGGCGCTGTCACCGTCGCCCTTCACCAGATTGCGGAACAGCTCGCGGTGCGCTTCAAGATGGCGGTCGAGATTCATCGACACGAAGCCGGACAATTGCAGGAAGCCCGGATAGACGTCGCGCATGAAACCGCCATGCGGGAACGGCACCTTGGTGATGACGGAGCGCTTGAACCAGTCGAGACCGCGCTCCACCGCCAGCTTGTTGACGCCGTTCGGATTGACGCGCGTGTCGATCGGGCCGCCCATCAAGGTCATGGAATGCGGAACGTACGGATCGTTGTCGGCTTCCATCAGCGCGACGGCGGCCAGCACCGGCACCGAGGGCTGACACACGGCGATCATGTGACAGTCGCCGCCGAGGAAATGCGAGATCGAGATCACGTAATCGATGTAGTCGTCGAGATCGAAGCGGCCTTCCGACACCGGCACTGAGCGCGCATTGCGCCAGTCGGTGATGTAGACGTCGTGATTGGGCAGGAAGGCTTCGACCGTGCCGCGCAGCAGCGTGGCGTAATGGCCGGACATCGGCGCGACGATCAGCAGTTTCGGCTGCGGCCGGCGCGGCACATTGGTGAAGGCGCGCTCGAAATGCAGCAGGCGGCAGAACGGCCGCTCCCACACCGTGTTGATATGCACCGGCACGCGCTCGCCGCCGACCAGCGTCGAGTCGATGCGCCATTCGGGGCGGCCGTACTGGCGCGTCACGCGCTCGAACAGTTCGGCCGCCGCCGCGACCGATTTGCCGTATTCGGTGTGCGCGAACGGATTGGCCGGATTCTTGAAGAACAGTTTGGTCGCGTCGGCGAAGGCGCGCGACGGATCGAGCGCGGCGTGGCCCATCTCGTAAAACCAGTACATCGGCGTCGCGAGCAAACCTGCGCCGTCACCGGGCAGCTTGGCTGCCCCGTCGAATTCACCAATCGGCATCGGCTATTGTCCCGGCCCTTGCTGCACTGCGGCAGACTGTCGCTTTTCCGTCATAGGGTCAACTTAGCCGGAAGTCGTTGGGTTCCGGTTTACAAGAACGGCTAATAATTTTTTAGATAGGTATTTCAATAGCTTATTGCTAGTCCGCGCCCTGCAAAAGCGAGCCCTGTTCCCGCGCGCTGGCCAGCAGCTTGAAGAAAGCCACCGATGCGGCGGCGAACAATGCCGCGTTGAAGCCAAGCGCCTCCAGCATCAGGTCGGCGCGGAAGACGTGGTCGATGACCAGCGCCCGCATGCCCTCGAACACATAGGTCGGCGGCAGGCACCAGGCGACATATTGCAGCCAGTGCGGCAGCACGCTCACGGGATAGTAGACGCAGGTCAGCGGCAGAAACAGGAACATGATGGTCCAGGCCATGCTCTCGGCGCCGAGACCGTTCCTCAGCAGAAGTCCCGCGACGAAGACGCCGATCGCCCAGCTCGTCAGAATGAGATTGACGAAGAACGCGGCGAGCGCAAAGCCCATCGACCAGACATTGAAGCCGAAGAAGGCGATCGCGAGCAGCGACACCGGGATCATGCCGATCGCCAGCCGCACCAGGCTCATGATCATCAGCGCGGCGAGGAATTCTGCCGGACGCAGCGGCGACATCATCAGGTTGCCGAGATTGCGCGCGTACATTTCCTCGAGGAACGAGATCGAGAAGCCGAGCTGGCCGCGGAACAGGATGTCCCACAGCAGCACGGCGCCGATGAAGACGCCGCCAGCCTGCGCGAAGTAACCGGCGTTCTGCGCGATGTACATCTGCAGGAAGCCCCACATCAGCATCTGCACGGCCGGCCAGTAGATCAGGTCGAGCACGCGCGGCCAGGACGAGCGCAGCAGATACCAATAGCGCCGCACCATCGCGGCGACGCGGCGCAGGGAGAAATTCATGCCGGTGTCGGAGACGCTCATCGCGCCGCCTCAGACGTGCGGCCGCGGGCGACGTCGAGGAAGACGTCTTCCAAAGTCTCGCGGCCATAACGCGCCAGCAACGCCGCCGGCGTGCCGTCGCCTTCGATGCGGCCTTTCTTCATGATGATAACGCGGTCGCACAGCCGTTCGACCTCGTTCATGTTGTGCGAGGCCAGCAGGATCGTCGCGCTGCGTTCGGCGCGATATTTTTCCAGATGGCTGCGCACCCAGTCCGCGGTATCCGGATCGAGCGACGCCGTCGGCTCGTCAAGCAGCAGCACGTCCGGCCGGTTGAGCAGCGCCTTGGCGAGCGACACGCGCGTCTTCTGCCCGGATGACAATTTGCCGGCGGGCCAGTCGAGAAAATCGGCAAGATCGAGTTCGGATGCCAGCTCGATGATACGGCCCTTGAGATCGGGCACGGCATAGAGTTCACCGAACACCGTGAGATTCTGCCGCACCGTCAGCCGCATCGGCATGTCGACATACGGGCTTTCGAAATTCATGCGGTGCAGCACGCGGTAGCGCTCGCGCGGCATTGCCGCGCCCAGCACGGTGACGAGACCGGACGTAGGCGTCACCAGCCCCATGATGGTGGCAATGGTCGTGGTTTTGCCGGCGCCGTTGCCGCCGAGCAGACCGGTGATCGTGCCCGCCGCCAGTTTAAAGGAGATTCCATCGACCGCCGTCGAGGCCTTGTAAACCTTGACCAGATTGTCGACGGCGATGGCGGGTGAAGCGGCGGCGTCCATTGATGGAACATGTGACGCTCCGCCGCACGCATTGCAAGGGTTGTCATTCCGGGGCGTGCCGAAGGCACGAACCCGGAATCCAGATAAACCGCGGGCTGTTTCTGAATTCCGGATCGCCGCTTCGCGGCGTCCGGAATGACGATGATGAGTTTGGTAGGCCACGCCGCATCGCTATAGAGTGCCGCCATGACGAAACACGACCCGATGGATACCCATTCCCGCCGCAACGTGCGTCTCGATACGCTGGTGCGCCTGCGCTGGCTCGCCATCATCGGTCAGAGCACCGCGGTGCTGGTGGTCGAGTACGGGCTGAACTTCGATTTCCCGGTCTATGCGTGTCTGGCCGTCATCGCGCTGTCGGCCTGGCTCAACATCGGCCTGCGCCTGCGCTTTCATCTGACGCAACGCCTCGAGCCCGACCGCGCGGCGTGGCTCTTGGCCTTCGACATCGCCGAACTGGCGATGCTGCTTTTCCTCACCGGCGGTTTGCAGAACCCATTCGCGTTCCTGTTCCTCGGCCCCGTGCTGCTGTCATCGACCGCGCTACCGCCGCGCTTCACCCTGATGCTCGGCGGCTTCGCCATCGTCTGCGCCACTGTGCTGGTGTTCGTGCATTACCCGCTGCCGTGGGATCCGGAAGATCCGCTGGTGCTGCCGCCGATCTACATGATGGGCGTCTGGCTCTCGATCCTGCTCGCCATCGGATTCATCGGCGTCTATGCGTGGCAGATCACGGAGGAAGCGCGCCAGCTCAGCGACGCTTTGGCCGCGACCGAACTCGTGCTGGCGCATGAGCAGCATCTGTCGCAACTCGATGGCCTCGCCGCCGCCGCCGCACATGAACTCGGCACGCCGCTGTCGACCATCTCGGTCATCGCCAAGGAACTGGAGAACGCCATTCCGGCCGACGCGCCGCATGGCGACGACATCCGCCTGCTGCGCGAGCAGGCGGCGCGCTGCCGCGACATCCTGGCGAAGATTACCGAGCTGTCGAGCGACGAGCCGTTCGACCGCACGCCGCTGCCGGCTTTGATCGAGGAAGTGGTGGCGCCGCATCGCGACTTCGGCGTCGCCATCGAACTGTCGCTGCCGGAAGACCGCAGCGCCGAGCCGCTCGGCGCGCGCAACCCGGCGATCCTCTACGGCCTCGGCAATATCGTGGAGAACGCCGTCGACTTCGCGCGTGAGCGCGTCACCGTCGCGGCCTACTGGAACGACGAGACCATCGACGTCGTCATCAGCGACGACGGGCCGGGTTTCGCGCCGGAAATCCTGGCGCGGATCGGCGAGCCTTACGTGACCACGCGCAAGCGCAAGCCGAACGCCGATGACGACGAACCCACAGGTCTGGGTCTCGGCTTCTTCATCGCCAAAACCCTGCTGGAGCGTTCGGGGGCGACTTTGGCCTTCGCCAATCGCTCCCTCCCCGAAAATGGGGCCATCATCCGGCTGCGCTGGGACCGCGCCGAATTCGAGACTCCGCCAGTGTTTTCAGGGGCTTGAGCGGCCGGGCCCGCCCGGGCCAAGTTTAGCCACGTTTACGCTGTGTTTATATAGCGCTCCGGGCTATAACAGCCCGTCAAAAACGTGGGGACTACAAACGTGGAAATCGCCGTCAACGACATCGCCGAACCGATCCCGCAGATCGACATTCCGGGCGAACGCACCGTTCTGATCGTCGAGGACGACAAGTCGTTTTTGCAGCGTCTGGCCAAGGCGCTGGAAAGCCGCGGCTTCATTGTCACCACCGCTGAGTCGGTCGCCGACGGCCTGATGCAGGTCGAGCGTAGCGCGCCGGCCTTCGCCGTGGTCGACATGCGTCTCGGCGACGGCAACGGCCTCGACGTCATCTCGGCGCTCAAGCGCAGCCGCCCCGAAGCGCGCGGCATCATTCTCACCGGCTACGGCAACATCGCCACTGCCGTGACCGCGGTGAAGATGGGCGCCGTCGATTATCTCGCCAAGCCGGCGGACGCCGACGATGTCGTCGCGGCGCTGCTCGCGCATGACAATACGCGCATCGAATTGCCGGAAAATCCGATGTCGGCCGACCGCGTGCGCTGGGAACACATCCAGCGCATCTACGAACTGTGCGGCCGCAACGTTTCGGAAACCGCGCGACGGCTCAACATGCACCGCCGCACGCTGCAGCGGATTTTGGCGAAACGCGCGCCGCGCTGAGCTCAACTGCCGCTCGTCCCCGCGCAGGCGGGGACCCAGTTCGTCTTTGTCCTGGCTCCCGGATTCCCGCTTACGCGGGAATGAGCTGTGTGTGCGGCGCGCGCCCGTCATCCTGAGGTGCGCGCACTTGCGCGCCTCGAAGGATGAACGGGCCGTCGCCCTTCGAGGCTCGCTACGCTCGCACCTCAGGGTGACGGATCGCTAATCAATATCCCCGTACGGCCCGGTCGGGTCGGCGAGCGATTGCAGCCGCAGCGCCGCGGCGCGGGCAAAGATCAGCATCATCGACTTGCGCGTCGGGGCACTCAAACGGTGCTCCGGCGCGTCGCATTTGAACTCGGCACCGAATGCGTCCGCGACGATGAGGCCCGTGTCCGGCGGGAAAATCTCGCACGGCACATCGAGCGACGTGGCGAAGAACAGCCGGTCGCAATGCGCACGATAGTCCTGCCATTTCTGGTCGGCACGGAAATCCGCCACCGACGATTTGATCTCGACGATCCAGATAGTGCCGGCGGCATCGAGCGCGACCAGATCGGCGCGCCGCCCGGACGGCAGCGACAATTCACTGACGACGGAAAAACCATGCGCATGCAGCAGCCGCGCCGTGCCGCGCGACACCGCGAGCGCGGTTTCGGACTGGCGTCCATCGACCGGCAATTCGAGCGGTTTTTTGGCGGCGAAATTCATGCTCGCGATTCTGGCTCCTGAAAAGCCAAGTCTAGCGCAGAGCCCGGATCATGGCACGCGTCAAACCACGGCCAAAAGCGCCACAAATCAGCCGGTGCCCCGCCCCAGTTCCGGCCTTGGGCCGACGCGATGGCCCCGGAGACTTCGCCCTGTTCGGATGTTTCAACACAGGGGTGAAATCATGCTTGCGACACGCGCGAGGGCCACGGCTCTCGCTTTTTTTATGCTGCCGTTTGTCTGGACCGCGGCCCGCGCCGATGAGGGCGCCGCCACGGTCACCGCCGCGAAACCGGTGGTCGAGGTCGCCTTCGTGCTCGACACCACCGGCTCGATGGGGCCGCTGATCGAAAGCGCCAAGCGCAAGATCTGGTCGATCGCGACCGCCATGGTCGACGCCAATCCCGGCGCCGAAATCCGCATGGGCCTCGTCGCCTATCGCGACATCGGCGACGAATACGTCACCAAGACCTACAATCTCACCACCGACATTCAGGACCTTTACGCCAACCTGCTGGAGTTCAAGGCGCGGGGTGGCGGCGACTGGCCGGAGAGCGTCAACGAGGCGCTGCATGTCGGCGTGACCAAGCTGAACTGGACGCAAGGTCCGGAGATCTGCCGCATCATGTTCCTGGTCGGCGACGCGCCGCCGCACATGGACTATGCGCAGGACACTAAATATCCGGAGGTCATGCGCATGGCACGCGACCGCGGCATCGTCGTCAATGCCGTACAGGCCGGCGGCGCACGCGATACGGAACGCGTCTGGCGCGAGATCGCGCAGATGGGGAACGGCCGCTACATTCCGATCCCGCAGGACGGCGGGCATCTCGTCATTATCGAAACGCCTTACGATTCCGAGATCATCGAGTTGCAGGGCGAGATCAACCGCACGGTCATTCCTTACGGGCCGCGCCGCCAGCGCAGCGACGTCGAGAACAAGACCCGGCAGGTTGCCGCTGCACCCGCGTCGGTCGCCACCGACATGGCCGGCTACATGGCGCGCAAGGCCGCCAAAAGCGGCGAAGCCATCACCGGCAACGGCGATCTCGTCGCCGACGTCGCGGCTGGGCGGCAGAAGCTCGCCATGGTGAAGGACGACGAACTGCCCGACGCGTTCCGCGGCCTGTCCGCCGCTGAGCGGCAGGCTTTGATCGACAAACAGCAGACCTCGCGCAAGGCGCTGAACGACCGCATGGCCAAATTGGTGAAGCAGCGCGACGCCTACGCCGCCGAACAGGCGATGAAATCGCCGAAGCCGGCCGCGGATTCGTTCGACCGTACGGTCGCGGAAACGCTGAAGGCGCAGGTGAAGTCGAAAATGAACTGAGCTTGCCCGACCGGCCGCTTTGCCGCAGTCTCTCGCCGGACCAACCGGCGGGAGACTGTGCGTGGCGATCGATTACGAGAAAGAATACGACAATCGCGGGCTGGTGCCCAATTTCCCCGAACTGTTCGCCAAGCGCGATGCAGCGTCGAACGCCTATCGCGCCGCGTCGCCGCAGGCCGAACTCGGCATCAAATACGGCCCGAGCCCGCGCCAGTACATCGACCTCTTTCCGGCCAAGGATGATGCCAACGCGCCCTTGGCGCTGTTCATTCACGGCGGCTACTGGAAATATCAGGAGCCGGTGACCTTCAGCCATCTCGCCACCAGCCTGAACACGCTGGGCGTCGCCACCGGCATTGTCGGCTATGACCTGTGTCCGGCCGTGACCATCGCCACCATCATCGACGAGATCCGCGCCGCCTGCCTGTTCATGTGGAAGCGCCGCCAGCAGCGCATGGTGGTGTTCGGCCATTCCGCTGGCGGACATCTCACCGCCTGCATGGTCGCCACCGATTTCAGGACGCTCGATCCGAGCGCGCCGTCCGATCTCGTGCCCGTCGGCTATGCGCTGTCCGCCGTTTCCGATTTGCAGCCGCTGGTGGACTTGTCGGTCAACGCCGATTTGCGTCTCGACGCGGCGGAAGCCAAGCGCGTGTCGCCGTTGTTCTGGCCGGTGCCGCCGGGCCGCGTTCTCGATGTCGTTGTCGGCGGCGCCGAGTCGAGTGAATTCCGCCGCCAGAGCCGCATCTTGGCCGATGGCTGGCAGGACAAGGCCAAGACCCGCTACGAGGAAATTCCCGGCGCCAACCATTTCACCGTGACCGATCCGCTCGACGACGTGAACAGCGCGATGTCGAAGCGGATTGCGGAGTTGGCGAAGCAAGCGAAGGCGATGTAAATCGTCATTCCGGACGACGCGAAGCGTCGATCCGGAATCCAGAACTGGATTCCGGGTTCGCGCTGCGCGCGCCCCGGAATGACTTAGAAAAACGCCTGGATCCCCGTCTGCGCGCGGCCGAGGATCAGCGCGTGGATGTCATGCGTGCCCTCGTAGGTGTTGACCGTCTCGAGGTTCGCGGCGACGCGCATCACATGATATTCTTGGCTGATGCCGTTGCCGCCGTGCATGTCGCGGGCGATGCGGGCGATGTCGAGCGCCTTGCCGCAGTTGTTGCGCTTCATCAATGAGATCGACGGCGGCGCCGCCTTGCCCTGCTCCAGCATGCGGCCGAGACGCAGCGCGCCCTGAATGCCGAGCGCGATTTCGGTCTGCATGTCGGCGAGCTTCTTCTGCACCAGCTGGTTGGCGGCGAGAGGCCGGTTGAACTGCTTGCGTTCCAGCGTGTAGGTGCGCGCCGCGTGCCAGCAGAATTCCGCCGCGCCCATCGCGCCCCAGGCAATGCCGTAACGCGCATTGTTCAGACAGCCGAACGGGCCGGCGAGGCCCTTGGCGTTCGGCAGCATGTTGTCTTCGGGAATGACGCAATCCTCGAGCACCAGTTCGCCGGTGATAGAGGCGCGCAAGCTGAGCTTGCCTTCGATCTTCGGCGCCGAGAATCCCTTGGTGCCGCGGTCGACGATGAAGCCGCGAATGACGCCGTCGAGCTTGGCCCACACCACCGCCACGTCGGCGACCGGCGCGTTGGAGATCCAGGTCTTGGCGCCGTTGAGCTTGTAGCCGCCGTCGACCTTTTCGGCGCGCGTCACCATCGAGCCGGGATCGGAGCCGTGGTCCGGTTCGGTGAGGCCGAAGCAGCCGACGAATTCGCCGGTCGCGAGCTTGGGCAGATATTTGCGGCGCTGCGCCTCGGTGCCGTAGGCGTAGATCGGATACATGACCAGCGACGACTGCACCGACATGGCCGAGCGATAGCCGCTATCGACGCGCTCGATCTCGCGCGAGATCAGGCCGTAGGCGACATAGCCGAGACCGGCGCCGCCGTATTCCTCCGGGATCGTCGGGCCGAGCAGGCCGAGCTTGCCCATCTCGGGCATCATGTTCGGGTCGTATTTTTCCTGCGCATAGGCCTCGACGACGCGCGGCATCAGGTAGTCCTGCGCGAAGCCCTTGGCGGTGTCGCGCACCATGCGCTCGTCTTCGGTCAGCTCGCTTTCGAGATCGAGCGGGTCCTCCCAGGTGAACGCGGAATCCTTCAGCATCTTCGGGATGCTCTGATGCTTTTCGGCCGGCTGCGACATGGGGTCTCTCCGAGGAACTCTGGTGGCGGGGATTATAGGGGGTCATTTTCTTTTCGTCATTCCGGGGCCGACCGAAGGTCGGAGCCCGGAATCCAGAGCCACACGCTCCATTGTAGCCCTGGATTCCGGGTTCGCGCGTTTCACGCGCGCCCCGGAATGACGTCCAGTCATGATTCATCGCCCGTATTCTTTGGTCGGCCCCGGGCAGGCCGCAGTCCCAAATCGCATTCCCAGCCTCGCCCCCAATAACGAGGGCGCGCGGAACGCCGGGGTCCGAACGACCCCGCAGCCCTGTGTACGAAAGTGAGTGTGAGTACACAGGCATCTTCACCACGGTGTTGCCGGATCCCCGGCGTCCCGCGCGCGATGTTTGTAGGTTTGCTCCGCAATGGTCTCGGTGGTCGACCCTCCGTCGCTGCGCCCGTTAC
>CAIYTE010000071.1 GCA_903929045.1 uncultured Hyphomicrobiales bacterium
AGCACCCGGCATGCTCTTGCAGAAGCCGACGCCGCGCTTGCCGCGTACATCGATTTCGAGAATGCGTTCGCCGCTGTCGCGATCGTCAACGATTTTCACGTCCCTAAACTGAATCCGTCTGGATTCATCGGGACGAAGACCGGTGTTCACCATGAAGAGAACGTAGTCGTGTAACTCCTCGTAGTCGGCTTGATATTTTTTCTTCTTTGGATTCTCCACGCGTTCGCGTGTTGCTTTGTAGAGTTGCTTGTATTCGTCCGGGGAGAACCACGCCCGGTGCGAAATTTTGGCGTTAGACCGATACGGCTGGGAGAGGTCTGGCAAAGTGGAGAGGTCGCCGTGACGTATCGCCGTTTTCAGCACTTGGCGAAGCGCCACGATCTCCTGATGCATGGTGTTACGTGCGGGAGGCTTGCCAGTTGCAGCCTTCGTGGTCTCGACCCTATGAATGCGGTAGTCCTGAATGAGGCCTGACGTTACTTGCGAGAGGGGCTTGTCTCCGAAGAACGGGAGGAGGTGATTGCGTATCCTCCGTTCATGGCCCGCCACATATTGCTCGTTTCGCTGGCCATCCGTAATGATGGGAAATTCGCGGATGAACTGCTCGGCAGCTTCGGCGAAGGTCTTCCCTCGGTCGGCCTTGACCAACTGACCGACTTCGCCGCGTTTGAATTTGCCGCGCAGTTCCAGATACCAGTCTTCCGCTACGTCCTCGGCTTGCGAAATCTCTTCCTTCTTCGTGGTCGCGCGGTACTGCTGACCGCCGACGGACGCGGCGCATTGCCAGAAGCGCCCGTCGCGTTTGTAGAGGTGAACTTTGCCTCCAAGAATTTCGTGTCGTGCAGGCATGCGGTTAGACCCATCGGACATTTATGTGCTAATGGGACATTATGTGCTAGTGTTGTGCTAGTGTCAATTTTTACTAAGTAATTGAAATATTAACAGAAATACAAATAAAAGAGGATTTTAAGTCCCTTGTGTCTACCATTCCACCACGTCCGCGAAGCTCTCATCACCCGCGGCGCGCGGAGGAAAGGCTCCAACGCGGCGGGCTTGTTTATTCAGGCCGGTAATAAGTGGGCCCAGGCCGGGTCCCATTCCTTGCCGGAAGCATCCACCACCTTGCCGTCCGCTTGATCGAAAAACTTGTTCGGGATCTGGAACATGGCGAGGAACGTGCCGCCCTTCGGGCTCCACGCCGTGTGCCGGCTGCCGGCCGGACGCCAGACGAAATTGCCCGCGGTGACTTCGATGCCGGCGTCGGGGCCTTCCTTGTCCGCCAGCGAGCCTTCGAGCACATAGGTCTGCTCGATCAGCACATGCTCATGGTCCGGCAGCACCGCGCCCGGATCCATTTTCATCAGCATGGTGGCCAACCCACTCTTCGGATCGAACAACAACGTCTTCATCTCGCAGCCGGGAAACCGCATCTTCTGCCACGGCAAATCCTTGGCGAGCACGACCTTCGACAACAGATCGACAGGCTCGGCCCCATGGGTGTTCGGCTTGACGTTCATCGGACGACCTCCCGGTTGGCGCTGCGGAGCAAAGTCTAGCGGAAGTGGCCGCTACTCGGCCAACTTAATATTGGCCTGCTGGACGATTTTGCCGAACTTGGCGGTCTCGGAATCGACGAAGGCCTTGTACTCCTTCGGCGACATCGTCTTCGGCACGATGCCCTGCGCAATCAGCTTTTCGGCGATGGTCTTGTCCTTGAGCGCTTCGTTGACAGTGCCGTTGATGCGGTCGACGATCGGCTGCGGCGTGCCGGTGGTGATGAACAGGCCGAACCAGTTCAGCAGTTCGTAATCGGCAAGCCCCGGCGCGCCTTCGCTCAGCGGCGCCACGTTCGGCAGTTGCGGCATGCGCTCCTTCGAGGTCACCGCGACCGCGCGGATCTTGCCGCCGTCCATCAGCGGCAACGCCGCCGCCAGGCTCGAGAAGCTCATCGTGACCGCGCCGGTCGCAACGTCGGTCACCGCCGGCGCCGAGCCGCGATACGGCACGTGCAGCACATTGGTGCCGGCCATGAAGTTCATCAGTTCGCCCGCAAGTTGTTGCGGATTGCCAACGCCCGATGACGAGAATGACAGCTTGCCGGGATTGGCCTTGGCGTAAGCGATCAGCTCTTTCGGATTGTGCACCGGCGTTGCGGCGGCGACGACGACGACACAGGGCACGATGCCGACCAGCGCCAGCGGCGTCAGCTCCTTCGCCGGATCGTAGGTCATCTTGTCTTTAAACAGATGCTGGTTGATCGCGACCTCGCCCGACGCGGCGGCGAGGATGGTGTAACCATCCGGCGCCGCCTTGGCGACGACGTTGCTCGCGATCATGGCGCTGGCGCCGGTGCGGTTCTCGACGATCACCGTCTGTCCGAGCGCCGCCTTGAGCGGCTCACCCAGCACGCGCGCGACAATGTCGACGCCGCCGCCGGCGGCATAACCGACGACAATGCGGATCGGATGATCGGGATAACCGCTCTGCGCGAAAGCCGGCGTTACGGCAGCGGCCGCGCCCGTGGCGAGCAGTGTGCGTCGTGTCAGCATGTGAATCCTCCGGATATTGTTTCTTGTTATCGTCTGCGGCGCGCGGCGGTCAGTCGCCGCCGGCGCGGATCGGCGGCGCGTAAGACAAAGCCGTATCCCACGGGAAGTAGATCCAGGTGTCCTGCGACACTTCGGTGATGAAGGTGTCGACCAGCGGCCGGCCCATTGGCTTGGCGTAGACCGTGGCGAAATGCGCCGACGGCAGCAATTCGCGCACGACGCGGGCGGTTTTGCCGGTGTCGACCAGATCGTCGATGATCAGAATGCCCTTGCCCTGCGCGCGGAGCGACGTGATCTCGGGCGCGACGCCCTTCATCACCGTGATCTCGCCCTGGTTCTTGTAGTCGTGATAGCTGGCGATGCAGATCGTCTCGATCAGCCGCACATTGAGCTCGCGCGCGACGATCGCCGCCGGCACCAGCCCGCCGCGCGTGATGCAGACGATGGCCTCGAACGGCCCCGCCTCGTGCAGCCGCCACGTCAGCGCCCGGGTATCGCGGTGGAATTGATCCCAGGAGACGGGAAAGACTTTGTCGGGGCTCGGCTCGGCCATGGATACGCTCGGTCTCGGGTGAACAAGGCCCCGTTTCTACCGTAGTTCTCTGGGGAATTCGAACGGCTCCAAGCAAAAAGACCCACATTTCTGTGGGCCTTTTCGAGAAATCCTCCGGCGCAGCCCGGGTTTCAGATCGGTCCCATCTTCGCCTTGATATCCGCCAGCATCGCTTCGACCGCGGTCTTGGCGGCGGCGAGCTTGGCCGCATCGCGGGAGCGGATGACAAGATTGGTGTTCGGCCCGCCCTTCTCGTCGACGAACGGATAGCTGCCGATGATCGTGTCCGGATGCGCCTTGGCGATGGCGCCGAGTTCGGTGCCGACGTCGCCCTCGCGCGCATCGGCGCGGATGCTTTCCGAGATCATCTTGACGCCGGTCTTGAGCTTGGGCGCCACCTCGTCGAGCATCGCATGCATCACCGACGGAATGCCGGCCATGGTGATGACGTTGCCGATCCAGAAGCCCGGTGCGCCCGACACCTTGTTGTAAACCAGCGCCCCGCCCTTCGGGATGCGCGTCATGCGCATGCGCGCTTCGTTCATCTCGGTGCCCATCTTGGTGGCGCGCTCGGTCATGATCGCGACCGCCTCGGGATGGAATTCGAGCGGCACACCGAAAGCCTTGGCGATGCAGTCCGCCGTGATGTCGTCGTGGGTCGGGCCGATGCCGCCGGTGGTAAAGACGTAGGTGTAGGCGCTGCGCAGCGCGTTGAGGGCGCCGACGACGGCTGCTTCGTCGTCCGAAACAACCCGAACCTCTTTCAGGTCGATCCCGAGCGCCGTCATGTAATCGGCGATGTAACCGATGTTCTTGTCCTTGGTCCGCCCGGAGAGGATTTCGTCGCCGATCACAAGAACGGCCGCGGTGACGACGTCGGACGAAGACATAGGCCGGAATCCTTCTCTAAAACGAACTGCAGACGTAGCGTGGCAATGGGTCCATCTCAAGGTAGGCGGAACCATTGCAGCCTGTGCCGTCTTATAAACGCTGGGCTGGCGCGCCCAAAATTT
The DNA here is from genome assembly GCA_903929045.1 of uncultured Hyphomicrobiales bacterium. Taxonomy (GTDB): domain Bacteria; phylum Pseudomonadota; class Alphaproteobacteria; order Rhizobiales; family Xanthobacteraceae; genus Pseudolabrys. The sequence continues at coordinate 4,116 of CAIYTE010000071.1, forward strand.
AGGCAGCGGCAAAGGGCGGCGCCAGGGGACGGCTTCGCGCAAATATGTGGTTTCGTTAGGTTTTTTTGATTTCTTCTTGGCCTAAAGCTTGCAGAATACGGTTCGGGGGCCGGGTTTTTACCCGTCCTTTGCTGGGGGTTACGGATGAGTGCGATCTTCGATGAGATGAAGGGCGTCAACGGGAGCGTGCGCGCGCCGTATGACGAGTTGTCGCGCTGGCTCAAGGAAGTGCCGCCGGACGTCCTCGATTATCGCCGCCGCGAGGCGGAATTGCTGTTCCGCCGCATCGGCATCACCTTCGCCGTCTACGGCGAGGCCGACTCCACCGAACGCCTGATCCCGTTCGACGTCATCCCGCGCATCATCTCGGGGCCGGAATGGCAGACGCTGCAGAAGGGCCTGACCCAGCGCGTCAAGGCGATCAATCTCTTCATCAAGGACATTTACGGCGCCCGCGAAATCCTGAGCGAAGGCATCGTCCCCGACGACCTGATTTTCCGTAATCCCGCCTTCCGGCCGGAGATGAGCGGCCAGAGCGTGCCGCACGACATCTATGTCCACATCGCCGGCATCGATATCGTCCGCGTCGACGCCGACACTTTCTACGTTCTCGAAGACAACGCCCGCACGCCCTCCGGCGTTTCCTACATGCTGGAGAACCGCGAGATCATGATGCGGCTGTTTCCGGAATTGTTCGCGCGCCACCGCATCGCGCCGGTCGAGAACTATCCGGACGAATTGCTGGCGACGCTGAAATCGGTGGCGCCGAAAACCGCCTCGAGCGATCCGAATGTCGCGCTCCTCACACCGGGCGTCTTCAACTCGGCCTATTACGAGCACTCGTTCCTCGCCGACAAACTCGGCGTCGAGCTCGTCGAAGGCCGCGACCTGCTGGTCAAGAACGAAACCGTCTACATGCGCACGACGCAAGGCTTGAAGCGCGTCGACGTCATTTATCGCCGCATCGACGACGACTTCATCGATCCTTTGACCTTCCGCCCCGATTCCATTCTCGGCCTGCCCGGCCTGATGTCGGCCTATCAGGCCGGCACCAGCACGCTGGCGAATGCGGTGGGCACCGGCATCGCCGACGACAAGGCGGTCTACAGCTACGTGCCGGAGATCGTGAAATTCTATCTCGGCGAAGAACCGATCCTGAAAAACGTGCCGACCTGGCGCTGCCGCGAGCCCGACCATTTGAAATATGTGCTCGACCATCTGCCCGAACTCGTCGTCAAGGAAGTGCATGGCTCCGGCGGCTACGGCATGCTGATCGGGCCGACCGCGAGCAAGGTCGCGATCGAGCAATTCCGCGCCAAGCTCAAGGCCGCGCCGAGCAACTTCATCGCCCAGCCGACCTTGGCGCTGTCGACCTGCCCGACCTGTGTCGAAAGCGGCGTGGCGCCGCGCCACGTCGACTTGCGGCCGTTCGTTTTGTCAGGCTCGGACCGCACGCGCATCGTGCCGGGCGGCCTCACCCGCGTCGCGCTCAAGGAAGGTTCGCTGGTGGTGAACTCCAGTCAGGGCGGCGGCACCAAGGACACCTGGGTGTTGGACAAATGAATAAACGCCTGCTTCGCTCGCATCCATTGCTTGGCCGGGACGACGACTAGAAATGCTTTCACGCACCGCCGATAATCTGTACTGGCTCTCACGCTACGTCGAACGCGCCGAATATCTCGCGCGCATTCTCGACGCCACGCAGCGTCTCTCCGCCATGCCGCTCGCCTATGTCGGCTCCAGCAATGAATGGGAGTCGGCGGTGCTGACCGCCGGCTGCGCCACCGCCTTCTTCAAGATTTACGACGAAGCCAACGAGGAAAACGTCACCGACTTCCTCGCCTTCTCCTCCGCCAACTCCTCGTCGATCCGCAGCTGCTTCGAGATGGCGCGCAGCAATGCGCGCGCCGTGCGCACCGCGCTGACGATGGAGATGTGGGACCAGATCAACGGCACCTGGCTCGAATTGCAGCGCTTCGGGTCCGGCCCGCAATCCCGCGAAGAACTCTCGCGCTTCCTGCGCTGGGTTCAGGAATCCTCGCTGCGCTTCGATGGTTCGGCCTACCGCACCATGCTGCGCAACGACGCCTACTGGTTCTCGCGCCTCGGCGTCTATATCGAGCGCGCCGACAACACCGCGCGCATTCTCGACGTCAAATATCATCTGCTCCTGCCGGACAATGAACGCGTCGGCGGTCCGCTCGACTACTTCCAGTGGGCGGCGATCCTGCGCTCGGTGTCGGCGCTCAGCGCCTATCACTGGGTCTATCACGACAGCCTCAAGCCGTGGCTGATCGCCGATCTCCTGATCCTGAAGGAGGAACTGCCGCGCTCGCTGGCCTCCTGCTACGAGGCGATCGTGCGCAATCTCGACTCGCTCGGCGGCGCCTATGGCCGTCAGGGCCCCGCGCAGCGTCAGGCCCGCGCCATCCGCACAAGGCTGCAGAACTCCCGCATGGATGGTATTTTCCAGCACGGGCTGCACGAGTACATCAGCGAATTCATCACTGAAACCAACGGTCTGGGTTCCGCCATCACCGACCAGTTCCTGATATAAAAAGCAGCTTGCCGCGACGGCTGCGGCCTGTGTTAGATGACTATAGACGCCCCTCACAGCCAGACGCCGCATGCGAATCCGCATCTCACACGCCACGACCTATCACTACGACGCGCCCCCGAACGGCGTGACGCAATTGTTGCGGCTGACGCCGCGCAATCATGACGGCCAGTATGTCGTTGAGTGGCGCATCGAGTTGTCGCAGGATTGCCAGCTGCATCAGCACGAGGATGCGTTCGGCAACGTCACGCACTCCTTCACCGCCGACGGCCCGTTCGACAGCCTGGCGATCAACGTCACCGGCGAAGTCGAGACGCAGGATTCGAACGGCTTCGTGCGCGGCGCGGTCGAGCGCTTTCCGCCGGCGATGTTTCTGCGTGAAACGGCCCTGACGTTGCCTGACGCCGCCATCATCGACTTCGCCGAAGCAGCCAAGACCGAAGCCGGCAAGGACGCGAGCACGCTTTCAGTGCTGCATCAGTTGCTCGCCAATGTGCATGGCGGGATCACTTTCGACGCTGAGCCGACGCAGACCGCGACCACCGCGGCCGAAGCGTTCAAGCTCAAGCGCGGCGTCTGTCAGGATCTCACGCATATCTATATCGCCGCGGCGCGACATCTCGGCATTCCGTCGCGCTATATCGGCGGCCACTTCTATCGGGCCGACGGCGTCACCGCGCAGGACGCCGGTCACGCCTGGGCGGAATGCTACGTCGAAGACTATGGCTGGATCGGTTTCGATCCGAGCAACGGCATCTGCCCGATGGACGCCCATGTCCGCGTCGCCGCGGGCCTCGATTATCTGGGCGCCTCGCCGGTGCGCGGCACGCGTTACGGCGGTAATGGCGAGACGTTGAAAGTCGCGGTGCACGTCGAGCAGGCGCGGCAGCAGTCGCAGACCCAGTCGCAAAGCTGAGAACAGAATTCCAATCAAAGTCCGGACGTCATGACCTATTGCTGTGGAATTCTCGTGCGCGACGGCCTGGTGATGATCGCCGACACGCGCACCAATGCCGGTCTCGACAACGTCTCGACGTTCCGCAAGCTGCACATCTACAGCGAGCCGGGCGAACGCATCATGGCGCTCGCCTCTTCCGGCAATCTGTCGCTGAGCCAGACGGTGCGCTCGATGCTCACCGAAGGCGTCGACAATCCGGAAACCGGCGAACGCGAAACACTGCTGAACGCGCCGACCATGTTTCAAGCGGCGCGGCGCATCGGCAACGCCATCCGCACTATCCAGAATCTTGAAGGAAAGGCGCTCGACGCCGCCGACATCGACCACGACGTCGCCTTTCTGTTCGGCGGTCAGATCAAGGGCGAGCGGCTGCGCCTGTTCATGATCTACTCGGCCGGCAATTTCATCGAATGCACCACCGACACGCCCTATCTCCAGATCGGCGAGCACAAATACGGTAAGCCGGTGCTGGACCGCGCTATCAGTTTCGACACCGATGTCTATGACGG
>CAIYTE010000072.1 GCA_903929045.1 uncultured Hyphomicrobiales bacterium
CGGCGTGATGACGGAATCGCCGAGGAACATCGCGGCGCCGATGACGCCCAGGATAAAGATGAGTGCGGTGCGGCGCCCGATTGCGCGCGCCGCCAGCGCGGTCAGCGACAATGTGCCGCCCTCACCGTTATTGTCGGCGCGCAGCAGCAGCAAAACGTATTTCAGGGTGACGGTGACAATCAGCGCCCAGACGATAAGCGACAACGTGCCCAGCACGACTTCGCGCGTTGCGCCGTGCTCGTGGCTGGCGGCCGCGACCGCCTCGCGGAATGCGTAAAGCGGGCTGGGCCGATATCGCCGTAGACGACGCCGACGCTGCCAAGGGTCAGGGCGACGAAACTCGGCGGCACATCATGCCGGGAGCCGCCATGAGCGGCCTCGGCCGGGGCCGTGTCGGTAGCGCGTTCGGTCATTCGGGTCTGTTCGCTTCGCCCAGTACTGGAGGCGTGGGGCTTATAGCACTGCCCCGACCGCCACAATACCGCGCCTTGAGCCGCATCCGGTTGCCCCGGATTATGCGAACCGGAACGCCTTTGTTCCGCTCAGGGGCTGAAATCGACCGGAATCGGCGGTTCTTCCCGCATCAGGGTAATGGTGACCCGGCGGTTCGGCGACATGCCCGGATTATCGGGAAACAACGGGTCGGTGTCGGCCTTTCCGGCGACCATGTAGATATTGCCGTATTTCAGGCCCTCGCCGGTCAGGATCTCGCGCACGGCGTTGGCGCGGTCGGCGGACAACTCCCACGGGCCATAGCCCGGTTTCGGCGGAATCTTCGATGACGCCGTGTGGCCGATGATCGAGACCCGGTACGGCATGGCCTTGAGCTGCGGCGCGATCTTCTTGATCAGCATCTTGGTGCGCTCGAACGGCTCCTTGCCGCCATCGGGGAACATCGACCGGCCGTCCTGATCGACGATCTCGATGTTGAGGCCGTCTTTGCTCTCCTCGACCATGATGTTCTTCGACACATCGCTGATCTCGGGCATGTCCTGCAGCGCCTGACGCAGCGACGCCGACGCCAGCGCGAATTTGCGATCTTCCTTGAAGCGCGCGCCATAGGTGCGCTGACGGTCGTTCTCGTCCGGCGCCGGCGTGGCGGACGCTTCGCTCGGGTCGATATGCGCGGCGTTCTTGAGCTTGGGCCGCGTCGGCAGGCCCATCACCTCGATGATGCCGGAATAGCGCACCTTGTCCTGCACGCCGAAGGCGTCGCGCATCGAGCCGGCGACGACTTGCAGCTTGGCTTGATCCTGCGTCGAGAACGCCACGAGCATCACGAAGAACGCCACGAGCAGCGCCATCAAGTCGGCGAAGGTTACGAACCAACCGTGGCCGCCGGCGTGCCCTCCGCGATTTTTCTTTGCCATCGCCGATTACCCGTCAGGCCGCTGCCGGCTCGGCTTCTGCATCCTCGGCCGAGTGACGATGCTTCTCCGGCAAATAGGCCAGCAGCATTTCGCGCACCAGCGCCGGGCTCTTGGCTTCGCGGATCATCAGAATGCCGTCGATGATCAGCGTGCGATTGATTTCTTCATCGACCAGCTTGACGTGCAGCTTGTCGGCAAGCGGCAGGCAGAACAAGTTGGCGATCGTGGCGCCGTAGAACGTCGCCAGCAGCGCACCTGCCATGAAGGGACCGAGCTTGGAGGGATCCTGCATGTTCGAGAACATCTGCACCATGCCGATCAGCGTACCGATCATGCCGAAGGCCGGCGCGCAGTCGCCGATGGCGCGATAAATCTTCTGGCCTTCGTCGAGATGCGTCAGGAAGTTGTCGCGATCGCGCTCGAGGTTGTCGCGGATAAAGCTGGTGTCGTAGCCGTCGGCGACGAAACGGATACCCTTGGCCATAAAGGGGTCGTCGCATTCGACCTTTTCAAGCCCGATCGGACCTTCCTTGCGGGCGATCTCAGCGATGCCGGCAAGTTCGTCGACCAGTTCGCGCTGCGACATGCGGCGCATGGTGAAGGCGAATTTGGCGCCCATGGGCATGCCATGGAAGATCGCTGCGAGGGGGAAGCGGATCAGCGTGGCCGCAAAACAGCCACCGAAGATCAGGATGGCCGCATGTTCACTGACGAACATGTGCAGGTCGCCGCCCATCAAGATGACGAGCGTCAGAACGCCAACACCGGCGGCCAGGCCCAGGCTGGTTGCGATATCCATTACTCTTACCCCACGCGCACACCAGGGCGTCCTGCCCCGGAACTCAGGCGTAAACCTAGCCGGGCGCTGTTAAGGCCCAGTAAAGGCTAAGGGTTGGTGAAATAAATACCGCCGGGAAGCCGGCCCACCCGGTGACCGGGCGGTCAAAACTTGCCAGAATCCCTGACAATAGGCTCAGTTAGCCCTAAAGGCCCCCATCGAGGGCCGGTACAATCCGGAGGACTACGACCCATGCGTGAGATCGGCCATTTCATCGGCGGCAAGACCGTCAAAGGCACCTCCGGCCGTCAGGGCGACGTTTTCGATCCCAATACGGGTGACGTGCAGGCCAAGGTGGCCCTGGCGTCCAAGAGCGAGGTCGAGGCCGCTATCGCCAATGCCGCGGCCGCTCAGCCGGCCTGGGCCGCGACCAATCCGCAGCGCCGCGCCCGCGTCATGTTCAAATTTCTCGAGCTGATCGCCAAGGAAAACGACAGCCTCGCCAAGCTCTTGTCCTCCGAGCACGGCAAGACCGTGCCCGACGCCAAAGGCGACATTCAGCGCGGCGTCGAAGTCGTGGAGTTCGCCTGCGGCATTCCGCACCTGATGAAGGGTGAACTGACCGAAGGCGCCGGTCCCGGCATCGACCTCTATTCGGTACGCCAGCCGCTCGGCGTCGTCGCCGGCATCACGCCGTTCAACTTCCCGGCCATGATCCCGCTGTGGAAATGCGCCCCGGCCATCGCTTGCGGCAATGCCTTCATCCTGAAGCCGTCGGAGCGCGACCCGTCCGTGCCGATCCGCATCGCCGAGCTGTTTCTTGAAGCCGGCCTGCCCCCGGGCATCCTCAATGTCGTCAATGGCGACAAGGAAGCCGTCGATACGCTTCTCACCGATCGCCATATTCAGGCCGTCGGCTTCGTCGGCTCGTCCGATATCGCGCAGTACATCTATGCGACGGCGGCGGCGCACGGCAAACGCGCGCAATGTTTCGGCGGCGCCAAGAACCACATGATCGTCATGCCGGATGCCGACATGGATCAGGCCGTCGATGCCTTGATCGGCGCCGGTTACGGCTCGGCCGGCGAGCGCTGCATGGCGATTTCAGTTGCCGTGCCGGTCGGCGAGAAGACCGCAGACATCCTGATGAAGAAGCTGATCCCGCGCGTCGAGAGCCTCAAGATCGGCCCATCGACGGATGCGCAGGCTGATTACGGCCCGGTCGTGACCAAGGCCGCGCTCAATCGCATTCGCGATTATGTCGACACCGGCATCAAGGAAGGCGCCAAGCTCGCCGTCGATGGCCGCAATTTCAAGATGCAGGGCTACGAGAACGGCTTCTTCATGGGCGGCTGCCTGTTCGATCACGTCAAGCCAGACATGAAAATCTACAAGGACGAGATTTTCGGCCCCGTTCTCTCGGTCGTGCGCGCCAAGGATTACGAGGAGGCGTTGCGCCTGCCTTCCGAGCATGAATACGGCAACGGCGTTGCCATTTTCACGCGCGACGGCGATACCGCGCGTGACTTCGTCAACCGTGTTCAGGTCGGCATGGTCGGCGTCAACTTCCCGATCCCGGTGCCGCTCGCCTATCACACCTTCGGCGGCTGGAAGCGGTCGGGCTTCGGCGACCTCAATCAGCACGGGCCCGACTCAGTGCGGTTCTATACAAAGACCAAGACGGTGACGTCACGCTGGCCGAGCGGCACCAAGGAAGGCGCCGAGTTCAGCATTCCGACCATGAAGTGAGGCCTGTTGCATTCTCCGCGAAAGATATCGGCGCAACTTGCCGGCGGCGTTCTGATGGCTGTCCTGCTCGGCGGCTGCGCTGGCGGGCAAAGCCTGACGACCGGCGGCACGGCCAATGCCCAAGCGGCTGATACCGGCATGGCCGGGCGCTGGATGCTGGCTGCACCCAATGCGCCGATGTGCGGCATCAACTTTCGCGGCGCCGCGGGTGCCCGCGAAGGCAGTGTCGCGCCGGAAGGCGGTTGCCCCGGCAAGTTTTTTCTCAGCCGGCGCTGGAAACTCGAGCAGGATACGCTCGTGATCAACGACGATGAAGGCAACGCGCTGGCCAGCCTGTCGTTGGCCGACGGACAATATAAAGGCCAGGCCGCCGCCGGCTTTCCCGTGACGCTGACCCGCCCGGTGGTCCCGCCCCCGCAATAAATTAAGAGGCATTCGATGGCCGACTATCAGCTCTATTGCTTCGCACAATCCGGCAACGCCTATCGCGCCGCGCTGATGCTCAATCTGATCGGTGCGAAATGGGAGCCGAAGTGGATCGACTTCTTTGGCGCGGGCATCCAGCGCGGGCCGGAGTATCGCGAAGACGTCAACGAGATGGGCGAAGTGCCGGTACTCGTCGATGGACCCAAGAAGCTGACGCAGTCCGGCGTGATCCTGACCTATCTCGCGCGCAAGACCGGAAAGTTTTTGCCGCAAGGTCAGGACGAAGAGCTGGAGTCGCTGCGCTGGATCATCTTCGACAATCAGAAGGTCAACGGCTTCCTCGGGCCGATGCGCTTCATGATCAACTTCGCAAAACCGGCTGGCGATCCGGCCGTGATCGGATTTCTCAAAGGCCGCGCCCAGGCCAATCTCGGCATCGTCAACAAGCGGCTGGAAAAGTCGCCGTTCCTGAATGGCGACAAGCCGACCATCGCCGACATTTCGATGACGGCGTATCTCTATTATCCGGCGGAAGAATACGGCTTCGACATCGCCAAGGATTATCCGGCGATCGGAGCGTGGCTTGAGCGCATGAAGGCCCTGCCCGGCTGGGCGCACCCGTACGACATCATGCCCGGCTACCCGTTCGGCACGCAGGGCTATCGCAACAAGCCGTAACTAATGATCGTGATGATGATGGTGGTGGCCGTGACCGCCACAGCAATCGTCGTGGTCGGCATGCGCGTGGCCGTGCTGGCCATGGTCATGCGCTTGCGACAGCGCGTAAGCGCCGCCCTCCGGCTCGAACGGCGCGTCGATCATCGCGATCTTGGCGCCGAGCGACGTGAGCAGCGTTTCGGTCGCGGCATCGCGTAACGCGCGCACGCGGTTGGGCAACACCTGCACCGGAATGTGCCGGTCGCCCAGATGCCAAGCCAAACGTGAAAGCCCGGGCAAGTCGGCGGCGCGCGCTTCGATCAGCGGCTCCGGCGCGGCAACCACTTCCACCAACGTGCCGTCTTCAAGCAGCAGCAGATCGTCGGTTCGCAGCCGCATCGGCAAGCGCAGGTCGATCTCGACCGCCGTGCCCTTGGTCCCGGCCACCGTGATCTTCTGCGCGCTGCGCTCGGTTGAATTGAGAATGACGGTATCGGCCACAGGCCGGTCATGACGGTGGGCGGCGCTGATGACGCTGGTGGCGCGGGGCATTGGTGAGAGCCGATCAGTTCAGGCGTGAAGGACGGTCGCCATCGCTGGCGGCGTTGTTTTGATCCGGCGACAGCGGCGTATCGCCCGGCTCTGTCGCCACCGGCTCACCGGAGGCCGCGGCCAGCGCTTCCTGATCGAGGCGGATGTAGTTTTTATACGACAGCCAGCCGAACGGCAGACAGGCGAGATAAACGACCGCGCCGATCGTCAGCATCTCCCACGGATAGCTGATGAGCAGCGCCAGCACCAAAACGAACACGACGAAAACCGGCAGCACCATTTCCGGCGGCACGCGTTTGCCGACCTGCTTGCCGGAGAACACCGGCAACCGCGACACCATCAGCAGCGCGATGGTCAGCGTGTAGACGAAGGTGAACCAGATCGTGACGAGGCCGTTCGAGACGCCGAGGAAGTAAAGATAGATCGGCAGCAGCACCGTGAGCGCGCCGGCCGGCGCCGGAATGCCCGTGAAGAAGTTGCCCGACCAGGCCGGCTTGTTCGGATCGTCGATCATGACGTTGAAACGCGCCAGACGCAGGCCCGCGCAGATCGCAAAAACGAGCGCCGCGATCCAGCCCGCCGATTTCAGTTCGTGCAAGCCCCAGAAATAGAGGATCAGCGCCGGCGCAACGCCGAAGTTGACGAAGTCGGCCAGACTGTCGAGCTCGGCACCGAACCGCGACGTGCCCTTGAGCATGCGCGCGACGCGGCCGTCGATGCCGTCCAGCACGCCCGCGAAGACGATCGCCGCCAGCGCCCATTCGAGCTTGCCTTCCATCGACAGGCGGATCGCCGTCAGGCCCGCGCAGAGCGCGAGCAACGTGATCATGTTGGGCAAAAGGGTGCGGACCGGGATCGCCTTGAAGCGGCGGCGCGGCGTCGGAGCGGGGTCGAACGGAGGAAATACCATGCGCCTACTATAGTCCCTTGCCGGGCTCCGCGCCACGGCGTGTGGAACTCAACGCGCGGCCTCGTTAACGGTTCATCCGGCGCGGAAGGCCAGCCGGGCGTCGCCGCCCTTGAGGTCGGCAAGGATGGTTTCGCCCGACAGCGAGGTCTGCCCGACCGCCACCAGCGGCGCGACGCCTTCCGGCAGATAGACGTCGAGGCGCGAGCCGAAACGGATCATGCCAAAGCGCTCGCCTGCCCCCACCGGCTGCTGCTCGCGCACGAAGCAGACGATGCGGCGCGCCACGAGGCCTGCGATCTGCACCACGGCGATGCGCGTATTGCCGGTCGAGATCACCAGCGAATTGCGTTCGTTGTCGACGCTCGCCTTATCGAGGTCGGCGTTGATGAACTTGCCCGGCTGATAGACGATCTTCTCGACCCGGCCCGCGACCGGACTGCGGTTCACGTGGCAATCGAACACGCTCATGAAGATCGAGATCCGCGGCAGCGGCTTGTCGCCGAGCCCAAGCTCCTGCGGCGGCGCGGCCGTGGTGACCATGCTCACGCGGCCATCGGCCGGCGCGATCACCAGACCATCGCGCACCGGCGTGACGCGCGGCGGATCGCGGAAGAAATAAACGCACCAGACCGTCAGCACCGTGCCGATCCAGCCCAGCGGGCTCCAGATCCAGAACAGGATCAGGCTGACGAGCGCAAAGGCGCCGATGAAGGGATAGCCTTCCGGCGTGATCGGAACCATCTGCTGGCGAAGCGAATCATAAATGGACATGGCGCATCCTACTCTGCCGCGTCGGCCGGCGCTTCGACTGGATCGGCCGCCGGCGCTGTTGTGAGGACGTCATCCACCGGTGGCGGGTTACGGTTGGGGGCCGCCTCGTCTTCGCCGGTGCGGGCCAGCTTCTCGCGGGCCTCCTCGGCCTCGCGCTGCCGGTTCCACATGCTCTCGTACAGGCCCTTTTTGGCCAATAGCACAGCATGCGTGCCGCGTTCGACGATCTCGCCCGCCTCCAGCACGATGATCTCGTCGGCGCCGACGATGGTCGACAGCCGGTGCGCGATCACCAGGGTGGTGCGGCCCTTTGAGACCCGCTCCAGCGCATCCTGGATTTCGCGCTCGGTGTGGCTGTCGAGCGCCGACGTGGCCTCGTCGAGCACTAGGATCGGCGGCGCTTTCAGGATGGTTCGGGCGATGGCGACGCGCTGCTTCTCACCGCCGGACAATTTGAGGCCGCGCTCGCCGACCTCGGTGTCGTAGCCCTTCGGCGCCATGCGGATGAGATTGTCGATCTGCGCCATCGAGGCGGCCTGCTCGACTTCCGCATCGCTCGCTTCCCAGCGGCCGTAGCGGATGTTGTAGCGGATGGTGTCGTTGAACAGCACGGTGTCCTGCGGCACCATGCCGATCACCTTGCGCAGCGACTTCTGCGTGACGCGTGCGATGTCCTGGCCATCGATCATGACGCGCCCGCCGGCCAGATCGTAGAACCGGAACAGGAGACGCGACAACGTCGACTTGCCCGCGCCGGACGGCCCGACCACGGCGACGGTCTTTCCGGCCGGCACCTCGAAGCTGATGCCTTTGAGAATCTTGCGGTCCGGCTCGTAGGAAAATTCGACATTCTCGAAGCGGACGTGGCCCCTGGTCACCTTCAACTCCGGCGCAGTGGCAATGTCCTTGATCTCGGGATCGCGATTGAGGATCGAGAACATCAATTCGATGTCGATGATCGCCTGCTTGATCTCGCGATAGACCATGCCCATGAAATTCAGCGGTTGGTACAGCTGGATCATCATAGCGTTGACCATGACAAAATCGCCGACCGTCTTGGTGCCGCCGCGGATTTCAAACGCGCACATCACCATCGCGGCGGCAAGACCGGCCGTGAAGATGACCGCCTGCCCGGCATTGAGCACCGCCAGCGACGTATAGGCTTTGACGCTGTTTTTCTCGTAGCGCTCCATCGACTTGTCGTAGCGCGCGGCCTCGCGCTCTTCGGCGCTGAAATACTTCACCGTCTCGTAGTTCAGAAGCGAGTCGATCGCCTTGACGTTGGCGTCGGTGTCGCTCTCGTTCATCTTGCGGCGGATGCCGATGCGCCACTCGGTCGCGAGATAGGTGTATACCATGTAGACGGTGACGGTCGCGAGCACGACGGCGACGTAACGCCAGTCGAACTGCCACATCAGCACGCCGATGATCAGCAGCAATTCGATGATGGTCGGCGCCAGTTGCAGGATGACCATGCGCACGATGGTCTCGATGGCGTTGCGGCCGCGCTCCAGCACGCGCGTCAGGCCGCCGGTCTTGCGCTCGAGATGAAAGCGCAGCGACAGCTCGTGCATGTGGATGAAGGTGCGGTAGGCGAGCCGCCGCACGGCGTTCATCGCCACCTGCGCGAACACGCCGTCGCGCAATTGTGTGAGCGCCGCCATCAGGATGCGCATGCCGCCATAGGCAATGGTCATCGCGATCGGCGCGGCCATTGCCCAGACCAGCCAGTCGGACGACGCGACCGGCGCACTGCCTGTGCCCGCCAGCGCATCGGTCGCCCATTTATAGGTGAACGGCACGGCGATTGTGGCGAGCTTGGCCGCCAGCAGCAGCGCCATCGCAACCCAGATGCGGGCTTTCAGGTCGGCGCGGTCCGACGGCCAGATGTAGGGCCACAGGTGTACGACGGTGCGCAGCAGGGACGCCTCGGCGGCCACCGCCGGCGGCTTGGAATCGGCATGTCGATGGTGATGGTCGCTCATTGCGGGCCACATATAGGGGCAATTCCCGGCATATACATCCGCCGGCGGCCCTGGAATCCCCTTATTGCGGTTCAATCGCCGGGCTTTTCCACGTCTTGACGCTGGTCTTGTTGCGTTGCACACCGGGGACAGACATCAAAACCGAGCCGAAGCCCGCCCATGAGCAAAATCGAGAGCAAAATCGAGAAAATCTGCGTCTATTGCGGCTCCGGCGGCGGCACCAATCCGGCCTACATCCAATCGGCCACCGATTTCGGCACCATCATGGCTCAGAACGGCATCGGCTTGGTCTATGGCGGCGGCGACGTCGGCATGATGGGCATGGTGGCAGACGCGGTCCGCAACGGCGGCGGCCACGTCGACGGCATCATCCCGGAATTCCTGCTGACCAAGGAGCGCGCCGGTAAAATCGGCCCCGGTCTGATGGTCACGCAGGACATGCACCAGCGTAAGATGAAGATGTTCGAAATGGCCGACGCCTTCGTCGCCATGCCCGGCGGCATCGGCACGCTCGAGGAAATCGTCGAGCAGATGACCTGGGCCCAGCTCGGCCGCCACAAGAAGCCGATCCTGCTCGCCAACATCGACAAGTTCTGGGAGCCGCTCTGCGCCCTGCTCGATCACATGCGCAAGACCGAGTTCATCCGCGCCGAGTTCAACTTCGACCTGCTGGTCGCCGACAAGACCGAGGACATTCTGCCGATGCTGCAGAAGGCAGCGGCGGAAACCAGCGATGCGGCCAAAGCGATGAAGGCTGTCGCGCCGGAAAAGCTCTAGGGCGCCGCAGGCTTGCGCGCGAGCGCGGCCAGCGCCTCGGCGATGCGGCCTTCGATGACCATCGCAAGCTTCTTGCGGTAGTGCGTTGCATCCATGAAGTTCTCCGGATCGCGCACTTCCGGTCCGTCCCGGTACAGATCGACAAAAGCGCCGCGCGGACGCCGCTGCATCATCTGAGCCATTGCCGCTTTGCAACTGTCGAGTTCGACAGCCGCCTGGGTATTCGGCCGCGGCAACGCCGACACATGCGCGAACGGCATCACGGGCACGACCGGAACGTCCGCAAAGCCGGCGGTGAGCTCCGCCTCAAGCCGGTCGAGGGCGGGAAAGGACGTGTTGGGCGGCGATGGCGTAAACGGTGCTGCGGGCGGCGGCGTGTCCGGTTCACGCGCCGGATGGAATGACCAGGTCGCGCCGATTTCATAGTCATCGAAGCCCGCCGGATCGATCGGGCTGATGAAGCCGAGCGCCAGGGCCATGCGTCGCCGTGACCGGTCGAACGACTGCGTGGTCAGCATCTTGACGACATAAGGCCACCGCGCCTCGTCGTAGAGCCAGAACGGAAAATCGTAACGGATCGGCAGCGCCGCATCGCTGGATGCACCACCAGTCGTCCACCACGACCACAATCGCTTTCGGCGGAACAGCCGTGCGATGACGCGCGAACCAGTCCATGAGCGTCATTTGTTCGCGCGGCGTGCTGCCCGGCACGGTCATTTGCGCGAATGACGCGCCGGTCGCCGCCGACAGGCGGGCCGGATCGAGCAACTGACCGTGCGAATTGCCGAAAACCGCCGCGTTGAAACGCGGATCCCGGCCACGGCCCGCGGCGCCGAACCGTGAGTCTTTGTCGTTCGACCCCGTCACAATCTGGATCGGCGAACGCCCGGCATCGTACGGATCGCTCAGATAAATGACCGCCACCAGAAACGCGGGCACGCCAAAGCCGACCGCGAGATACACCCGCACAAAATCGAACCACCCGCGCTTGGTGCCAACGTCGTCCGAGCCTGTACGGGATGGGGTCACGAGACTGGCTTTTCAGAACTGAAAATAGATGAAATTGAGCGCGTCGCTTTTGCCCACACGGAACAGGCAGACGACGACGGCGATCGCGCCCGCGACGGCGAGCGGACGCGATGGTGGGACGTTGAAATCTTTGATCTGGTGGGCGGAGGGAACCAGGACCGAGACCAGCGCGGCAATTGTCAGCAGCACCGGCTCTTGCAGGCCACCGCCCCACCCGCTCAGCGCCGCCATCGAGTGAAGGATGCCGCCCGCGATCTCGAAGGTCGGCGCACGAAAGATCACCCAGCCGGCGATGACGAAAAGCATCGTAGA
>CAIYTE010000073.1 GCA_903929045.1 uncultured Hyphomicrobiales bacterium
AAAATAGAGCCGCCGAGAACGGCGGCTCGAAGTGGATAACAGGGAGGCGGCAAACAGAGTGGACCGGAGCCACTCTTGTCCAGGAATATGGACGCTCATAGTAATAATCGGGAAAGCTTAATCGGCCGTTAAAAACGAGCGTTTTTCGCCGTTCGCCGGTTCCATTTTACTTCTTGAAGAACTGGTCCGCCGCCGAGCGCGAGGCGTGTTTCTTTGCAATGTCGGCCTCAAGCCGCGCGATTTCGCCGCGCATCAGCTCAATCCTGCTGCCGAGTTCCTCAACCGACAGCAATGTCAGGTCCTGGCCGATTTCGTGCGCGACCTTCTTTTGCGGCCGATCGTCGTCTTCCATTACCGCCATAAGTGGCCTCCCTCAGCCGTCATTCCGGGGCGCGAGTGAAACGAGCGAACCCGGAATCCAAAGCCAAAATCCCGACCGCTGTTTTGGCCCCGGATTCCGGGCCCGGTGCTTCCGCACCGTCCCGGAATGACAGGAAAATCGAGCGAATTTAGCGCCGGCGGGCCGGGTTGTCACACGGGTGAGGCCCGCCTAAACAGGTCCGCCACATCCCCGACATTTGAGGAACTTCATGGCCCTTCCGACCACCATGACCGCCATTGCCATCAAGGCCGCCGGTGGACCCGAAGTGCTCGTGCCGGGGCAATTGCCGGTGCCCGTGCCTGGCGATGGCGAGATCCTGGTCAAGGTTCAGGCTGCCGGCGTCAACCGGCCCGATGTCATGCAGCGCAAGGGCCTCTACCCGGCGCCGAAAGGCGCACCGGAAACGCCGGGCCTCGAAATCGCCGGTGAAGTCGTCGCAATCGGCAAAGGCGTCGCGCGCTGGAAACTCGGCGACAAGGTCATGGCGCTCGTCATCGGCGGTGGCTACGCGCAATACGCGCTGGCGCATGAAAGCCACGCCCTGCCCGTCGGCAATCTGCCGATGATCGAAGCCGGCGCGATCCCGGAGACCTTCTTCACCGTCTGGCACAATGTGTTTCAGCGCGGCGCGCTCAAAGCCGGCGAAACCTTGCTGGTGCATGGCGGCTCGTCCGGCATCGGCACCACCGCGATCCAACTCGCCAAGCATTTCGGCGCCAAGGTCATTGTGACGGCCGGTTCGCCCGACAAATGCGAAGCCTGCGTCAAGCTCGGCGCCGATCTGGCCGTTAACTATAAGACCGAGGACTTTGTTGAGAAGGTAAAGACCTTCACCGGCGGCGCCGGCGCCAATGTTATTCTCGACATGGTGGGTGGCGATTACATCGCGCGCAATTACGAAGCCGCCGCGGTCGAGGGACGCATTGTGCAAATCGCATTCATGGGCGGCGCCAAGGCCGAGGTGAATTTTCAGCGCATCATGCTCAAGCGCCTGCATCACACCGGTTCGACGCTGCGCTCGCGCTCGGTCGCCGACAAAGGCGAGATCGCCGCCGATCTCGCGGCTAAGGCCCTGCCCTTGATCGTCTCCGGCAAGGTCAAACCGCTGATCCACAAGACCTTCCCGCTGGAGCAGGCGTCCGCCGCGCACGCGCTAATGGAATCCGACGCCAATATCGGCAAGATCGTCCTAAGCCTTTGATTTCACAAAACAACATAGGTGCGCCCGATCCGGGGCCCTCGACCTTGGCCGCGCCCGGCCTGGGTGCGGAGCCGCGAAATCGGCGTATTGTCGGCCCTAGAGTTACGGGGCTGTATTTCCGCGGGCCGGGCCGGATCGAGACGATGCAAGGCGCAGCCGCGGGCGGGGGCTTTGGTTTGTTTGTCACACGGTGTCTGACGGCCGGCGCGGTTGCGCTTGTGCTCGCAGCCGCGTTGCTCGCGGGCGCGCCCGCGCGCGCCGTCGAGGCCGTCAACGTGCGCATCGACGCCGCCGCCATCGATCTGACCGCCGCGACCGAACGCCAAAAGACCGAAGGCGACCGCATCCAGGTGTCGACCGCGCCCGGCGCCGACGGCATCGTCCGCCGCATCGAAGTACGCGCGCGCGAAGGCAACACCAACTGGGCGGTGTTCGGCCTCACCAACAATAGCGACGAACAGATCGACCGCCTCATCGTCGTGCCGCATTACCGCATGGTCGGCTCAGGATTGATCTGGCCCGATCTCGGCCTGTCGCGCATCGCCGGCATCACGCCGTCGTCTGGCGATCGCCCGGTACGGCAGGAGAGCACGACGTCGGATATTTTCCGCGTCACACTCGATCCCGGCACCGTCATCACCTTCGTCGCCGAGTTGCGCACCGACCGCCTGCCGCAGATCTATCTGTGGGAGCCGGACGCCTACAAGGACAAGGTCAACTCTTTCACGCTATATCAGGGCATCGTCATCGGCATCGCCGGCTTGCTGGCGCTGTTCCTCACCATTCTGTTCGTGGTGAAGGGCTCGGTGATGTTCCCCGCCGCCGCGGCGCTGAGCTGGGCGGTGTTGATCTATATCGGCATCGACTTCGGCTTCTGGGGCAAGGTGTTCGACATGTCGGCCGGCGCCGAGCGCGTCTGGCGCGCCTGCGGCGAAGCGATCCTGTCGGCGACGTTGCTGGTCTTCCTGTTTGCCTATCTTAACCTGTCGCGCTGGCATGTGCGCTACGCCCACATCACGCTGGCGTGGCTCGCCGCTTTGGCCGCGCTCATCGCCGTCGCCGTGTTCGATCCCGCGGTCGCCGCCGGCATTGCGCGGCTGTCGCTCGCCGGCATCGCCGTGTTCGGCCTGGCGCTGGTGATCTATCTCTCGACGCACGGCTTCGACCGAGCGGTGCTGCTGATCCCGACCTGGCTCTTGCTGGTTGTCTGGACGCTCGGCGCAGGCCTCGCCGTCACCAATGCCGTCACCAACGACATCATCGGCCCGGCGCTGCTCGGCGGCCTGGTGCTGATCGTCATGCTCATCGGCTTCACCGTGATGCAGCATGCGTTCGCCGGCGGCATCACGCACGGCATCGTCTCCGACGTCGAACGCCGCGCACTGGCGCTGACCGGCGCCGGCGACCTGATCTGGGACTGGGACGTTTCCGCCGACAAGGTCTTCACCTCGCCGGAAACCGAACATCTGCTCGGCGTCAAACGCGGCGCGCTCGAAGGCCCGGCCGCCGACTGGCTCGAATTCCTGCATCCGCTCGACCGCGACCGTTTCCGCGCGTCGCTCGACAGCGTCGTCGAAACCCGCCGCGGCCGTCTCAGCCAGGATTTCCGGCTGCGCGCCGAGGACGGCCACTATCTCTGGTTCACGCTGAAGGCGCGGCCCGTCGTCGGCTCCGACGGCGAAGTCGTCCGTCTCGTCGGCACACTCACCGATGTCACCGATTTCAAGAACGCCGAAGAGCGCCTGCTGTTCGACGCCGTGCACGACAACCTCACCGGCCTGCCGAACCGCGAACTGTTCATCGACCGCATGGAAGCGGCGTTCGCGTATGCGCGCTCCGATCCGCAGATGCGGCCGGCCATCGTTCTCATCGATCTCGACCGCTTCAAGCAGGTCAACGACTCCGTCGGCATCGCCGTCGGCGACAGCATTCTGCTGACCATCGCGCGCCGTCTCGGCCGCGTGCTCAAGCCGCAGGACACGCTCGCCCGCCTCGCCGGCGATCAGTTCGCGCTGATTTTGATGTCGGAGCGCGAGCCGGCGCGCATCGTCGCCTTCGCCGAAACCATGCGCCGCACCTTGCGCGCGCCGATCGCCTTCAACGACCGCGAGATCTTCATCACCGCCTCCATCGGTCTCGCTTTGTCGGAAAACCAGCAGGTCCGCACCGAGGAAGTGCTGAAAGATGCCGAGCTGGCGATGTATTACGCCAAGCGCATCGGCGGCGACCGCATCGAAATCTTCAAGCCAGCGATGCGCTCGCGCAAGACCGACCGCCTGACGATGGAATCCGAACTGCGCCGGGCCATCGAGCGCGAAGAGATCAAGGTGCTGTATCAGCCGATCGTGCGGCTGGAAGATCGCGCCATTGCCGGCTTCGAAGCGCTGGCGCGCTGGGATCACCCCAAGATGGGCCGTCTGTCGCCGGCCGAATTCATTTCCATCGCCGAGGAAATTGGCCTCATCGTCGATCTCGGGCTCTTCGTCCTCGATCGGACCGCGCGGCAACTGGCGCAATGGCAGGCCGCCAACCGCGGCAAGGAGCCAATCTTCGCCTCCGTCAACGTGTCGTCGCGGCAATTGCTGCGCCACGACCTCATCCAGGATCTGCGCAGCGTGCTGGCGCGCCACACGGTCGCGCGCGGCACCCTGAAGCTCGAGATCACCGAGTCGCTGGTGATGGAGAACCCCGAACACGCCGCGCAAATTCTGACGCGCGTACGCGAACTCGGCGCCGGCCTGTCGATGGACGATTTCGGCACCGGGCACTCGTCGCTGGCCTATCTGCAGCGCTTCCCGTTCGACACCATCAAGATCGACCAGTCCTTCGTGCGCACCACGACGCGCGGCACAAGGCCGGTCATCCTGCGCTCGATCATTTCGATGGCGCACGACCTCGGCATGGAAGTCGTCGCCGAAGGCGCCGAGACCGACTCCGATGCCGTCGAGCTGTATCAGTTGGGTTGCGAATACGCGCAGGGCTTTGCCTTCGGCGAGCCGATGAGCCCGGAAGCGGCGCGCGACCTGCTGCAGGAAAAGCCGGCCCGCACCCGCGCGCTCAAGATCGCGTCCGAATAACGTCATGACCCTCGACAACGCCGACAAGCCGACCGTCGAGGGCTTCGGCCGCGAATGGTCCACTTTCACGCAGTCTGACGAGCAATTCTCGGCGGAAGAACGCCAGCGGATTTTCGACGGCTACTTCTCGATCTTCCCATGGCAGACCTTGCCGCCCCATGCCGCCGGTGCCGACATCGGCTGCGGCAGCGGCCGCTGGGCCAAACTGGTGGCACCGAAAGTCGGCACGCTGCATGCCGTTGACGCCAGCGCGGACGTGCTCGCGGTCGCGCGGCAGAACCTCGGCGTCCTCCCGAATGTGCGCTTTCATCACGCCTCGGTCGCGGTGCTGCCGTTTGCCGACGGCGAACTCGATTTCGCCTATTCGCTCGGCGTGCTGCATCACGTGCCGGACACCGCCGGTGCGATCCGCGATGTCGCCGCCAAGTTGAAAACCAGCGCGCCGTTCCTGATCTATCTCTATTACGCCTTCGACAACCGCTCGGCGCTGTTCCGCGCCGTGTGGATGGCGTCGAACCTCGTGCGCATCGTGCTGTCGCGCCTGCCCTACGCATTGCAGATCGCCGCAACGACCCTCATAGCCGCCACAGTCTACTGGCCGCTGGCGCGCGCCGCGGGCCTGCTGGAGCGTCTCGGCCTCATGCCGCGCTCGTGGCCGCTCGCCTTCTACCGTCGCCATTCGTTTTACGTGATGCGCACCGACGCCTTCGATCGTTTCTGCACGCGGCTGGAGCAGCGTTTCACGCGCGTGCAGATCAGCGAGATGCTACATGCGGCGGGCTTCGTCGATATCCGGTTTTCCGACGCGGAGCCTTACTGGGTCGCCATCGCGACAAAGGCTTAGTCCACTTACGCGTGACCGGCCTGGCTTGAAAGCTGACCCAGATCGATGCCGATCTTGCGCAACGCCTTGTTATATTTTGCCTCGGTGTCGGCGCCGAAGATCAATTCGGGATCGGCATCGCAGTGCAGCCAGCCGTTCTCCTGGATTTCCTGCTCGAGTTGACCCGGCGCCCAGCCGGCGTAACCCAATGCGAGAATGGCGTCATGCGGACCGCTGCCGTTGGCGATGGCCTTCAGGATATCGAGCGTCGCGGTGAGGCAGATGCCCTGATTGATCGGCAGCGTCGAATTCTCGATAAAGAAGTCGGCCGAATGCAGGACGAAACCGCGCCCGGTTTCGACCGGACCACCTTTCAGAATCTTGACGTCCTGGCTCGGCAACTCAATGCGCTCGGCAGCCGGGATCACTTCGAGCTGCACCAGCAGATCGGGAAATTTGATGTTGGCGGCCGGCTGATTGACGATGATGCCCATCGCGCCTTCGGTGGAGTGCGCGCAGACATAGATAACGGAGCGGCTGAAGCGCTCGTCGCCCATCGCCGGCATGGCGATCAGCATCTGTCCATCGAGATACGCGCCGACCGGCGGCTTTGCGGATTTAGCAGAAGACCTGCGGGGTTTGCGCGGCGTTGCCATGAGGAAATGCTACCCGATGATTCCGATATTGAGAACGACACAGACGGCACAAAGTTCAATCAGCCACACCGGATTAGAAATGCCGATTGTGGCAGAATAGCCACCGGGGCGCCGCGCCTGTCCGTAGCGCTGCACCGTTTTTGCTCAACCGTTGCTCACAATGAATTCAGAACTGCAGCCTGGAATTCGGTGGCGTGGCGCGATTTTACCGATTACATCGGCGCCATGACGGTTCGACGACCAGTTACCGTTGCGGCGCTTGCGGCCTGCGCTGTCACGATGCTCGGCACTTTTGCCCACGCTGCCGACGAGTCGGCGTGGTCGAACGACATGCGCTCAGCCATGCGTCTGATTGCCGGCGCCGCCAAATCCGGCGATGCGAAACTGCGCGCCGGCGTCGAGATCAAGCTGCAGCCGGGCTGGAAAACCTATTGGCGCTATCCGGGGGATTCCGGTGTGCCGCCGCGCTTCGATTTTGCCGGCTCGGACAATGTCGCGCGCGCCAAGGTGCTGTATCCAGCGCCGCATTTGTTCAACGACGAGACCGGCAATTCGCTCGGCTACAAGACCGGCGTTATCTTCCCAGTGCAGATCACGCCGAAGCAGCCCGGCAAACCGGTGACGTTGCGACTCAAATTCGATTACGCGGTGTGCGAGAAATTGTGCATCCCGGCTGAAGGCAAAGCTGAGCTGACTTTCACGCCGACCGACGGCGCCGCCAATGAGGCCGCGCTCGCCGCGGCAGAAAACAGCGTGCCGAAACCGGCGACCGCCGCCGAGGCCGGCCTGACTGCGCGCCGCGTCACCAGCGCGGCGAAGCCTCTGGTCGAGGTCGCCATCAAGGCCGATGGCAACAAGCCGATGACGGTGTTTGTCGAAGGCCCGAGCGCGGAATGGGCGTTGCCAATCCCGACGCCAGCACAAGGCGCGCCGGCCGGCACGCGGCATTTCGGCTTCGAACTCGACGGCCTGCCGCCGGGTGTCGATCCGAAGGCCGCGTTCGACCTGACCTTTACGGTCGTCGAGGGCGAGCGGGCGATTGAGGTCACGACCCATCTCGACTAAGCGGGGGCAAGGGCGCTTTGCGCCCCGGCAAAAGGGCGCTAGTTTGCCGCCCGATAAAAGCTACCTTCAACGCCAAAGAGGAAACCCATGCCCATCAAGGTCGGCGATAAACTGCCCAACACCACGTTCCGCGTCATGACCGCGGAAGGCCCCAAGCCCAAGACCACCGACGACGTCTTCAAGGGCAAGAAGGTCGCCTTGTTCGCCGTGCCCGGCGCCTTCACGCCGACCTGCTCGAACATGCACATGCCGAGCTTTCTCAACAACCTCGACGCCTTCAAGGCCAAGGGCGTCGACACCGTCGCCGTGACCGCCGTGAACGACGCTTTCGTGCTGAAGGCTTGGGCCGACAAGACCGGCGGCGACGGCAAGATCGACTTTCTCGCCGACGGCAGCGCCGAATTCGCCAAGGGCATCGACATGACGCTCGACGCCTCGGGCAATGGCCTTGGCATCCGCTCCAAGCGCTATTCGATGCTGGTCGAGGACGGCGTCGTGACGAAGCTCAATATCGAGGAAGCGCCCGGCAAGTGCGAACTGTCCGGCGGCCAGACCCTGCTCGGTCAGATTTAAGTTTTCGGATTTCGATGCGGGATGGCCAGGCCAAAAGCCTGGCCATTGCCGTTTCAGTTGGTCTTCAACGCGCCGATGGCGCCGGCCTTGGTCGCGATCAGGCCCATGCGCGCCAGTTCGTCGGCGCGTTCGTTCATGGCGTGACCGGCGTGGCCCTTGACCCAGTGCCATTTGATCTCGTGCTGCGCCAAGGCCGTATCCAGACGTTGCCACAGGTCGACGTTCTTCACCGGCTTCTTGTCGGCGGTGCGCCAGCCGTTTTTCTTCCAGCCGTGAATCCACGACATGATGCCGTTGCGCAGATACTGACTGTCGGTGTGCAGATCGATGGCGCAGGGGCGCTTCAAGGCTTCGAGCGCGGCAATCGCCGCCATCAACTCCATACGGTTGTTGGTGGTGTGCGCCTCGCCGCCGTTGAGCTCTTTCGACGTCTCGCCGAATTGCAGGATCGCGCCCCAACCGCCCGGGCCCGGATTACCCGAGCAGGCGCCGTCGGTGTAAATCGTCACGCGCTGCTCGCTCACGACGCAATCCCGTAATCGCTGACGCTCGTCACCGACTGGTGAAAGCGCAGTTTGCGGAAATATTCGAGCGGATTCTTCGGCTTCACCAGCGCGCCTTCCGGCACCGCCAGCCAGTCGACCAGCCGCGTCAGCAGGAAGCGCATCGCTGCGCCGCGCGCCAGCATCGGCAGCGCCTGACGCTCCTGATCCGACAGCGCGCGCACCTTGGTGTAGGCGCTGAGCAGCGCGCGGCCCTTGGTGACGTTGTAGGAATGATCCGGCTCGAAGCACCAGCAGTTGAGACAGATGGCAACGTCGTAGGCGAGCGTGTCGGTGCAGGCGAAATAGAAATCGATCAGGCCGGACAGGCCGTCGCCGAGAAAGAACACGTTGTCGGGAAACAGATCGGCGTGAATGACGCCGGCCGGCAGATTGCGCGGCCAGTTCTTTTCCAGAACGTCGAGCTCCTTGACGATCTCGTTGCACAGGCCCGGCTGCACATCGTCTCCGCGCGGGCCCGCGTGTTCGTACAAAGGCCGCCAACTGTCGACCGACAGCGCATTCGGCCGCGCGATTGGGAAATCCCGCGCCGCCAGATGCAGCCGCGCCAGCGCCTCGCCGACCGCGGCGCAGTGACCGGCGTCCGGCTTGCGGATCCACATGCCGTCGAGAAACGTCACCATCGCCGCCGGACGCCCGGCGATGCGGCCGAGCATGCCGCCGGTGCGGTCCTTCACCGGCTGCGGACAAGTGATGCCGCGCGCCGCCAGATGCTCCATAAGCCCGAGAAAGAACGGCAGGTCGCTCTCGGCCGTACGCTTTTCGTAGAGCGTCAGAATGAACTTGGCGGCCGTCGTGTGCACGAGGAAGTTCGTATTCTCGACGCCCTCGGCGATGCCCTTGTAGGACAGCAATTCGCCCACGTCGTAGCGGCGCAGAAATTCGGCCAGATCGTCGGCGGAAACGTCGGTGTAGACAGCCATCTTATTCCGCCGCCTGGTTCTCGCGCAGCGGACGCGGCAGCGGGAAGAACACGCCCTCCTCCGCCGTCGATACCGTCTCGACACTCACCGCGTAGCGCGCGGCGAAAGCGTCGATGATTTCCTCGACCAGCACTTCCGGCGCCGAGGCGCCTGCGGTGATGCCGAGCGAGGTGATGGCGCCGAATTCGGCCCAGTCGATATCGGCCGCGCGCTGCACCAGAGCCGCGCGCGCGCAGCCGGCGCGCACCGCAACTTCCTTGAGGCGCTGCGAGTTCGACGAATTCGGCGCACCGACCACAATCATGGCGTCGACGACCGGCGCGACAACCTTGACGGCTTCCTGCCGGTTGGTCGTGGCGTAGCAGATGTCTTCCTTGTGCGGACCGACGATCGCCGGGAAGCGCTGCTTTAGCAACGCCACCATTTCGGCGGTGTCGTGCACCGACAAAGTCGTCTGCGTGACGTAAGCGAGGTTGTTGGCGTCGCGCGGCGTGAAGGCTTCCGCGTCCGCCAATGTCTCGAGCAGCTTTACCGCGCCGTCGGGCAGCTGGCCCATGGTGCCGATCACCTCCGGGTGGCCGGCATGGCCGATCAGCACGATCTCGCGGCCGCGCTTGTGATGGATCTCGGCCTCGCGGTGCACCTTTGTCACCAGCGGACAGGTGGCGTCGAGCGCGAACAGCTTGCGGCTGCCGGCTTCGGCCGGAACGCTGCGCGGCACGCCATGCGCGGAGAAAATCACCGGCGCGGCGGTGTCCGCCGGAACTTCGTCCAGTTCCTCGACGAAAATGGCGCCCTTGGCGCGCAGGCTCTCGACCACATAGCGGTTATGGACGATCTCGTGCCTGACATAGACCGGCGGCCCGTAGATCCTGAGCGCCTGCTCGACCGAATCGATGGCCCGCACCACGCCGGCGCAGAAGCCGCGCGGCGAGCACAGCAGCACCTTGAGGGCCGGCTTTTGGCTGGCGGTATTTTCGCCCGGGAGCGCCATTTAAGTCCTCGAAACCGCGCAAAATACGCGTGTCTGGAACACCCGACATGGGATGCGCGCCCCCATCCTGTCAAGCCGGAATGGTTGCATGACGAGGGTTAAGTCCCTATATTCCGGCCACTTTCCGATCATCACCGATGATCCTGCTTCGCCCGACGGGCGGGCGAAGCATAGAGGAGATTTGTCTTATGGCGACCGCAGCCCCCCTGATGCCGAAAGCCACCGCCGTCTGGCTGTTGGACAACACCGCGCTGTCGTTCGACCAGATTGCCGAGTTCTGCAAGCTGCACCCGCTCGAGGTGAAGGCCATTGCCGACGGCGATTCCGCGCAGGGCATCAAGGGTCTCGACCCGGTGCAGACCGGCCAGCTGACCCGTGAGCAGATCGCGGCCGCCGAGGCGGATTCGACCATCGTGCTCAAGCTCAACGAGTCCAAGGTCGCCCAGGCGCAGCCAGACCGTACCGGCAAGAAAGGCCCGCGCTATACGCCGGTGTCGCGCCGCCAGGACCGCCCGAACGCCATCCTGTGGCTGGTGCGCAATCACCCCGAACTCAAGGACGCGGCGATCATGCGCCTCGTCGGCACCACCAAGTCGACCATCGCCGCGATCCGCGACCGCACCCATTGGAACGCCGCGGCGCTCGCGCCGATGGATCCGGTGACGCTCGGCCTCGCCACGCAGACCGACCTCGATTTCGAAGTAAACCGCGCCAACAAGGAAAAGCCGTTGCCCGCCGATGCCGGCGCGACGCTGCTGCCTGCCTCCGAGACCACCGCCCGCAAGGAAGCGGAAGTCGCGGCTGCCTCAGCGCAGGCCCAGGACAAGCCGGGCGGCGATCTCGACGTCGGCGCCGTGTTCGCCAAGCTCAAGCAGCTCGGCAACAAGCACGACAAGGACGAGGACTGATCCTCGTCACACCGTTGAATTGAAATGGCCGGGCATTGTCCCGGCCATTTTTTTCTTGTCGTCCCCGCGAAGGCGGGGACCCAGTAAACGCAGGCCTTCGACTTAATCGATATGACACGGGGTACTGGATGCCCGCCTGCGCGGGCATGACAGCGAGGCGAGTGGCTCCTCAATATCCCCGCGTGCCGTTGAGCGCCGCGACATACCGCGCGACCGACTTCTCCAGCACCGCCTTCGCATCCGTTGCGATGACGCGGTCGAAATAGTGTCCGTAAATGACATCGAAAGCGAACGGCTTGAGCGACGCGCCGATGTGCTCGACCTCACCTTGCGACAGCGGAATGAAATTCGGATAGCTGCGCATGAACGACAGCCATTTGCGGTCGGTCGTCACGCTCAGCACGTCACCGGCGCAGACAATGCCCTTGCCACCGGCGCCGCTGGCGTAATGCAGCACCGTGCCGCCGGGAAAATGTCCGCCGCAACGCACCAGCGTCACCCCATGCCACGGTTTGAACGTGTCGCCCTGCCACAGCTTCACGGCGGGCGACGGATTCATGATCCAGTCCTTGTCGGCGGCATGGAGATGGATCGGTGCATCGCCGAAGGCGCGGCTCCATTCGCCCATCGCCGTGTAGAAATGCGGATGCGAAATGGCGATGGCCTGCACACCGCCGAGGCCCTTGAGCATCGTCACCGTGGCGTCGTTGAGCGTCGAGACGCAGTCCCACAGCACATTGCCATGCGGCGTGCGGATCAGAAGGGCGCGCTGGCCGATGGCGAAGCCCGCGCCAAGGCCGATGACGCCCGGCTCGTATTCGCGGAAGCTGTTCATGTGGCTTTGCGCCAGCCCTTCGAGCGTCGTCCAGCTCTGGCCGCGCGCCGGAACATATTGCCGCTCTTCCTCGCAGATCGGACATTGCGCAGGCGGCTTTTCGGTCGGCGGATATTGCGTGCCGCAGGCGGTGCAGATGAAGGCCGGCATTGAAGCGATGTCCTCGACTTTTCTGGGCTGCTTATTGTTTGCGCAGCGCCATCATTGCCGCCGCGTTGCACGGGCGCAACAGCGAAAAGTTCCAACGATCCCGCATGCGACAAATGACATTCGCATGTGGAAAAGCAGGAACCAAAACCGGGCTTAAAGGCTTTTCATCGTTCTAAAGGATGAAGGCGATGAATAATAACGACGAGTTCCGGGCCAACGCGGCGGAATGCCAGCGCATGGCCGACAGCACGCAGGACGCCGGCGATAGAAAACGCTGGCTAAAGATGGCCGACAACTGGCTGCGCATGATCATGCCGGCACGGCGCGGCAACGATGGTCGCTTCGACGCCGCCGAACGCTCACACGGCACGCATCAGGCGAAGGCCGGCGCGACGCATTGAGCCTCCTCGACATCGTGCTGACCTCTTAATCCTCATTCCGAGGAGCACTTCGTAGGGCGGGCCGAGGAGCGCTTCGTAGGCGGGTTAGCCGAAGGCGTAACCCGCCATGAGCACCTTCGGCATGGCGGATTACGCTGCCCTAATCCGCCCTACGAATTAACGCAACTTCGGCAGCTCAATCCCGAACACGCTGCTAAGGACGACGCTCACGAGCGTGTAGAGCAACAGCAGGATTGTGCCGGCGACACCGATCGCGACGACGACACCGGTGAGCAGGAAGATCGCGATGGCGACGATCGCGAAGGGATTTCTGTTGGCCATGCCCTGCTATGCGGGAGTTGGGGCGGTCGCGCCAGCGGTAATTAGTTTTTGATGGCTCTACCGAAAGAGATAATTTCCGTCATGGCCGGGCTTGTCCCGACCATCCACGCCTTCCTTCTTCGTCAAATCAACAATTCGTACAGATCATCCCACTCCGGATTTTCTCCCTGCAGAAGCCGCACCTTCCACGCCCGCGGCCAATGCTTGATGGTCTTCTCCCGTTGAATGGCATCGCGGATGTCGTCGAACCGCTCGCAGTAGACGAGACGCGTCAGGCCGTACTGTTTCGTAAATACTTCAACCAGTCCTTCGCGATGCTCATGCGCCCGCTTGGCAATATTGCTGGTCACGCCGACGTACAGGACGCCGTCGGGCTTGTTCGTCATGAAATAGACCCAGCCGCCCTTCATGTGGCTATTGAAGCAAGGCGTGGATGGCCGCGACAAGCCTGGCCATGACGGAGGAGAGAGCAATCCTCCTATCCCCCCACACCCTTCCCCTTCAATGCCTCTCCGATCTCGCCCAAAATCGCCGGATCGTCGATGGTCGCCGGCATGGTCCATTCTTCGCCGTCAGCGATTTTCTTAATGGTACCGCGCAGGATCTTGCCTGAGCGTGTTTTCGGCAGCCGCGCGACGGTGATCGCCAGTTTGAACGCTGCCACCGGCCCGATCCGCTCGCGCACCAGCGCAACGATCTCCTTCTCGATTTCGGCCGGCGCTTTCGTCACGCCGGCCTTGAGCACGATGAAGCCGCAGGGCACCTCGCCCTTCATGTCGTCCTTGATGCCGAGCACCGCGCATTCGGCGACGTCGGGGTGCGACGCCAGCACCTCCTCCATGCCGCCGGTCGACAGCCGGTGCCCCGCGACGTTGATGATGTCGTCGGTGCGGCTCATGACATAGACATAGCCGTCGTCGTCGATGAAACCGGCGTCGGCGGTTTTGTAATAGCCGGGAAATTCATCGAGGTAGCTCTCGCGCATGCGCTTGTCCTGATGCCACAGGGTCGGCAGCGCGCCGGGCGGCATCGGCAGCTTGATGACGAGCGAGCCGATCGTGTTGGCCGCCACCTTGTTGTTGGCTTCATCGACGACGTCGATGGTGTAACCCGGCATCGGCACCGTGGCCGAGCCCGGCTTCACCGGCAGCGTGCCGAGGCCGGCGGGATTGCCGCAGATGCACCAGCCGGTTTCGGTCTGCCACCAGTGATCGATCACCGGCACCTGCAAAACCTTTTCGGCCCATTCCAGCGTCGGCGGATCGGCGCGTTCGCCGGCGAGAAACAGCGCGCGGAAGTGCGACAGGTCGTACTGCTTGAGCAGTGTGGCGTCCGGGTCTTCCTTGCGGATGGCGCGAAACGCAGTCGGCGCGGTGAACAGCGACACCGCCTTGTGCTCCGACGCGACGCGCCAGAACGCGCCGGCGTCGGGCGTGCCGACCGGTTTTCCCTCGTAGAGGATCGACGTCGCGCCGTGAATGAGCGGCGCATAGACGATGTAGGAGTGGCCGACCACCCAGCCGATGTCGGAGGCGCACCAGAATATCTCGCCCGGCTTGATGCCGTAGAGATTTTCCATCGACCATTTCAGCGCGACCAGATGGCCGCCATTGTCGCGTACCACGCCCTTGGGAATGCCGGTCGTACCCGAGGTGTAGAGAATGTAGAGCGGATCGGTCGCCTGCACCGGCTCGCAGGCCGACGTCTTGGCGTAGTTGACGGCGTGTTCCCACACCCGGCGCCAGTCGTGATCGCGCAATTCCGTCATCGCCGCCTTGCATTGCGGGCGCTGGAGAATGAGACAGGTCGCGACCTTGTGCCGGGCGAGATTGATCGCTTCGTCGAGCAGCGGCTTGTAGGGAATGACGCGCGTGCCCTCGATGCCGCAGCTCGCAGACAGAATGATCTTCGGCTTGGCGTCGTCGATGCGCGTCGCGAGTTCCTTGGCGGCGAAGCCGCCGAACACCACCGAATGGATGGCGCCGATGCGCGCGCAGGCGAGCATGGCGAACACCGCTTCCGGCACCATCGGCATGTAGAGAATGACGCGGTCGCCCTTTGCCACACCGAAATCGCGCAGCATTGCGCCGAGCAATTGCACTTCCGACAGCACGCGGCCGTAGGTGAAGGTCTGCTTGGTGTTGGTGACGGGCGAATCGTAGATCAGGGCCGGCTGGTTGTTGCGGCCGTTCTCGACGTGGCGGTCGAGCGCGTTGTAGCAGGTATTGACCACGCCATCGGGAAACCAGCGGCCGTAGATGCCGGCCTTGGGGTCGAACACGGTCCTGGGCTTCTCGATCCAGTCGATGGCGTCCGCCGCCTCGCCCCAGAAGCCCTGCGGGTCGCGCTGCCAGCGCGCGTAGACGTCGCGGTAGCGGCTCGTTGGCGCGTCCATGTTTCACTCCCTGAAGTCTTTGGCGGCGATTGTGACGTGCCGGTTATGCGCAAACAAGGCTGGCGCGACGCAGACCACTCGGGTTTATTCCGGCGCACATCTGATCCTGTCATTCCGGGACGGTCCGCAGGGCCGGACCCGGAATCCAGGGGCGGCACGGGACTTCTCTCTGGATTCCGGGTTCGCTCATTTCATTCGCGCCCCGGAATGACGAAGAATGACCCTCATCGACGATCCGCTGTTCTACGCGCTGGCGATTCCCGCCGTGATCGCGCTCGGCCTGTCCAAGGGCGGTTTCCAGGGCGCGGGGCAGATGGCGACGCCGGTGCTGGCGCTGGTCATGCCGCCGCTCGAGGCCGCGGCGATCTTCCTGCCGATCATGATCATCCAGGATCTCAACGCACTGTGGGTCTACCGCCGCGACTGGAACGGCCGCATCCTCGCCATCATGCTGCCGGGTGCCGTCGTCGGCGTCGTGCTGGCGGGCCTCGTCGGCTCGACCGTGTCCGACGCTGCGATCCGGACATTCGTCGGCGGCATTTCCATCGTCTTCGTCGTCTACAGCTGGATTGGCGCCGCCAAGATGGCGGCCGAGGCCAAGCCGGCGGGCGTCCCGGCCGGGCTGTTCTGGGGCGCGTTTTCCGGCTTCACCTCGACCATGTGCCAGGCCGGCGGTCCGCCCTACCAGATCTATGTGTTCTCGCAGCACTTGCCGAAGATGACGTTCGTCGGCACCACCGCCTTCTTCCTCGGCGCCGTCAACGCGATGAAGATCGGGCCCTATTTCATGCTCGGACAGTTTTCGACGAAGGGGCTCGGCACCTCGCTGGTGCTGCTGCCGCTGGCGCTCGCCGCCAACCAGCTCGGCTTCTGGCTGGTGCGCATCACGCCGCAGGAAGTGTTCTACAAGGTTCTGATGGTGCTGATGTTCTGCATCGCCTGCGCCCTGCTCTATACCGGCGCGAGCGAACTGCTGCACCGCTGACAAACCCCGGATTGCCCGGTAGTTTCCCTTTCAAGGGAGACTGCAATGGCGAAGACGCCTTACGACACCGATCTCGACCGCAATCCGGCGAACCACCAGCCGCTGACGCCGCTCGGCTTTCTCGAGCGCGCGGCGAGCGTCTTCCCCGATCACACCGCGATCATCCACGGCAAACTCCGGCGCAATTACGCCGAACTGTATGCGCGCACGCGTCGGCTGGCCTCGGCGTTGGCGGCGCGCGGCATCACGCGCGGCGACACGGTGTCGGTGATGCTCGCCAATACACCCGCCTGCATCGAATGCCATTACGGCGTGCCGATGACGCAGGGCGTGCTCAACACCCTGAACACGCGGCTCGACGCCGCCATCATCGCTTTCTCGCTCGATCACGCCGACGCCAAGGTCGTCATCATCGACAAGGAATTTTCCAGGGTGATGAAAGAGGCCCTGTCGCTGTGCAAGGTCAAGCCGCTGGTTATCGACTACGACGATCCGGAATACCCCGGCGCCGGCGAACGGCTTGGCGAGATCGAATACGAGGACTTCGTCGCCTCTGGCAATCCCGACTATGTCTGGTCAATGCCGGACGACGAGTGGGACGCCATCACGCTCAATTACACCTCCGGCACCACCGGCGATCCGAAAGGCGTGGTCTACCACCATCGTGGTGCGCATCTGCTGGCGATGGGCAACGTCATCACCTGCCAGATGCCGCAGCATCCGGTGTATCTGTGGACGCTGCCGATGTTCCACTGCAACGGCTGGTGCTTCCCGTGGACGGTATCGATCGTTGCCGGCACGCATGTGTGTTTGCGTGCAGTGCGTGCTGCCGCGATGTTCGACGCCATCGCCACGCACAAGGTGACGCATCTGTGCGGCGCGCCGATCGTGATGTCGACCTTGCTCGGCGCTACCGAGGCCGAGAAAAAGCCGCTGCCGCATGTCGTGCATTTCGCCACCGCCGCGGCGCCCCCGCCGGAAGCCGTGCTCGCCGCCATGAAAAGCGCGGGCTTCAACGTCACGCATGTCTACGGGCTGACGGAAGTCTACGGACCCGCCGTCGTCAATGAGTGGCACACGGAATGGGACGCGCTGCCGCTGGCCGAGCAGGCCGCGAAGAAGTCACGCCAAGGCGTGCGCTATCCGGTGCTCGAAGGGCTCGACGTGCGCGATCCCGACACCATGGTGCCGGTGCCGCGCGACGGCGAGACCATGGGCGAAGTCATGATGCGCGGCAACGTCGTGATGAAGGGCTATTTGAAGAATAAGACCTCGACGCTGAAGGCCTTCGCCGGCGGCTGGTTTCACACCGGCGATCTCGGCGTCATGTATCCGGACGGCTACGTGCAGCTCAAGGACCGCTCGAAAGACATCATCATTTCCGGCGGCGAGAACATCTCGTCGATCGAAGTGGAGGACGCCCTCTACAAGCATCCCGCCGTCGCCGCCGCGGCCGTGGTCGCCAAGCCCGACGAGAAATGGGGCGAGACGCCGTGCGCGTTCATCGAGTTGAAGCCCGGCGCGCAGGCGTCCGCCGACGACCTGACGCAATGGTGCAAGCAGAACCTCGCCGGCTACAAGGTGCCGCGTTACATCGTCTTTGCGGAAATCCCGAAGACGAGCACGGGCAAGATTCAGAAGTTCAAGCTGAGAGAAATGGCGAGAAATAATTAGGGGAACAGAATGCC
This sequence comes from uncultured Hyphomicrobiales bacterium, assembly GCA_903929045.1. Taxonomy (GTDB): domain Bacteria; phylum Pseudomonadota; class Alphaproteobacteria; order Rhizobiales; family Xanthobacteraceae; genus Pseudolabrys. Next base: position 17,941 of record CAIYTE010000073.1, read on the forward strand.
TACAATGTTTCAAGTCGTCGGACCTTACGCGGTGCCATACTATCAAGGCAGCGCAGGCCGAACTATCACCGACTCAAATACTGAAAAATTTTGGAAAGAACACTCCGACCTTGCTAGTCAGCGCGGCTGCTATGTCTTTGCAATACGCAGGTAAAGGTTATACGCCAGCTTATGTCGGCATGGCGACAAAATCTCTTAAGCAAGAAGTTTTTGCGCATCATAAACTGACTCGATACCAGCAATATCTAGCAGACGTTTCAAAAGGCACTCCGGTTTTATTTTTTGTAATAGCTCCGAAGAAAAAGGGTGCACCCAACGCAAAACATATCGGACTGCTCGAAGATTTTCTGATTCAAACTGGTATGGCCGCAAATCCAGATTTGCTAAACATAAAAGGGACAAAAGCAGAGGAGTGGGGAATTTCCGGCGTTCTTAGAAGCGGGAAAGGCAAAAAATCAAAAAGCGCTACGGAATTTATCCGGCTAATGAAAATTGAGACCTAGTTGTAATTTAGCCCACTATTACCGGTCTCTACCGAGAATGCTGTTCGAGTCGAACATGCGCTCGGAATTGTAGCGCTGGTTGAAGCCCGGCTGGCTGTTGAACTGCAACGAACCGCTGCCGAAGCGCATGCTGGAGGTGCCCGGCTGGCCGTTCGTGACGGCGGTGCCGCTGTTGGTCGAGAAGCGCGAGTCACCGGCGCCAAAGCGCGCCGCCGCCGCATCTTCCTTGGTCGGACCGCCGCTCTCGAAGGTGAAAGCCTGCGCCGACGAGGCCGCTATGACGGCCAGCGCGGCTACCAGGATCAGGCGGGTTTTCGGCAGAAACGGCATCGCAGCCCCATACAATCAAGCGCCGGCAAGATTCGACGGCTCCAGATAGGCGTCAGAATAAGGCCGGATAGCGGCAAATTGCAAATCCCGCCCACCCCCGCGCCAAAGGGCCGCTATTCCAGCTTGAGGCCGAGCTTGCGCACCAGCGCGCCCCATTTGGTCTCTTCCTTGTCGATGTCGTCGGCGTAGGCCTGCGGCGTGCCCGGCAACGGGTCGGCGCCCTCATTGGCGAGGCGCTTCTGGACGTCCGGATCGGCCAGGGCGGCGTTGAGTTCCTTGTTGAGCCGGTCGATGATCGCCTTCGGAGTCCCCGCCGGCGCGGCCAGGCCGTAGCGCAGCGCGACGTCGAAACCGGGCAGACCGGACTCCGCCAGCGTCGGAATGTCGGGCGTCAGCGGCGAACGCTTCGCGCTCGAGATCGCCAGTGCGCGCAGCTTGCCGGACTGCACATTGCCGAGCGACACCGGGATCGGCACGAACATCAGCGGGATATGACCGCCGATAAGATCGCCGAGCGCCGGGCCGTTCCCCTTGTAGGGAATGTGCTGCATGGTGACGCCCATCGCATTCGCCAGCAGTTCACCGGCCAGATGATTGACGGTGCCGACACCGGGCGAACCGTATTGCATCGGCGCGCTCTGCGCTTTGGCGTAAGCCGCGAGCTCGGCGACGGACTTCACCGGCAGCGACGTCGTCACGACGACGAGATTGGGCGCGGCGCCGATCATGCCGATCGGCGCGAAATCCTTGCGCGGATCGTAGCCGATGCTGGCATAAGCCGTCGGCGCAATGGAGAACGTGCCGGTGTAACTCAGCACGATGGTGTAGCCGTCGGGCGCCGCCTTGGCGGCGACGCGCGTGCCGAGCGTGCCGCCGGCACCGCCGCGATTGTCGATGATGATGGACTGGCCGAGCGCCACCGCCATCTTGTCGGCGACGTTGCGCGCCATCACGGTGGTGCTGCCGCCGGGCGGGAACGGCACGATCAGCGTGATGGGCCGGTTCGGATAATCGTCCGCGCGTACGGTTGCGGCAGCGCAGAGCGCCGCGACCCCAACGGCAGCGATGATGCTCAGTAATTTTCGCATAATGCCTCCCCTACCGCCCGCGATGGTTTTTGCACCGGACGGCGGAGGCGTCGCGCCTACGCCAGTTCGACCGGTGTGCGGGTCTTGGCTGTCGCATCGTATATCGCAACCTGGATCACCGGGAACTTGGTTTTAAGCGCCAGGCCGACTTTCATCGCCTCGTCCATCGAGGGGTATTGCAGCTTGATCTTGCCGTCCACGGTCAGGGCGAAGCCTTCGACCGGATACACATTGGCGCGCAGGTTCTTGGGGCGGTTATTGGTGGCAGGTTCGCTCATGGTTCCGGGTCCTTGCGTGAAGCCCAGTGCTAGGCCTTTCCGGGACATAAAGGCAGGGCCAAGATGGCGCCAATGAGCGTTTTTTGAACTTTCTTTTCGGCGCTTTATTCGGCCTAGCCGCATTCGCTGCCCAGCACGCGGCCGGCATACGCAAAACAAAACCGCCGGCTGACAGCGAAAGCCGGAATGGATCCGGGCTTGGCTGCGGGCCGGCGGTTAAGCCGTCTTTCAATGCGCGGCGAAGTCGCTCAAACGCGCGAATTCACGCATACGCACGCGAAGCGCCTAGTGCACGCTGGCGTGTTCGCCGTGCCTCAGCCGCTCGATTTCATCTTTTACAAGTAGTTTTTTCCGCTTGAGTTCGGCGACCGTCAGATCGTCGGTAGCGGGATGAACCAGGCAGTCGTTAATTTGCGCTTCGAGCGCCTGGTGCTTTTTCTGGAGTTCAGCAAGGTGGGATTGCAGCGACATTCAGCATGTCTCCTCAATCATTGGCCCTGATGAGATAAGTCTGTCCCAGACTCACCGCAAGGGCAATTATAATTTTGGCTTTGCGCCGTATTAATGGGGCGGGAAGTCTTTGATCGTGGGCATCTTTCCGGAAGCCTTGAATGGCGCTGTGGAAAACGCGATAGTTCCTGACGGAGCCGCCTAGCCCGATACCGGCGTGCTTTTAAGTCAGCGGTGGCAATGAACGACAACGACAATAGCGCGCCGCGCGAAGACAATGGCGCCTTGCGCGAGCAACTGGCGCGCCTGCAGCAGGAACACCGCGACCTCGACGCCGCGATTGCCGCCTTGGCCTTGTCGCCGGGTTCCGACCTCATCCAGGTGCAGCGGCTGAAAAAGCGCAAGCTGGTGCTGCGCGACAAAATTCGTCAGATCGAAGACGCGCTGACGCCGGACATCATCGCGTAACCGGCCTCAGGCCTTTTGCAACAGCGGCCGCAGCTCCCGGATATTTTTCAGCTTCTCGATCGTCAGAACCTTTTCGATCAGCCGATCGCAGCCTTTGGCGCCGAGCACCGGGGCCATCAGATCGCGGGCCTTGGCAACGACCTCATCCCTGTTCATCGGGTCTTCCGGCGTGCCGCGAACGGTATCGACGCGTTCTTTCAGGACGGTGCCGTCGTTCAGCGTAATTTCGACGAGCCCAACCCGCTTCGGCAGGATGCGCTCCAGTTCTTCGTCGGCAGTCAACACGACCTTGGCGCGTTCCTTCATGATCCGGGCGTCGGTCATCCGCGCCTTGTCATGCGCGGCGAGGAACGAGACGGATTTGTCGAGCAGCAGCACCGCGATCAGATATTGCAAGCAGAGATCGGGGCTCTCGGTGTTGTTGACCTTGGGGAAACCGCTGGTCGAGACGCGCACCGCGACCTGCTTGACCTGATCCGCCTCGAACGGATGCTTTTTGCGCATGTTGACGATGCCGTCGAGCGGCGATTGCGTGGGGCCGCCGCTGGTCCATTTCTTGATGATCGTCAGCGCCACTTCGTAACGCTCGCCGAGTTGGTCGACCAAACTCGCCGGCTTGGCCTTGGGCGCATAAGACTGGAAGAAGTTATCGCCGCCGGAGAATACGTCAGCAACGCCGGTCCAGCCGGACTGGACCATCAAAGCCGCAGCGACGCCGTTGCGCGCGCCGACCGAAAACACGAAAGACTTTTCGGTGTGCTCGACGTCGCGCGCCCAGGCGCCGAAGCCCGACCCTGCTTGTTGCGCCGCGTAGTCGAGCAGCCAGCGCATCTTCTGCGCATCGAAGCCGGCGATGCTGCCGGCGGTGGCGGAAGCGCCGAAAGTGCCGACAATGTTGTGCAGATCGGGGATCGTGGTCGCGTTGAACACGGTCTTGAATGCGCGCATACCGACGTCGTAGCCGAGTGTAACCGCGCGCAGGAACCGGGCGCCGTCAACGCCGAATGTTTCACCCATCGACAACGCCGCCGGCACAATGGCGCACCCCGGATGCGCGCCACCGGCGCTGTAATTGTCGTCGCTCTCGTCGGCCTGCGCGAGCATGCCATTGACGATCGCGGCTTCGATCGGTCCGGCCAGGATGTTCGACGCCGCGATTGTCACCTTCTTCTCGCCGCCATAAGCCCGCGCGAACCGCAAGGCGTGAAGGCCCGGCGGCAATTCGGAGCCTGAGACCATCGCGGCAAAGGTATCGAGGATGTGGAACCTGGCCTGTTCGGCGATAGCATCCGGCAGCGCGCGGGTGCCGGCTTCGCTCATGTACTTGCTCAGCGAAGCCATAACGGGGCCGACATCTTCAGCCACCGCAACGCGCGGAAAACTTGCGGCAGCCGCCACGCTCGCGGTGCCCAGCACCATGCCGCGCCGTGTCAAACGATCACGGCCTTGCGCAGGCCGTACCTTGCCCAGAACTTCCATCGTTTCCCCGCTTTGTTTTTTCTTGTCGTCGACGCAAGACAAAGCATAGCGGCCGGGCAAGACGGCGTCTGCCGGGGTCGCTCTTAATTTCCCTTCTGCGCATTGCGCACGAACTCGGCGAGTTCGGCGTTGAAGCGTGGCGCCGCTTCGAAGAACGGCGAATGACCGACGCCCTGATAAACTGAGAGCTTGGCGCCGGGGATCATCTTGGCGGTGTATTCGGCGGCGATCAGGTTGGAGTTCTTGTCCTCGGCGCCATGCGTCACGAGCACGGGCACCTTCAGGCTCTTGAGCATGTCGTCGACCTGCAGCGGCCGGTTGCCGAGCGCGAGACGGACTTTGGGCGGCACCATCATGTTGAAGGCCAGCATCTCTTCGTACTCTTCCTGCGTCGGCTGGATCGAGAAGCAGCCGTGCAGGAAGGCGCGCGTCGCCGCGATATTGGCGGTGAGATCCTCCGACATCATGGCCGGCTGATTTTTCAGATTGGGCCCGACAAACGCCGGATCGCCCTTCTGGCCGGCATCGACATAATTGAGACCGGCGACATTGGCGGTGCCGTAGGTGGTCAGATAGTCGGCCATGATGCGGCCGCCATAGGACCAGCCGACGACCACCGGACGCTTGAGGCCGGTCGCTTCCATCACCGCCTGCAACTCATCGGCCCAGAACTTTCCGGTCTTGTATTTTTCCGGCTCGAACGGCTTGTCGGAATTGCCGTGACCGCGCAGATCGTAAGTGACCATCTTGAACTCCTTGGCGAGTTCGGGATTGGTGACCTGCTTGATCCATGACAGATGGCTTTGCGAGAAGCCGTGAATGAAAACGATTTCGGGGCCGTTCGGATTGCCCCACTCCTGCGCCGCGATGGTAAGGCCGTCCGGCGTCTTCACGGAATAGGCTTTGAATTTGGGCGCTGTCGTTTGCGCAAGGGCGCTCGGCGCGGCGGCCAGAAAGGCGGCGACGGAAAACGCGGCAACGCCGCGCATGAAGCTGTTCATGACGTTTCTCCCCGGGCCTCTGAATGCGTTCGCACAATGCAGCGACGCGGCCGCCGGATCGCCTGGCCCGAAGACGTCCGGCTGTTAGGACGACGCTATACCCGCGACCGTTTTCCCGGAAGCCGTGGGCTACATCGTCTCGCTGTCATGCAAATTGAAAGTGGGCCGCGGCCCGTGCGGTGTCAGACGCCGCGCCGTTCGCGTTTGCGGGCGTACATCGCCTTGTCGGCGGCATCGACGATCTGCGCCGCCGTCACCGTGCCGTCGAGCGGCACAAAACCGGCGCTGGCGCCGACACCAAGTCCATCGACGCGCAGCGCCATGATCGCCGCCTCGAGATCGCGCGTCTTGGCCGCCGCCTGCGCCTCGTCGAGATTCCACAACAGAACCGCGAACTCATCGCCGCCGAGCCGGGCCAGGATATCGGACGAGCGCACGCTCACCATCAGGCATGCCGCCACCGCCTTGAGTAGCGCGTCCCCGGCGCCGTGGCCGTACGAGTCGTTCACCGCCTTGAAGCCGTCGAGATCGATCAGCACCAGGGCCGCCCGGCCGCCATAGCGCTTCACGTAAGACAGCGAGCGCGCCAGTTCCCGGTCGAAGCCGCGGCGGTTGAGAATGTCGGTCAGCGGATCGACGTCGGCCCGCGCCTCCAGCTCCGCGATCTGCCATTTGGCTTCGAGCAATTCCGCCTTGAGCCGCTCGATTTCGGCCAGCAGGGCCTCAGGCAAAAGGGCCGTATTTTCGGGGCTGTCAGCCAAGGGCGAACTCTCGGGACCGGAGGAATCGCACAATACCCGTTTCGCCTTGCCAGAGGGGGGTCAAAACCTATAATCCGCCGCTTCC
>CAIYTE010000074.1 GCA_903929045.1 uncultured Hyphomicrobiales bacterium
ACAGTTTGGCAGCGTTCGGGTTCGGCGCGCCCTTCATCATCACGCTGGGGCTCGTCGCCAGCGGCGTGCCTTCGGTGGGATAAATGACGTCGACCGGCTTGCCCGCTTCCTTGTCGCGGATGACGAGATAACCGGCGCCGTCGATCATGATGGCGCGTTCGCCGAGCGCGATACGCTTTGGCGTATCGGTCGCCGACTGCACCTGCATGATGTCCTGCTTGGCCAGCTTCTCGAAATACTCCCAGCCCATGACCTGCGCGGTCTGGTAGGTCGAGTTCATGATGGTGCCGCTATAGGCCGGATGCGCCTTGACCATCTTGCCCTTCCATTTCGGATTGAGCAGATCGGCGAAGCTCTTCGGCGCGTCCTCCATCTTCACCAGACTGGTGTTGATGCCGAACGGCGACACCAGCACGCGCGTCACCAGCTCGTAGCCTTCCGGATCGTAGAACTTCTTGTCGTAGAACTTGGCGACTTCTTCCGGAATGTACTGCGCCAGCCAGCCATTGCGCTTCCACAGGATGACGTGCGCCTGATCTGACGTGTTGACCACGTCGACGGAGTGGATGTTGCTGGCATATTCCTGGCCGATGCGCTGGAACACGCGCTCGGCGCCGGAGCGCTCGACGCGCGCCGAGATGCCCGGATATTTCTGCTCGAACGAGCGGCCGAGCCGCTCGGCGAACTGCAGGTCCATCGCCGTATAGAAGACGACCTTGCCTTCCTTCTTCGCCGCCTCGATCAGCCCCGGCGTGATGGCTTCCGGCGGCGGCGGCGCGGCACGGACCGGCTGGGCAAACAGAGCGCCCGCCGCGAATGCGGCGGAGCCCTGCAGAACGTGACGGCGGCTGAGTGTTGTTTTTTTCATGACGCCTAGACCCGGAAGATCTTGCTGTATTTCTGCTTGATCTCGTCGCTCGACGCTTCAACGCCGGCGGGGTCGTCCTTCATCAATTTGATTTCCTTGAACGGCACCCGGCCCGGCTTGTCCTTGACCTGCGGATGTTCCGACCGCATGCCGCCGACATCGATGATGAGCTGCTGGCATTCCGGCGTGAAGCTGTAGGCCGTGAACAATTTCGCCGCGTTCGGATTCGGCGCCTGCTTGAAGATCGAGCTCGGGCCTACGATCAGCGGCGAACCTTCGGTGGCGTAAACGGGGGCAACCGGCCCGCCCTTCTCGCCGATTTCAAAGATGCTGTACTCGTTCCCGTCGGCCATCACGGCGCGTTCGCCGAGCGCCAGGCGCTTCGGCGGATCGGCAGACGACTGCACCTGCATGACGCTCTGCGCCGCGAGCTTTTCGAAATAGGGCCAGCCGAGATCGCGCGCCATCTGGAAGGTCGCGGTCATGATGGTGCCGCTGTAGCTCGGATGCGCCTTGACGATCTTGTTCTTCCATTTCGGATCGAGCAGATCGGCGAAGCTCTTCGGCGCATCTTCCTTTTTCACCAGGTTGGTGTTGTAGGCGATGATGCAGAGCGAGACGCGGAAGCTGGCGAACATGCCATCCACGTCCTTGTGCTCGACAGGGAAGAACTTGGCGACATCTTCAGGGACGAAAGGCTCGAGAATACCGGCCTTCTTCCACACGATGGAGTGCGAGGCGTCGGAGGAGTTGACGACGTCGCAGGCGTAAATCTTGCTGGCATATTCCTGGCCGAGCCGCTGGAACACACGCTCGGCGCCCGAACGCTCGACGCGCACATTGATGCCCGGATACTTCGCCTCGAAGGCCTTGCCGACTTTTTCGGCGATCGGCAGATCGATCGACGTGTACCAGACGACCTTGCCTTCCTTCTTCGCCGCTTCGATCAGTTGCGGCGTGATCGCGGTGGCCGGCGGCGCCGCCGACAGCACGCGCGTTGAAAACGTGGCTCCCACCGCCAATGCGCTGGAGCCGATCAGTACGCCGCGACGCGAAATGTTCGAATTTTTCATCGCCTCATCCTCCCTGGTCATGTTTCCTTCGCCCCCGCGAAATCTTCGTTTCTCTTTGGAGCCGTTTCTTATCGTTGAACGCTATCCCAATAGCGCGCGACACCTCGCCGGCGGCATGTGTACCCACACCGCGCTGCCCTGCGGAATGTTGGTTTCCGCAGCCGTCGCCGTGCGAATTTGCGTGCCGTCCCTGGTCTCGACCATGTAATCGCGGGCGTTGCCGAGAAACACCTGACGCACGACGGTAGCGGGCACGACATTCTCGGTCTGCGACGGCTGGGTCGCATGCAGCGTGATGTCATGCGGGCGCACCGACACCCCGGTGGTGGCGTTCGGCACGACCTTTTCACCGGTGCATTGCAGGACGACGCCGGAGAGCTCGACACGGTTGCCGTCGAGACCCTTGCCCTTGATGACGTTGCTGTTGCCGATGAAGCGCGCGACGAATTCCGACCGGGGACGGTCGTAGATTTCCTCGGGGCTGCCAGCCTGCTCGATCTTGCCGCCGTTCATGACGCAAATCAGATCGGCCGTGGTCATGGCTTCGGACTGGTCGTGCGTGACGTAGACCGTGGTGTAGCGATAGGCGTCGTGCAGACGGCGCACCTCGAACCGCATTTCTTCGCGCAGATTGGCGTCGAGGTTCGACAAAGGCTCGTCGAGCAACAAGGTTTCCGGCTCGACGATGAGCGCGCGAGCGAGCGCGACGCGCTGCTGCTGGCCGCCGGACAGTTCGCCCGGATAGCGCTGCGCCAAGGGCGCGAGCTTGGTGGTGGCGAGAATGGCGTCGAGCTTCTTGGTAATGACGTCCTTCGACATCTTGCGCAGCTTGAGGCCGTACATGATGTTTTCGGCGACCGTCATATGCGGCCACAGCGCGTAGCTCTGGAAGATCATCGACATGTTGCGCCGCTCGGGCGGCACGGTGGCGGCCGGCGACGAAATCAGCTTGCCGCCGACCAGGATTTCGCCCACGGTCGGCTCGACGAAACCAGCGATCAAACGGAGCGTGGTCGTTTTGCCGCAGCCCGACGGCCCCAGCAAACACACCAGATTGCCGTGCTCGATGTGCAGCGACACATCGTCCACCACGGCCAGCGGGCCATACTTCTTGGTCAGGCCCTTCAACTCGACGGAAGCCACTCGAATCCTCCCCTTGGTCCCTTAAGCCTTGCCGCTTCGCTGCGGCTTTTATGGCGGTCGTCTAGCATACCAACACCGGAAACGGTGCTGTTATATCATTCCTGCGCGCACAAGATTTGTGCGGCGGGGCTTAAGCGCCCTTGAAGGCCGGCTTGCGCTTTTCCATGAAGGCCTTGCGGCCTTCCTTGTAGTCGTCGCTGGCGAAGCAGGCGTCGACCAGCGCGGCGCACTTCTTCAGGTCGCGCTCGGCGCCCGGTTTCACCGTCTCGCCGACGATAAACTTCACCGAATCGACCGTCAGCGGCGCGTTGCCGCTGATCGTCTCGGCGTAATTCTTGACGTAGGCTTCGAGCTCCTCGGCCGGCACCGACCGGTTGACGAGGCCCATGGTCACGGCCTCGGCGGCGGTGAACTGGCGCGCGGTGTAGAAGATTTCTTTCGCGAAAGACGGCCCGACAACATCGACCAGCTTCTTGATGCCCTTGAAGGCATAGCCGAGGCCGAGCTTGGCGGCGGGCACTCCGAACTTCGAATTGTCCGAGCAGATGCGCATGTCGCAGCACAGCGCCAGGCCGACGCCACCGCCGATGCAGTAGCCCTGGATCATGGCGATGGTCGGCTTCGGGAATTCATAGATCGCGGTGTTGGCGGCATCGACGGCGATGTTGTAGCGGTCGATCGCTTCCTTGTTGGAGCGTTCACTCTCGAATTTGGAAATGTCGGCGCCCGACACGAAGGCCTTGCCGCCGGCGCCATTGAACACGACGACGCGGATGTTCTTGTCGTTCTTGAAATCCTCAAGATAGCTCGACGCCGCTTCCCACATTTCCAGCGACACCGCGTTGTGACGCTCCGGATTGTTGAAGGTGACGTAGCCGACGCCGCCTTCCTTGCGGGACAGCATCTTGTCGGTCTTGGTCATAATGTTCATCGGTTATTCCTTCCTGCCTAATCCGTCACCCTGAGGTGCGAGCCACCGATCTCGGGTTCACCCGAGATCGACCCTTTTAAAGAGCCAAGTCGGCTATAGCCGACTTGGCTGGCGCGAGCCTCGAAGGGCGACGGCCCAATTCCGTGGCCGTTCATCCTTCGAGGGCCGCTGCGCGGCCACCTCAGGATGACGGGTCTAGATTATACCGCCTTTACCTCGTGAAGCTTGGCGATTTCACTGTCGGTAAAACCGAATTCTTTGAACACTTCGTCGGTGTGTTGACCCTGCCCCGGCGGCGTGGCGACGATCTTGCTCGGCGTGCGCGACAGCTTGAACGGCTGGCCGACGAAGGTCTGCGTGTCGCCGTTCGGCTTCTTGGCGTCGGTCGCAATACCGATGTGCTTGACCTGCGCGTCGGCGAAGGTCTGGTCGATGTTGTAGATCGGACCTGCCGGCACGCCGGCCTTGTCGAAGATGTCGATCCATTCGGCGCTGGTCTTGGTCGCGGTGATGGCTTCAATGGCGGCGTTGAGCGCATCGCGATGCTTCGAGCGCAAAGCGCCGGACTTGTAGTCCGCGTGATTGATCATTTCCGGCGCGCCGAGCGCGTTGCAGGTGCGCTCCCACATCACCTGCCCGGTCGAGGCGATGTTGATGTGGCCGTCGCTGGTCTTGAACACGCCGGTCGGAATGCTGGTCGGATGGTTGTTGCCCGCCTGCTTGGCGACTTCCTTCATCTGCAGCCAGCGCGCGGCCTGGAAATCGAGCATGAAGATCTGCGCCTGCAACAGCGAGGTCGACACCCACTGGCCTTCGCCCGACGCGTCGCGCTCCAGCAGCGCGGTCAAAATACCGATGGCGCAGAACAGGCCGGCGGTGAGATCGGCGATCGGAATGCCGACCCGCATCGGGCCTTCGCCCGGCGCGCCGGTGATCGACATCAAACCACCCATGCCCTGCGCGATCTGATCGAAGCCCGGACGCTTGGCGTAGGGCCCATCCTGGCCGAAGCCGGAGATGCTGCCGAGCACGATGCCCTTGTTGATCTTCTTGAGATCCTCGTAGGCGATGCCGAGACGGTCTTTCACGTCGGGGCGGAAATTTTCGACGACAACGTCAGCCTTCGCGACCATGTGCCTGAAGGCGGCCATGCCTTCCGGCGATTTCAGGTCGAGCGTGATGCTGCGCTTGTTGCGGTGCAGGTTCTGGAAGTCGGCGTTGTCGCGCGGACCGCCCGGGCCTTCGCCCTTTTCGAGATGCGGCGGGGTCTCGATCTTGATGACGTTGGCGCCCCAGTCGGCGAGCTGGCGAACGCAGGTCGGGCCCGACCGAACGCGGGTCAGATCGAGGACGGTAAAACGGGAAAGAGCCTGCGAGGCCCGCGGAAACGACATCAAATCAACTCCCTAACACGCCCTTTCGCCGGGCTTTTGGTGGCCGACATTCCCCGATCTTGCCCAACTTGTCCATTGGGGGCCTCGGTGGGGCAGAAATGCGCCATTCGTTCATCATCCCGGGCGTTTACAGCAAAACTTGCCTTGAAAAGACCACGCCCACCTGTCATATGACCGTTGCGGATGAAAGACCCGGATTCGGGTTTGCGGGCTGCGTGCACGAAAGTCGCCTTACGATCTTCGCCCCGCCTCTTCCGTTCCTCTAATGTGCCGACAACCCTGGCCACGCGGGATGTCTTTAGAACCCCGCGATTCCGCTGCTCGCAAGAGCGAGGCGGCCGATTCGCCATATAGAAAAGAGCCTCTTTGACTCAATTTACCGATTTCGGCCTCGCTGAGCCGATCCTTCGCGCCCTTGCCGAAGAAAAGTACGAAACCCCCACGCCGATCCAAGCCCAGACCATTCCGACCGCCCTCGCGGGTCGCGACGTCATTGGCATCGCGCAAACCGGCACCGGCAAGACCGCGTCCTTCGCGCTGCCGATCCTGCATCACCTTACCACCAAGCGCATGCGCCCGGAGAAGAAGTCCTGCCGCGTGCTGGTGCTCTCGCCGACCCGCGAATTGTCCGGCCAGATCGCGGACAGCTTCAGCACCTATGGCCGCCACATCCGTCCGCTCGCCAGTGCGTTGGCCATCGGCGGCGTGCCGATCAACCGTCAGGTGCGTTCGCTCGCGCATGGTGTTGAAGTGCTGGTCGCCACACCGGGCCGCCTGCTGGATCTCGTCAATCAGCGCGCCGTGACGCTCAATCAGGTCGAAGTGCTCGTCCTCGACGAAGCCGACCGCATGCTCGACATGGGCTTCATCCACGACATCAAGCGCGTCGTGGCGATGCTGCGCAAGGAACGGCAGACTCTGTTCTTCTCCGCGACCATGCCGCAGGAAATCACCAAGCTCGCCGACTCGATGCTGAACGATCCGGTGCGCGTCGCCGTGACGCCGCAAGCCACGACCGTCGAGCGCATCGCCCAGCGTGTCATCCACACCGAGAAATCGGGCAAGCCAGCGCTGCTGCTCGAAGTGCTCAAGGCGGAAAAGACCGACCGCGTTCTGGTCTTCACCCGTACCAAGCACGGCGCCGACAAGGTCGTGAAAGGCCTCGAGAAGAACGGCTTCCTCTCGGCCGCCATCCACGGCAACAAATCGCAGAACCAGCGTGAGCGCGTGCTCGCCGACTTCCGGTCGGGCAAGTTGCGCATCCTGATCGCCACCGACATCGCCGCTCGCGGCATCGACGTCGACGGCGTCAGCCACGTCATCAATTACGATCTGCCGAACGTGCCCGAGAGCTACGTCCACCGCATCGGCCGCACCGCGCGCGCCGGCGCCGATGGCGTCGCCATCTCGTTCTGCGACCAGGAAGAAGGCGTGTTCCTGCGCGATATCGAGCGCATGATCCGCATTACCATCCCGGCCAGCGGCGAAAAGCAGCCGCATCGTCCGGCGGTCCGCAATTCGGGCAACCGCGGCCAGGGCGGACGTCCGCAACATGCCGGCGGCGGCCGCGACCAGCGCGGCAACAACCGCGGTGGCAATGGCGGCGGCAATGGCCGTCATAACGGCAACCGATCGCATGGCGGCGGCAATGGCGGCAACGGCCACCAGGGCCGGCCGAGCCATCAGGGCGGCCAGCACCAGAACAATCATGCACAGGCGCCGCGCCAGGAGGCCTCCTCGGGGGAGCCAAACGGTATCGGAACTGTTACATTCCTCCAGCGCTCGGGCGAGCCGCGCCGTAACGCTGGCCACCGCAATCAGCGCTAGTACCGGGAGAGAGACTGGATGGCGAAGGAAGAAATGCTTGAGTTCGACGGCACCGTTACCGAGGTGCTGCCGGACGGCAATTTCCGGGTTAAGCTCGATAATGACCACGAAGTGCTGGCCTATACCGCCGGCAAGATGCGCAAATTCCGCATCCGCACCGGCGTCGGTGACCGAGTGATCGTGGAAATGTCGCCTTACGATTTGCAGCGGGGACGCATCAGCTTCCGCCACAAGGGCGATGCCCCGGCGCCCAGCGGGCAGACAAGACGGCCCAATTTCCGCCGTCGATAACAAACAAGCTCCCGGTCCAAAGCCGGGAGTTTTTTTATGACCTCGGCACGGATCGGCTGGAGCGTGCCCATGAAACTCAAATCCATTTTCAGTTTCGCCCTGGCGCTGTTCGTCGCCGTCGGCAGCGCGTCGGCGCAGGACACAGCCAGGGAAAATGCCAAAGAAAATACCAAGGGCGTGCTGCGGCTGTTGCCCGCCGACAGTGTCACCGAGCACACGCTCGTTACCGGCAAGGCCAAACTCACTTACACCGCGACCGCGGGCACGCTCCCGTTCTATGATCAGTCCGGCGATCAGAGCGCGGCGATTTTCTACACCGCCTATGTCGCCAAGGACGCGCCGAAAGACCGGCCCGTCACTTTCGTCTTCAATGGCGGACCGGGCGCGGCGTCGGCGTTTCTGCATCTTGGCTTGGTCGGGCCGCGCGTGCTCGACCTCGGTCCGGACGCGCACGACGCTGCCCGCGCCGAGCTGCGCGACAATCCCGACAGCTGGCTTGCCTTCACCGATCTCGTGTTGATCGATCCGGTCGGCACCGGCTGGAGCCGCACCACCAAAGCCGATGACGGCAAGAACTTCTGGAACGTGCAGAGCGACGCCAGCGCGATGGCCAAGGCCGTCGCGCTCTACATCAACCGCAGCAACCGCTCCGCATCGCCGAAATTCCTGCTGGGCGAAAGCTATGGCGGTTTTCGCGCTGCCAAGACCGCCCGCGCGCTGCAACGCGACCAGGGCATCGCCATCAACGGCATCGTCATGGTGTCGCCGTTTCTCGAAGGCTGGCTGACCTTCGGCAATGACAGTTCGGCGCTGCTGTCGGCGCTCAAACTACCGTCGCTCGCCGCCGCCGAACTCGAGCGCAAGAAGGCGTTCACGCCGGACGCGCTGGCGGCGGCGGAAAAATTCGCCATGACCGAGTATCTGACGACTCTCGCCGGCAAACCGCAGACCGGTCCGGCCGCCGATGGCTTCTACGCCAAGGTCGCTCAGGTCACCGGCATGCCGCTCGACGTCGTGCGGAAAAACACCGGCTTTGTCTCCGACGACTTTGTGAAAAACCTGCGCGCCGCCGACGGCAAGATCGTCAGCCGCTACGACGCGGGCTTTGCCGTCGACGATCCGTTCCCCGAGCAACGCTCGTCGCGCGGCAGCGATCCTGTGCTCGACGGCGTGTCGCGCGCCTATGGCGGCGCCTTTGCGTCTTACGCCCGCAACGAACTCGGCTTCAAGACCGAGATGACCTATGCGCTGCTCGCCAACGACGTCACCAATGGCTGGGACTGGAAGGGCGGCCGCTATCAGGCCTCAAGCGAAGACGACCTGCGCGTCCTGCTCGCCTTCAGCCCGTCGTTCAAATTGCTGATCGCACACGGCACCGCCGACATGGTGACACCGCACGCCGCCACGCGCTACGTGCTCGACCACCTGCCGCCGCTCGCGCCGCGCGGCCGCGTGCAGCTCAAGCTCTATCGCGGCGGCCACATGCTTTATATGGACTCCGCACAGCGCAAAGCGCTGACGGCTGACGCGGCGAAATTCTACAGCGGGGAGTAGTCTCAAACAGTCACCCTGAGGTGCTCGTCGCGAAGCGACGAGCCTCGAAGGGCTACAGCCGGGCGCTCTCATCCTTCGAGGCTCGCTACGCTCGCACCTCAGGATGACGCGTTTACTAGTCCATCGTCGCGCCGGACGCTTTGACGATCGCGGTCCACTTCGGGATTTCCGCCTTGATGTAGGCGCCGAATTCCTCCGGCGTGCCGCCGACGATATCGACGCCGAGCTTGGCCAGCGACGCCTTCACGCCCGGGTCTTCCAGCGCCTTGATAGCTGCGCCGTGCAGCTTCTTGGTCACATCGGGCGGCGTGCCGGTTGGCGCAACGAGGCCATGCCAGGTGCTGGCGTCGAAGCCCTTCACGCCCGCCTCGTCCATGGTCGGAATGTTCGGCAGCACCGACGTCCGCTTGAGCGTCGTCACCGCCAGCGCGCGCACCTGCCCGCCTTCGATCTGGCCGACAACCGAGGCTGCCGTCGCGAACATCATCTCCTCGCGGCCGCCGATGACGTCCTGCAAGGCCGGCGCTGCGCCCTTATACGGCACGTGCACGATATCGACTCCAGCCATGGTCTTGAACAATTCGCCGGACAGATGCGCGGCGGCGCCGTGGCCGGACGAGGCGAAATTGAGCTTGCCGGGCGCCGCCTTGCACAGCGCGATCAGCTCCATCACCGTCTTCGCCTTCACGTCATTGTTGACGACGAGAATATTGGCCTGCGTGCCGACCAGCGTGATCGGCAGGAAATCCTTCTGCGGATTGTAGCTGATCTTCTTGTACAGCGCCTCGTTGGTGGCGAGGATGCTGTTGTTGCCCATCAGGATCGTATAGCCGTCGGGCTGCGCCTTAGCGACATAGTCGGCCGCGATGTTGCCGCCGGCGCCGGGCCTATTCTCGATGATGAAGGGCACGCCGAGCAGCTCTTCCATCTTCTTGCCGACGATGCGCGACAGCACGTCGCTCGGCCCGCCGGGCGTGAACGCCACCACCAGCATCACCGGACGCTCGGGATAACCGGCGGCTTTAGCCGGCGCGGCAAACATAACGGCGGCAGCGGCCAGAACAGCCGCGCGGCGCGTGAACCCGGTAAAATATGACATTGGAACGCTCCCTCGATGTGTTGCCGCTTTCAATACGCGAGCCTGAACCGGACGCAAGGCTGTTGCGCGCATCGGCCGCCTGCGCGACAACATGACGTGACGTCCGCCGGGGCCCCGCATGAGCTTGTTCACCGAACCGAAGATCGACTGCCACGCGCACGTCTTCGACCCTGTCAAATTCCCCTATGGCGCTGACATCGCCTACAAGCCCGCCGGCCAGGAGCTGGGCACGCCGGAACAATACGCCCAGGTGATGAAAACCTACGGCACGCGGTACGCGCTGCTGGTGCAGCCGAACTCCGGCTACGGCAGCGACAATCGCTGCCTGCTCGACACCATCGCCAGGGATAAAGAGCGCCTCAAGGGCATCGCCATCTTCGAACTGGATGCGGACATCGCCGACCTGCGCACACTGAAAGCGCAGGGCATTCTCGGCGCCGCCTTCAACCCGACATTTCACGGCATCGATTATTATCGACGCTCCGAGCCGTTGATCGCCAAGCTCGCCGAACTCGACATGTTTCTCAATCTGCAATGCGAGCACGATCAGCTTGAGCTGTTCGTGCCGTGGATCGAAAAATATCCGGTCAAGGTGCTGATCGATCACTGCAACCGGCCGACGCCGGCGGAAGGCTTCGATCAGGCGGGCTTCGCCGCGCTCAAGCGCATCGCCAAGACAAAACGCGTCAGCGTCAAGCTGTCGGGCTATTCGAAGTTCGCGGCGAAGCCCTACCCGTTCGAGGATGCGTGGCCTTACGTGCGCGCCATCGTCGATGCCTTCACGCTCGATCACTGCCTATGGGCGTCGGACTGGCCATATCTGCGCGCGCCGCAGCGGCAGGATTACGGCCCGCTGGTCGAACTCGCGGGCGTGCTTTTTCCGGATGCCGCGGACCGGAGAAAAGTATTCTGGGACACGCCGAAACGGCTGTTCGGCTTCGGCGCATAACCAGCAATATGACTGCCCATAATTCCGGCAGACTCCGTTTCATTTTAGTCTCATTGTCGGCGCAGAATTTCCGTCGCTGTTAATTTCGTTGCGCGTCGCGGGAACCAAGTCGGGAACCCGGGACTTAACTCCGATTATGTGCGGACAAATTTCTCCCGCACGGTCGGGGAATTTCAATTCAAGACGAGGCCAAGACAAGCGCTTTGAAACATCAACACGCGCTAGTTTCCGTGATTCAGCCCGACGCCGACGAAACGGCGCTGCGCGACGCCATTGTCGCCAAGCTGACCTATGTCCTCGGCAAGCAGGTCGATGTCGCCACACCGCATGACTGGTATTGCGCAACCGCGCTCGCGGTACGCGACCGCATTGTCGATGTCTGGCAGGCGAGCCGGCGCGAAACCAAGCGCCTGAAGAAGAAGCGCGTCTATTACCTCTCGATCGAATTTCTCATCGGCCGTCTGCTGCTCGACACGCTGACGAATCTGCGGCTGGTCGATCCGGTCAAGCGCGCGCTGGCGAGCCTCGGCGTCGATTTCGAAGACCTCATCACCATCGAGCCCGACGCCGCGCTCGGCAATGGCGGCCTCGGTCGCCTCGCCGCCTGCTTCATGGACAGCATGTCAGCGTTGAAGATTCCCGCCTATGGCTACGGCATCCGCTACGAGAACGGGCTGTTCGAGCAGCGCATCCATAACGGCTGGCAAGAAGAGGTGCCGGAAGACTGGCTGGCGCGCGGCAATCCGTGGGAGTTCAAGCGCGCCGAGTCCACGGTCACGGTCGGCTTCGGCGGCACCGTCGAATATATCGGCGGCGACGACAAGACCGCGCGCGCCATCTGGTATCCCGCCGAGCATGTCGTCGCGCTGCCTTACGATACGCCGATTGCCGGCTGGTGCGGCCACCATGTCAATGCGTTGCGGCTGTGGTCGGCACGCGCCGCCAATCCCATTCAGCTCGCCGCGCTCAATCAGGGCGACATCGAAGGCGCCAGCGCCGCGCGCATCCAGGCCGAAGCGATTTCGCGCGTGCTCTATCCGAACGACTCGACGCCGGCCGGACAGGAATTGCGGCTGCGGCAAGAATTCTTTTTCACCTCCGCTTCGCTGCAGGACCTCCTGCGCCGCCACACCGCCGCCTTCGACACACTCGACAATCTGCCCGATCAGGCCGCCATTCAGCTCAACGATACGCACCCGGCCATCGCCGTTGCAGAACTGATGCGGCTGCTGGTCGACGTGCACTCGCTGTCATGGGAGCGCGCCTGGGGTATTACCCGCGCGACGCTCGGCTACACCAATCACACGCTTTTGCCCGAGGCGCTGGAAAGCTGGCCGGTCGAACTCTTCACGCGCATGCTGCCGCGCCACATCCAGATCATCTATCTGATCAACTGGCTGCATTTGCAGAACGTCGCCAAGCGCGGCGAGATTTCGGCCGAAAAACTGGCGTCGGTATCGCTGATTTCGGAAGGCACGGAGAAGCGTGTGCGCATGGCGCATCTCGCCTTTGTCGGCTCGCATGTCGTCAACGGCGTCTCGGCGCTGCATACCGAGTTGCTGAAGAAAACCATTTTCCATGATCTCGCGACGACGTCCGACACCCGCGTCGTCAACAAGACCAACGGCATCACCTTCCGCCGATGGCTCTATGAATGTAACCGGCCGCTCACCGCGCTGCTCACCGAGCGGCTGGGCGCGCAGATGCTCGACGACCCGAAACTTCTGGAAAAATTGACGCCGCTGGCGAGCGATCCGGAATTCGTCGAGCGCTTCCGCGCCACCAAGCTTGCCAATAAAGGCCGTCTCGCTGCCGCGTTGCGCAAGACCACCGGCGTCGAGTGCGATCCGCAGTCTCTGTTCGACGTTCACATCAAACGCATTCACGAATACAAGCGGCAATCGCTCAACCTGCTAGAGACCATCGCGCTCTATCAGGAACTGCGCGCCAATCCCGACGCCGTCGCGGTGCCGCGCGTCAAGATTTTCGCCGGCAAGGCGGCGGCGAGCTATGAGCGCGCCAAGTTGCTGATCAAGCTCGCGCATGACATCGCCAACGTCGTCAACAAGGACGACAGCATTCGCGGCAAGCTCAAGGTCGTGTTCGCCCCGAACTACAGCGCCAGCCTCGCCGAGTTGATCGTGCCGGCGGCCGATCTGTCCGAACAGATTTCGACCGCGGGCATGGAAGCCTCCGGCACCGGCAACATGAAGCTCGCACTCAATGGCGCTTTGACCATCGGCACGATGGACGGCGCCAATATCCTGGCTTCACCCGGCGGGAGTGTTGTCGAGGCGATGAAGATTGGCCGGTTGATACGAGCGCTCCGGTGGGAAACGCAGATTCCGGAAGAAGTCCCGCCCGACCTCCGACAGATAATTGTGACCGCGTTGAAGCTCACGGACCCAAAAGAAAACTACTTGTGCGCCAGCGCGTGCTTCTTTGCATTTGTCGCCGGGATGGAACGCTCCCCTACGGTGATGAACGGTATCCTAGGTATTCACCGGCCGTTCCTTTCAGACGCCGACCTCAAGCGAGTAAGCGACAGTCAGGCAATAGCTTCAGCTACGCAAGTCCGCACGGTTGTAGAGGCGTATCTAAAAGAAATGGGCGTGCCCTCAAAATATGCCGACCTGATGTTCTCAGTTCCTAAAGATCAGGTGCGATGGGTTGATAAAGCTTCTTTTGAGGCCGACTTCGCCGGTATTATTTCTGAGTTGAAGGACTGGATGAATGCGCGATGCGACAAGCGAGCCGACACCGACAGGCGATTGCAGGACTTGCTTGAGGAGAAGTTCGAGCGCAACCAATTAACGCCGGCCGACAAAGAAATGCGCAATCAGCTTTTCAGGAAGTTCGACGAGCCGCAAATCAAGTGCGAGTTTTCGGTAAAGGCCAAAATGCGGGAAGATGCCTGGAAAACTTTTCAACGCTAACAGTTCTCACTAGCTTAGGACCAGCTTACGCCCCCGCCTTGCGCTGGCGTCATTCGCGCCTTGCGACTCCCCTATTCGCGGTCGCTAACGCGGAGCGGTTTAGTGCAATATCTGTTTCGCGACGTTCAAATCTCTGAGTTTTTTCCACTACAAATTGAGATTGACAGCGTCCCTTGGCAGGCCGGGCTCTCGTGAACGGAGCCGCCGAGAGCGTCTCCGCCTCCGGCTTCGGTCCCTGACGCCAGTACCAATTCCAATTGTGCTATTCGGTCGAAAAGTCGGCCGCGGAAGACTTCTGGAGTGCGCTCTCCAAGTCCTATTCTGACGCGGCGACCGCTCCGGACTTCTTATCCCCATTCCCCGGATGCCGGCTCACGGGTGGCAGTAGAATTACGCCAGTCAGGCCAACGTCCGCCGTACGTTCCCTCAGCCCCGCCTTGTCCCCGGACAGCGTGGCCGCCCCGAGCGCAAATGCTCGGGGCTCCCTATTCCCAAATCTCCTTGCGCGGCGTATTCCTTTTTGGCGCTGGCCCCGTAGCTCAGCTGGATAGAGCATCGCTTTCCTAAAGCGGGGGTCGCATGTTCGAATCATGCCGGGGTCGCGCATTCTGCCTAGGTCATGCCTAGGATTTTGGACGCCTCAACGCGCTCAACAACTTAGCGCCTATAGACAACGGTTTAGGAAACCGCTGCTCTATCCTGCTGAGCTACGGGACCGTCCGCCGCGATGTAGCACAGCGAATCGCGCCGCGCACGCCGCCGTTTAAGGCCATTCCGCCCTATTCCGCCTTGGCCCCGGACAGCGCCACGGCGTCCTTCCACATCGCCCGTTCCTTGGCGGCATAGGCGAGCGTTTCCTCCGGCGTCGAGGCGATGACGCGGGCGCCGGCGACCTCGAATTTCTTCTGCAACTCCGCGTCCCCGGCCAAAGTCTTCATGGCGGCGGCGATCTTGTCGATGATCGGCCGCGGCGTGCCGGTGGGGACGACGAAGGCCGCCCATGACGTGACGACAAAATCCTTGATGCCCGCCTCCCCCATGGTCGGCACGTCCGCCATGGTTGGCCAGCGCTGCGCCGACGTCACCGCCAGCGCGCGCATCTTGCCCGACTGGAAGAACGGCACATACGAAGCGAGATTGTCGATGGCGAAGGTCACGTCGCCCGACAGCATCGCCGGAATGGTTTGCGCCGCGCCGCGGAACGGCACGTGCACGGTGTCGAACCCGGTGAGCTTTGCGAACATCACGCCGGACAGATGCGGCGACGTGCCGACGCCCGGACTGCCGAAACTGGTTTTGCCTTTCTGCTTCGCCCAGGTGACGAACTCCGCCACCGTCCTCGCCGGACAATGATCGACGGCGACCGCGAACACGTTCGGCAACTCCCACGTCAGGCTCTCGCGCTCGGGATCGAACGGCATCTTGCTGTAGAGAAACTGGTTGATGGCGAAATGGCCGACGGTCGCGGCGCCGATCGTGTAGCCGTCCGGCGGACTTGTCGTCACCGCGGTGATACCGATATTGCCGCCGGCGCCGGGGCGGTTCTCGATGACAAACGTGTGCCCGAACATGTCCTTGAGCTTGTCGGCGAGAAAACGCGCCAGCACGTCGGTGGAGCCGCCGGCCGGATAAGGGATGACGATCCGCACATTGTGCTCGGGCCATGTCGCCTGCGCGTGTGCGCCCGTGGCGATGAAGACACCTGCGGCCGCGGTCGTTTGCAGAAATGCGCGCCGATCCATCGAAGACATTCGATCCCTCCCCGGGAGCCGCAAGGACGTTTATGTTTTTATCGTCTTGGGCCACAGTCTAACGACTTGCAGCCGCGGGCCGCCATCATGAAACACCGCTGCATTGCGATAACGGGTTGGGCCATTGCCGCATTCGCGTTGCTTATGTGCGATGCGGGAGCGCAGACGGCGCCCTGCAAGCTGACGCCCCTTGGCGATGCGGCCATCGCAGCGGTGCAGGACAATGGCGCCGTGATGCTCAACGACGGCCGCGAACTGAAGCTGGCCGGGATCGATGTCGCCGAGGGAAGCCGCGAAACGTTGCAGTCCATCATCGGTCAACAGCCTTTGCGGCTGGAGCGGCTCGGCGGGGAAACAGACCGGTATGGCCGTGTGGTGGCCTACGCGTTTCCGGCCCAGTCAGACCGGTCATTGCAAGCCGCCTTGCTCGCCGCCGGCCGCGCCCGCGTCGCGGCCCGCATCGGCAGCAAGCCCTGCGCCGAGGCCCTGCTCACTGTCGAGCGTACGGCAAGGGCCGAAAAACGGGGCCTTTGGGCCGATCCCAATTTCGCCCCGATCCCAGCCGAAAACTTAACCCTGTTACACGCTGAAAAGGGGCATTTCGCGCTGGTCGAAGGCAAGGTCTTGTCGGTGCGCGAAAGTGGGGCCACTATATATGTCAATTTCGGGCGGCGCTGGACGACGGACTTCACCGTCATCATTCTTAAACGCCAACAGCGGACATTTGCGGATGCGGGCGTCGAGCCGAAAAAGCTCGAAGGCCACCGGATCCGGGTTCGCGGGTGGATCGAGCAGCGCAGCGGGCCCATCGTCATGGCCGAAGCGCCCGAGCAGATCGAGTTGATTGATTAGCGTATGATTTTGAGCTCACCGATTTCCGGCGGCATGATGCGCGGCGCAGCCATTGCGCTGGTGCTGTTCGCCGCCGCCTGCACGGCCGCGCCCGACAGCAAGCAGATTTCGCTGGCGCTGCCCGCCACCCCCAGGGGCGAACAGCCGACGGCGACGCAGCGCGAGCACGCGCGCATTCTCGCCTCCTACGGCGGCGCTTACGACAATGCCCGCGTCCAGAACGAAATCGAAAAGATCGTCGACCGCCTGGTCGCGGCGTCCGAACGGCCCGATCTCAAATATCAAGTCACCGTTCTCAACTCGCCGGCGATCAACGCTTTCGCGTTGCCGAACGGTCAGCTCTACATCACGCGCGGCCTGATCGCGCTGGCCAGCGACAAGGCCGAGCTCGCCTCGGTGCTCGCGCACGAGATGGGCCACGTCATCGCGCGCCATGCTGCGATCCGCGAAGAGCAGGCCAAGCAGGCGGCCATGCTGAGCCATGTCGTCAACGACGTGCTCAGCGATCCGCAGACCGGCGCGCTCGCGCTGGCGAAAGCGAAGCTGTCGATCGCCGCGTTTTCGCGTGCGCAGGAATTCGAAGCCGACGGCATCGGCGTCGGCATGTCGGCGCGCGCAGGTTTCGATCCGTTCGGCGCCTCGCGCATCTTGACCGGCATGCAGCGCAACGCCGAGGTCAAGACCCCCGCCACCGATCCGCGTGCGCTCGACTTCCTGTCGAGCCATCCGGCGACGCCCGAGCGCGTGCAGAATGCGCTCGTCAATGCACGCCAATTCTCAAGCCCCGGCTCCGGAGAGCGCGACCGTGCCGAATATCTCACCAATCTCGATGGCGTGATTTACGGCGAGGATCCGAGCGAGGGTTTCGCGCGCGGCCGCAAATTCCAGCATCCCAAGCTCGGCTTTACCTTCACCGCGCCACCGGGCTTTTCACTCGACAACACCACGCAGGCCGTGCTCGGCCTCAAGGAAGGCGGCGGCGAAGCCTTGCGCCTCGACGTCGTCAGCGTACCGGCGGAACAGTCCCTGCCCGATTATTTGAAGTCCGGCTGGATGGACAATGTCGAAGCGCTGACCGTCGAAGAGTTCACGGTCAACGGCTTTCCGGCAGCCACTGCGAGCGCCACCGGCGAAGCCTGGTCGTTCCGGCTGTTCGCGGTGCGTTTCGGCAGCGACGTCTATCGCTTCATCTTCGCCGCCAAGAACAAGACCGCCGCGGCGGACCGTTCGTTCCGCGAGTCGGTCGCCACCTTCCGCCGCATGAGCCTGCAGGAAAGCGCGCAGGTTCATCCGCTGCGGCTCAAGATCGTCACGGTCGGCGGCAACGACACAGTGGAAACGCTGGCGCGCCATATGGCCACTGACCGGCCGGTCGAACGCTTCCGCGTCATCAACGGCCTCGGCCCCAATGACCGTCTGAAGCCGGGCGACAAGGCGAAGATCGTTATTGAGTAACTTTCGCTGTCATGCCCGCGAAAGCGGGCATCCAGTACACCGTGCCATCTCGATTCAAACCGCCGCCTGCGTTTACTGGGTCCCCGCTTTCGCGGGGACGACAAGAAATCAGCTCTCGCCGGCTTCCGGATTGAGCGTGAACTCGCGCGGCACTTCTGGCCCCCACAGATAGAACGAGTCTTCCGGCTTGTGGTCGGCGGCCGGCCAGTTCTTGTCCTTCGGGATGTAGTCGATGTCGCAGGAGTATTCCGAGAAGCTGCCCCACGGATCCATGACGTAGTGGAAATAGTTCGAGCCGAGCACGTGGCGGCCGAGGCCCCAGCCCTTCTGCCAGCCCTTGTCATGCATGCGCATGGCGCCGAGACCGATGTCCTGGATGGTGGCGACGTCCCAGCTGCAATGATGGAAACCGGGCGCCGACGACTTCACCAGCGCCAGGAGATGATGATCGCTGCCGTGAATGCCGTGCATGAAGGCGACGAGGTCCGACGCCCTATCGGAGAGACGCAGGCCCAAGGTGCGCTCGTAGAACTGGATCGAAGCGAGCACGTCGGCGGTGAAAATGAGAACATGCGACAGCCGGCGCGGGCGCACGAGCGGCGCCGCTTGCCGTGTGGTCGCGGCGGCAACGCCCGGTCCGACGGTCGGCCACTGGCTGTCGGCCTTTTGATCGGGCGACACCTTCGGCGCGACCTTCACTTCCATCAGCACGTTTTCATGGTTGCGGAACCAGAAGCCGTTGCTCTCAAAGCCCGGCGGCGGATCGACCAGCTTCACGCCGGCGTCTTCGATGCGCTTCTTGAGGCGGCCGATGTCTTCGGCATAGCAGCCGAACGACAGGTGATGCATCGCCTTCGGACCCTTGCCTTCGACGACCGAGCCCCAGGCGTGGTCATGGCCGAAGGTCTTGAGCTGCAACGTATTGCCGTTGCGCACCATGTTCAGGCCGAAGTTGGTATAGAAGTCGTCGGCCACGTTGACGTCCGGCACGGACAGCACGAACTGGTCGAGTGAATGGATGCCGAGATCGCCCGACTTTGCTTCCGGTGCGACGTAACCCGCATTGGCGGTCATTGGTAACTCCCTAGCGCTTCGCTTTCAGCGATTGGCGCGCATTGTAGCGCCGCGCCGCAACCGCAGCAAAGGCGGAAATCAACCCACAGTGTCCCACTTTGCGGACTAGCGGCGCGTGGATCGCCTATTTCGACGCCTTTTGCAGATAGGCGATCAGATCGCTGCGATCGGCCGCATTGGCGAGGCCCGCATAGGGCATGCGGTTGGCCGGAATCATCGCCTGCGGATTGGTGACGAAAACGTCGAGCGTTTCCGGTGTCCAGGTCACGGCGCTGCGCTTCATGGCCGGCGAGTAGCGGAAGTCCGCCAGCGACGCCGCCGGACGGCCGAAGATGCCATGCAGGCTCGGCCCGACATTGTTGGCGCCGGCCTCGAGCTTGTGACACGCGGCACATTCCTTGAACTTCGCTTCGCCCTTCGCAGCGTCGCCTTCGGCGCGCGCCGCACTTCCCAGCCACGCCAGCGTGAGCACGGCCACAACCACTTTCATTGCCGTCATGCCTGCACCAACGGACCGGGATTTTTCACGTACTTGTTCTTGATCGCGTCGGCCGTCCAGTACGCCAGCGCGCCGACCGGACCGGTCGGGTTGTAGGACGAGTTGTGCGGGAACACGTTGGCGCCGACCACGAACAGGTTATGGCAGTCCCAACTCTGCAGATATTTGTTCACGACACTGTCGCTCGGCTTGGTACCCATGATCGTGCCGCCCGTGTTATGCGTGCTCTGGTACGGCACCACCGTCCAGGGATCGGTGCGCGCCGACGCCTGATTGAGGCGCGTCGGATTCATCGACTTGGCGATGTCGTTGATGACCCCGGCGGCGTGCGTGCCCATGCGATGTTCGTTCGGCTTGTAGTCGAACGTCATGCGCATCAGCGGCTG
>CAIYTE010000075.1 GCA_903929045.1 uncultured Hyphomicrobiales bacterium
GATCGTCGCCTTGGTGAGCCATTACCTCACCAACTAGCTAATCGGACGCGGGCCGTTCCTTCGGCAATAAATCTTTCCCCGTTAGGGCGTATCCGGGATTAGCTCAAGTGTCCCTGAGTTATTCCGAACCGAAGGGCGCGTTCCCACGTGTTACTATCCCGTCTGCCACTCCGTATTGCTACGGCGTTCGACTTGCATGTGTTAGGCCTGCCGCCAGCGTTCGCTCTGAGCCAGGATCAAACTCTCAAGTTGGATGAGAAATTTAAAACCTGACTGGTCTTTTCGCTTGCGCAAAATTTCACGTTTTGACGAGGTCCACAAAACTGATCACTCGTGAGAGATGACCAGCTTATGTACCTTTGAAAACGTAGACCGTCAGAAGTCTCTTCCGACCGTAGCTCCATGTTGAATTGCTTCGACACGAAACTGCCGGTCCGCAAGGACCCCGCCGTCCACGTTTCTCTTTCTTCCGATTCACTTTTCAAACAGCCCGGGATCCGAAAATCCCACCTCTAGTTGCCCAGAGGGTCGTCGAAGCCCGGGCTTCCGAAAACTATCGGAGGCCTTTTCACTGTGCCAGTGAGGAGCTTCAGAGGCACGCGTTCAGCCGTGAGCGGAACGGCGCGTCGATGGGGCGTATATAGGCTTCGACCTCGAGACCTGTCAACTGAAAATCTCAGAGTTTTCGTATCTCTGTCACATGCGTTTCGCGTTGATTTTCCTACATTTTCCGAATCAAGCCCAAAAATAAGTTGTTAATGACGCGCCGCACTCAGGCCATATTTGTGGGTGGACTTGGTGTTCAGCGGATTTGATGGCTTCCGTCGCGAAAACATCAGCCACCGGCAAGAAAACGTCTTGAGAGATCACCGATGGAGCCGCGATTGACGGCTTTGCGGGCAACCGGCATCGTACCGGCATCGATTCAAGGCTTGCTGGTGGTCTTGCCGCTGGTTTTGAGGGGCTTTGTAGAGCCGCGGTAGATTGCCTCCGATAGCAGGCGCAGGGGATTTCGAGTTTGGACCACACACGGTCGCGCGGCACTTATCGTTCGCGACAGCCAGACGCGGTTGAGCTCGGCAACGAGCCGCCGCTCTCTGTTGACGGCGGCACCAGCGGCTTCGTCGATCGCCGCCGCGTGTCCGTACAATGGTTTGCCGGTACTATTCTGACGGCATTGTGCGGCGCGGCCTTGATGGGCGGCGCCGTTTTCACATCACTTGATGGCGAAACGAATTTCGCAGCACTCCCGGAGCGCGTCGAAGTCGCATTGCGCGGCGCACTCGGCGCCAGCGGCAGCAACGTCGGCGCCCGCAAAAGCGACCGGCTGCCGACGGCGGAAGAACCGACGTTTGCGCGCCAGGTCATCCGCGTTTCCACCATTACCCGCGCCGGCAACCATGAAGTCGTACGCGTCCGCCCCTTCGTCCGTCTCGCCGGCAATCTGTCGCTAAGCGTCTCTGATTTGTCGGCCAATATTCCGCCCTTCAATCCTCAGCGCATGCTGGCTGACGGCAATCCCGGCACCAATGCCGCTGCTGAAGATGCACCGGCGGCCGAGCCGGATGCCGAAGTCGCCTTCGTCATGCGCGATCTCGCGCCGATGATGCCAAAGCTGCGTGTCGCTTTGGCGTCGCCGAACGACGAAGTGCTTGCCCGCGTGCGCGAAGCCGCCGACTGGTCCAACAAAAACAACACCAGCCAGATGCCTGCCGCCGACAACATCACGGGCATCAAACTCGCTTACGCCGGCGTTGGCGCTGCCGATCCTTATGCCGGCTTCGAAGCGCGCATCGTCCCCGAGAACATCACGCTGCTGCCGAAGACCACCCAACAGGCCACCGGCGGCAACGCTTTCAACGAGCGCGTAATTGTCACCAAGAAAGGCGACAGCATCTCGACCGTGTTGCGCGACCTGCAGGCCTCTCCGGACGACATCGGCGCCATTACTAAAATTCTGGGCGCGCGCGGTCGCGACGGCGGCATCCGTGAAGGCCAAAAACTTCGCGTGCTGCTGGCAAATGTGCCTGGTCAGCCGACGCGGCTGCAGCCGATCCGCGTCATCGTCGCCAGCGACGCACAGGTCGATGCCGTGGTCGCTCTCTCGGACACCGGTAAATATGTTTCTGTTGACGTCACCAACGTCAACACCGACGTTGCGGAAAACACCGAGGGCAATGACGATAACGACACAAGCGGTGGCGTGCGGCTCTATCAGAGCGTCTACGAAACCGCGATGCGCAACCAGATTCCGCGCCCCATCATCGATGAGCTGATCCGCATCTATTCGTACGACGTTGACTTCCAGCGCAAGGTACAGCCCGGCGATTCATTCGAAGTGCTGTACGCCGGCGAAGAAGAAATGCCGAATGCCGACAGCCGCAACGACGTGCTGTTCGCGTCCCTCACCGTCGGCGGTGAGTCAAAGAAATTCTATCGCTTCCAATCGCCGGATGACGGCCTCGTCGATTACTACGATGAGAGCGGCAAGAGCGCGAAGAAGTTCCTGGTGCGCAAGCCGGTCGCCGACGGCATCATGCGGTCGTCGTTCGGTATCCGTCGCCATCCGATCCTCGGCTACACCAAGATGCATACCGGCGTTGACTGGGCGGCGCCGACCGGCACGCCGATCTATGCCGCCGGCAACGGCGTCGTCGAAAAGGCCGGCTGGGAGTCAGGCTACGGCAAATTCGTTTTGATCCGTCACAACAACGGTTACGAGTCGGCTTACGGCCACATGAGCGCTTTCGCGCGCGCCACCGAAGAGGGCAAACGCGTTCGCCAGGGCCAGGTGATCGGCTTCGTCGGCTCGACCGGCCTGTCGACTGGCTCGCACGTGCACTACGAAATCCGAGTCAACGGCCGCTTCGTCGATCCGATGCGCATCAAACTGCCGCGCGGCCGCGAGCTTCAGGGCCCGATGATGGCGAGCTTCGAACAAGAACGCGAACGCCTCGACGGCATCATGGCGCGCAAGCCCGCGCGCGTGGCCACGAACGACTCGCCGCTGCGGCGGTAAGTTGACCCGCTCGTCCCCGCGCAAGCGGGGACCCAGTTCTTTCTTTTTCAAAGCCCTGGATTCCAGCTTACGCGAGAATGAGCGGAGTAAGTCTTACGCCGCTTGCGCGAGCTTGCCGTTGAAGGTCAGCCCTTGCGTTCCAGCCGAGACGTTGACCGCCTCGCCATCCTTGATGGTGCCGGACAGGATCATCTCGGCGAGTTGATCCTGCACCGCCTTCTGGATGACGCGCTTCAGCGGACGCGCACCGTAAGCCGGATCCCAGCCCTTTTCGGCCAGCCACTCGCGGGCCGCCGGATCGAGCGTGATCGTGATCTTGCGGTCGTCGAGCAGTTTCTGCAGCCGCTTCATCTGGATATCGACGATGCGCGTCATTTCCGACTTCTGCAGCCGGTGAAACAGGATGATCTCGTCCACGCGGTTGAGGAATTCGGGACGGAACGCTGAGCGCACCACGCCCATGACCTGATCGCGCACGGCGTCGGTGTCCTCGCCTTCCGGCTGGTTGACCAGATAGTCGGCACCGAGGTTCGACGTCATCACGATGAGAACGTTGCGGAAATCGACCTTGTTGCCCTGCCCGTCGGTCAGCCGGCCGTCGTCAAGCACCTGCAGCAGGACGTTGAACACGTCCGGATGCGCCTTCTCGATCTCGTCGAACAGCACGACCTGATAGGGCCGGCGGCGGACCGCTTCGGTGAGAGCGCCACCCTCCTCATAGCCGACATAGCCCGGCGGCGCGCCGATGAGCCGCGCCACCGAGTGCTTCTCCATGTATTCGGACATGTCGATGCGCACGAGCGCGTTCTCGTCGTCGAACAGATATTCAGCGAGCGCCTTGGTGAGTTCGGTTTTGCCGACGCCGGTCGGACCCAAGAACATGAACGAGCCGATCGGCCGGTTCGGATCCTGCAGACCTGCACGCGCACGGCGAACGGCAGTCGCGACAGCTTTGACAGCTTCGGCTTGGCCGACGACGCGCCGCGCGAGTTCGTCTTCCATGCGCAGCAGCTTTTCCTTCTCGCCCTCGAGCATGCGATCGACCGGCACACCGGTCCAGCGTGACACGACGCCGGCGACGTGATCGGCCGTCACGGTCTCCTCGACCATGTTTCCCTTGTCTTCACGGCCCTCGACGTCCTTGAGCTTCTTCTCGAGCTCGGGGATGCGGCCGTAAGCAAGCTCGCCCGCCTTCTGGTACTCGCCCTTGCGTTGAGCGGTGGCGAGTTCGGTACGCGCATCGTCGAGTTGCTTCTTCAACTCGGTCGCGGAGCCCAGCTTTTCCTTTTCCGCTTTCCAGCGGCTGGTGAGATCGGCAGAACGCTTCTCGAGCTGGATCAACTCCGCTTCAAGATTCTTCAGGCGATCTTTCGAGCCGGCGTCGCTCTCCTTCTTGAGTGCTTCCTGCTCGATACGCAGCCGCACGATCTCGCGGTCGATGGTATCGAGTTCTTCCGGTTTTGAGTCGACCTGCATTTTCAGCCGCGCCGCCGCCTCGTCGACAAGGTCGATGGCCTTGTCGGGCAGGAAGCGGTCGGTGATGTAGCGGTTCGACAGAGTCGCGGCGGCAACGATCGCCGAATCCGCGATACGCACGCCGTGATGCTGCTCGTATTTGTCCTTGAGGCCGCGCAGGATCGAGACGGTGTCTTCCACCGTCGGCTCCGCCACGAACACAGGCTGGAAGCGGCGCGCCAAAGCGGCATCCTTCTCGACATGCTTCTTGTACTCGTCGAGCGTGGTCGCGCCGATGCAGTGCAACTCGCCGCGCGCCAGAGCGGGCTTCAAAAGGTTGGACGCATCCATCGCGCCGTCGGCCTTGCCGGCGCCGATCAGCGTATGCATTTCGTCGATGAACAGGATAATGCCTCCGTCGGCCGAGGTAACCTCGTTGAGCACAGCTTTCAGGCGCTCTTCGAACTCCCCGCGATACTTCGCGCCGGCGATCAACGCGCCGAGGTCGAGCGACAGCAACTTCTTGTCCTGCAGGCTCTCTGGCACGTCGCCGTCGACGATGCGCAGCGCGAGGCCCTCGACGATGGCAGTCTTGCCGACGCCGGGCTCACCGATCAGCACCGGATTGTTCTTGGTCCGGCGGGACAGCACCTGAATCGTGCGGCGGATTTCCTCGTCGCGGCCGATCACCGGATCGAGCTTGCCGCTGCGCGCAGCCTCGGTCAGATCGCGGGCGTATTTCTTGAGCGCGTCATAGGCGTTCTCGGCCGACGCCGAATCCGCCGTCCGGCCTTTGCGCAGCGCGTTGATGGCGGAATTGATGTTCTGCGGTGTCACCCCGGCTTTCGCCAGAATTTTTCCGGCGTCGCTTTCTTTCTCCAGCGCAAGGGCCAGCAACAGCCGCTCGACGGTGACGAAGCTGTCGCCCGCTTTCTCGCCGGCCTTTTCGGCGGCGTCGAAAATACGGGCCAGTTGCGGCGCCAGATAAACCTGACCCGAGCCGCTGCCGGTCACCTTCGGGATCTTCGCCAGCGCCGCCTCGACGTCGCGCAAGGCCTGGCGCGAATTGCCGCCCGAGCGGTCGATCAGACCCGCCGCCAATCCTTCCGGATCGTCGAGCAGAACCTTCAAAAGATGTTCAGGGGCGAATTGCTGGTGGCCCTCACGCAGGGCCATCGATTGGGCAGACTGCACGAAACCGCGGGCGCGGTCGGTATATTTCTCGAAGTTCATCGCGTCACTCCCTCGGCCCATTATGGCGCCGGACGATTAATTTTCGGGTCCCCGAAGGCGACCCAATGCCCCCATTATCTAGGCGCATTTATTGCAGAGTGAAGGGCCTGTTTGACGCCATATTGACCCGTCCAACGCACCCGTGGGGCCAGGAAATGCGAATGACAAAACCCGCTAAAATTGACGCCATTTATCGCTACCCGGTGAAGGGGCTTTCGCCCCAGCCGATGGATCGGGTCACCCTCGCGCCGGGCGCCACCCTGCCCGCCGACCGGCTCTATGCCATCGAAAACGGCCCGTCGGGCTACGACCCGGCGGCGCCTAAATTCATCCCAAAGCAGCGGTTTCTGGTGCTGATGCGGAACGAGCGGCTGGCGACGTTGCGCACCCACTACGACGAAGCCAGCCATACGCTCGTCATCAACCAAGAGGGTCGCGAAGCCACCCGCGGCGACCTGCGCACCAGCGAGGGCCGGGTGGCAATTGAGACATTCTTCGAGAAGTTCATGCCCGACGAACTGGGCGGACCACCCAAGGTCCTGTTCGGCGACCAGCACAGCTTCTCGGATGTCGGCGCCAAGGTAGTATCGATCATCAATCTGGCGTCCGTGGCCGCCGTCGAGACCGCCGCGGGCGCGCCGGTAGATCCCCTGCGCTTTCGCGCTAACGTCTATGTGAGCGGCTGGCCCGCCTGGCACGAGTTCGACCTAATGGACCAGATGCTGACAATCGGCGGAACGAAATTAAAGATCGTCAAACGGACCGTGCGGTGCGCGGCGACCAACCTCGATCCGGTGACCGGCATCCGCGATCTGACGATCCCGAAAACACTGCAGCAGAATTTTCAGCACGCCGATTGCGGCGTCTATGCCGAGGTCGTCACCGGCGGCGACATCGCCACCGGCGATACGATCACCGCGAACTAGCGGAAGCCGAAACTGCCGGTCGGAAACGAACGGCTCGGCGCATCGAGCTGTTGCACCTGACGCTGACGCGGCACGGAAACCGGCGGAACAGGGGCCGGCGCTGCCGCCGCAACGGCAGGGCGGCTGACAGTCGGCATTGGCTTCGGCGCTGCTTGCGGCGTGGCCGCCGCCTGCTGCACAGGCCTCGGCGCGCGCGCGCGGACCTTTTCCGACATTCCGAGCATGTCGGCCAGACGCGGATCGAGCGGCAGCGTACCGGCGCGCGCAACACGAAGATTGGCGGCGGGGTCGGCGCGGCGCGGTTCCGGTGCACGGGCATGGGCATGGGCAAACTGGCCTTGCGCCGAAACGCGGGCCGGCCGTTCCGAACGGCCCTGCTCGGCCTCGATTGCCGCGATGAGTTCGCTGATCGGAGAGTCGATGCCGCCTTCCGATGGCGCGCGGCGCTCGCTGGACGGACGTTCGCTCACCTGACGCTCAACGGGTTGACTGCGCGCTGCCAGTTGGGTGGTGGGCTCCCCGCGCTCTTCGCTCGGCATGACGTAGGCAATGACCCGCGACCGCGGATAGGCGGCTTCGCCGACGCGCTTGCCGTGATTGCCGGAAATGATGATCGGGTTGCCCTGGCTGTCGATGCCGGAAACAACACCGACCTGACCGCCATTGTTGCCGCGCGTCAGCACGGCGATGGCGCCGATCTGCGGCTCGCTGATCCGGCGGCCATATTGCGTGAAGGATCGGGCTGCATCGGAATTGGTGCCGGCGTAGCCGACCTTGGCGAGCACCATGTTCATGAACGTAGCGCACCAAAGCCGGCTGCGCGCTGTCGGATTGGTGCCCATGTATTTGCGGGCTTCGCGGACCAGCGCCGGCCAGCCGAGCAGCGGGCGCTTCGGCGTTTCGCTAATCGACACGCTGACAAGGCGCGCAGCGCGTTCCTGCCGCGCGTGACGCGCCTTGGCCTGAACCTTCAACACGCGCTGTGTGACCTTATTTTTGGCAGCCTTGCTGCCTTTGGCGCTCGGGGGTGGCGCCTTCGCCTGGCGCGAGAGCGGCGCGTGCTTTTCAGCGCCCTTCTGTTTCGGCAAACCCAACGCCGGCACGCTCAAGCCGAGAAGACAAATACATCCCGCAGCAAGCATGACCTTCGACTTGAAACGCATCCCCTAATTCCCCTTGCGCGCACGCGGTGCCTCAGCGGCGAACAAATCGGAATTAGCACGGCAATTTTTCGCAAAATGATCCGATTGAATTAAGGATGAAGTGGTTACGACGCGTGGTTACGATGCAAGGTAAACGCGCGCATGAAAAAAACCGCGCCTCGTTTTGCAAAACGAGACGCGGTTCTTGAGTTCGTCACGAGAGCGAAGCGATCAGCTGCCCGGCAACACGTAAGCCATGATCCGCCCACGCGGATAAACCGACTCCGCGACCGTACGGTTGTGATTGCCCGACACGATGATCGGATTGCCGTTGGCATCAATGCCTGAGACGACGCCAACGTGATGGTTCATCACGGCGATAGCGCCGACCTGCGGCCCCGAGACGCGCGTGCCGTAGCGCGCATAAGCGCGCGCCAGGTTGCCGCCGCCTGAGTGCCCGGTCTTCTTCAGGACCAGATCCATGAACGCCCCACACCAGGCACGTCCGCGGCCTGTCGGGTTGGTTCCCATGTAGCTGCGAGCCTCCGACACTAGCGAATTGGAAGTGAAGCCGCCAAAGGCATCCCCCGTGTGGCCACGGCGGGTCCGTCTCGAGCCTTGGGTGGCTTCGCTCGCAACCGGCTGCATCGCCATCGACGCCGCCGGGCTATCGCTCAGTCCGCCGCGCACCGCGATCGGCTGGCTCGCCGCCGGTTGAACGGTCCAAGCCGCCTGATGGTGCCGGTAATGTTTGGCGTAGTGCTTCGCATAGTGCTTGGCCCGGTGAACCGGCCGCGCTTCCGCCGGAATGGCCGCCAAAGCAAACGCAACGGAACACAACAGAACAGTCGCGTGCTTCTTCGTAGCAAGTCTCATCTAGATTATCCCCGTTTCATCAAAGCAAGCACCGCACTTGAGAACACTCAGCGGGAAGCGCATGGCCTTATCGGGGACCAAGTGAGGCTAAATCAAGGTCATGCGCCGGTCATATTGGCAAATGCATGGCCGGTATTCTGCATTAATACCTGTGTTAAAGAAAACAAAACCATCTTTTACTTACGCAATTGCCTCATCGCGCGCGAATATAGTTGTCGCCACGCCGAATACATAAGCGTCAAGAAATCGTCATGCGGGCGGGGAGTTAAAGCGGCCGGTTGACAGCGGGGCCCGGGCGTCGGCGGGCAGCTGCTTCGAAATCAGCCTTTGCGGCTGAGCAGAAACACCGCCTGCTCGCCGAACAGGTTCCAGAACCACCATGGCGCATTCAGCCGCATTGGCGATCCGGACGCGTTCAGCGCCACCGCCCGCTCCATTTTCACCCCGATCCGCGAGCACAGGGTGCGGAAGTCCTTGATCGTGCAGTGGTGGATGTTGGGGGTGTCGTACCAGCTATAGGGCAGAATATCGGTCTGCGGCATGTGGCCGGCGAACAGCAACTGCGCCCGGACCTGCCAGTGGCCAAAATTCGGGAACGACACGATGGCGTGGCGGCCGATCCGCAGCATGTGCTCCAGTACGACTCGTGGATGGCGGGTCGCCTGCAAGGTCTGCGACAGGATGACGTAGTCAAAGGCGTCGTCCGGGTAGTCGGCCAAGTCGGTATCGGCGTCGCCCTGGATCACCGCCAGCCCCTTGGCGACGCACTGGTTCACACCCTCGCGCGACAGCTCGATGCCACGGCCATCGACGTAGCGGGTGTCGGACAGCAGGCTCAGCAGTTCGCCATCGCCACAGCCGACGTCGAGGACCTTGACGCCGCGCTCGACCATCTCGGCGACCAGCACCAGGTCGACGCGTTTGCCGTTCTCGTTCCGCTCGATATTTGCAGCCGTCAGATTACTCATGTCGCCTTGCTCGCCGTCCCAACCTTGCCCGCCACCGCACGCGCCTTTCCGGCGCCGCCCAGGAATCCGCGCACGATGTCAAACATTTCCGGCTCGTCGAGCAGGAAAGCGTCGTGGCCCTTGTCGGTGACGATGTCGGCGAACGACACCCGCGCGCTCGATGCATTGAGCGCATGCACGATGGCGCGTGATTCCGAGGTCGGGAACAGCCAGTCGCTGGTGAAGGAGATGACGCAGAACCGTGTCTGCGTGCCCTTGAAGGCATTGGCCAAAGCGCCGCCAGCATCCGCCGCAAGATCGAAGTAGTCCATGGCGCGCGTCAGATAGAGATACGAGTTGGCATCGAACCGGTCGACGAACGACGATCCCTGATGGCGCAGATAGGATTCGACCTCGAAATCCGCATCGAATGAAAATGACGGATTTTCGCGGTCCTGGAACTTGCGACCGAATTTGCGGTGCAAGGCGGCGTCCGACAGATAGGTGATGTGTGCGCCCATGCGCGCGACCGCCAGCCCGCGGCGCGGATTGGCGCCGTCGAGGAAATAACGGCCGGCACGCCATTCCGGATCGGCCATGATGGCCTGACGGCCGACTTCGTGAAATGCGATGTTCTGAGCCGAATGCCGTGTCGCACAGGCAATCGGCAAGGCGGCGAAGACGCGCTCGGGGTAGCTCGCCGCCCATTGCAGCACCTGCATGCCGCCCATCGAGCCGCCGACCACGGCAAACAAAGTGTCGATGCCGAGATGATCGATCAGCATCGCCTGCGCGCGCACCATGTCGCGGATGGTGATGACGGGGAAATCGAGGCCCCACGGCGTGCCGGTGGCCGGATTGGTCGACGCCGGCCCGGTGCTGCCCATGCAGCCGCCGACGACGTTCGAGCAGATGACGAAGTAGCGGTCGGTGTCGACCGGCTTGCCGGGACCCACCAGCGTATCCCACCAGCCGGCTTTCTTGGTGACAGGATGCACGTTGTGCACGTGCTGGTCGCCGGTGAGCGCGTGGCAGATCAGAATGGCGTTAGTGCGATCGGCATTCAGCGTACCGTAGGTCTGGTAGGCGATCTGGAACGGCGACAGTTCGACACCGCTATCGAGCCGCAGCGGCCTGTCGGCGCCGAACAGCGCGACCTGCGAGGTCGGATGATCCGCCTGCGTGTTTTCGCCACGCGTTTCGTTGGTGAGCGGTTGGACGTTCATCTTGATACTGGCCTCCTGACGGAGGTCTCCCAGACCAACACCGGACAACAGGCCATAAAAAACCCGGCCTGAACAAAGGTTCGGCCGGGATCCACGTGTCCCCGGCCTGTTTAGCGAGTTGTTTAACGTGGCTGCAAGCCGGCCGGCTCAAATGACCACGGAATGCGATCTTAATACCGGCCGCTGCCTTTTCCGTCAAGACAACCCGGCACGGCGCCGTTGCGGCAGCGCCAGATAACGCGACGTTTTCTTTGATTTAGACGGCGGTCCCTTTTATCAATGCCGGCATGACAAAGCCGCCGGAACCCACCCAACCCATCAATCTTGGTGAACTTCGCAAGGAGATCGACCGGATCGACGAAAGCATGCACCAGCTCCTGATGGAGCGGGGCACGATCATCGATCGGCTGATCGCCGTGAAGAAGAGCCAAGAGACCGGTTCCGCTTTCCGTCCGATGCGCGAAGCGGACATGATGCGCCGCCTGGTGCAGCGCCACAAAGGCATCCTGCCGCTCGATACCGTCGAGAGTATCTGGCGCGTCATCATCTCGACCTTTACTTACGTTCAGCAGCACTTCTCGGTGCACGCCGACCTGTCAACCGGCGATGCGCTGATGCGGGACTCCGCGCGCTTTCATTTCGGCTTCACCGTGCCGTTCATCCCGCATATGGGCACGGCCGGCGTCGTCGAAGCGGTGTCGGCTTCAAAGGGCGATCTCGGTCTTGTGGCGGCGACGTCGGTCACCGGCGACAGTGCCTGGTGGAGCGCGCTTGAATTCGACGCCGCGCCGAAGATCATCGCCCGCCTGCCCTTCGTCGAGCGCGCCGATCATCCGGCGGCGCTGCCGGTATTCGTGATCTCGCGCGTCGCCGCCGATGCCATGGCGACCGAAGCCCAGGTGTGGAGCATCCGCGTGTCCGGCTGGGGCGCCGGCCCGGCCGAAGCATTGTCGATGCTGGCCGAATTTATCGCCGTGCCGGACCGCGCCTTCGACGGCGCCGCCGTGCTGGTGACCCTGCCGCACGGTACCGCGCTGGAGACCGTCACCGCCGCTCTGGTTAGGGCGGGGGCGACGGTGAATTCCTCGGCCCTCGTCGGCAGCCACGCAACCCGCTATACGGTTGCCGCCACTAAAGCCTGATTTCGAAAGACTGAGCCCATGACGACGAACCGCCCGCAACCGCGCCCCGGCGTGCTCGACATCGCCCCGTATATCCCGGGCAAGAGCACCGCGCCCGGCGTCGACAAAGTGTACAAGCTATCTTCCAACGAAACGCCGTTGGGGCCGGGCGAGAACGCGATCGCCGCCTACAAGCAGGCGGGTGCGCATCTCGAAGACTATCCGGAAGGCTCGTCGGCCGCGTTGCGGGAAGCCATTGGCGGCGTGTTCGGCCTCGACCCTGGGCGCATTGTCTGCGGCGCGGGCTCCGACGATCTGCTTAACCTGATCGCGCGCGCCTATCTCACCGACGGTGACGAAGCGATCCACACCACGCACGGTTTCCTCGTGTACCCGATCGCCACGATGGGCACGGGCGCCAAGCCGATAGTCGCGACGGAAAAGGAATTCACCGCCGACGTCGACGCCATCCTCAAGTTGGTGACGCCAAAGACCAAGGTCGTGTTCCTCGCCAACCCGAACAACCCGACCGGCACCTACATTCCGTTCGACGAGGTCAAGCGCCTGCATAACGGCCTGCCGGCCAATGTGCTGCTCGTGCTCGACGCCGCTTACGCCGAATATGTCAGCCGCAACGATTACGAGTCCGGCATCGAACTGGTCGCGACGTCCGAGAACGTCGTCATGACGCGCACCTTTTCGAAGATCTACGGCCTCGCCGCGCTGCGTCTCGGCTGGATGGTCGGCCCGGCGCATGTCATCGACGCCATCAACCGCATTCGCGGTCCGTTCAACGTCAATGCGCCGGCCATTGCCGCGGGCATCGCCGCGATCAAGGACAGCGCGCATGTCGAGCGCTCGCGCACACACAATTCGAAGTGGCTGGCCTGGCTCACCGAAGAATTCACCAAGCTCGGCCTCAAGGTGACGCCAAGCGTGGCGAACTTCGTGCTGATTCATTTCGCCGACGCGGCGAATGCCGCCGACGCCAATGCGTTCCTTATGAAGCGCGGCCTGGTGCTACGTCAGGTCGGCGCTTACAAATTGCCGAACTGCCTGCGCATGTCGGTCGGCAGCGAAGAGGCGAACAAGCTCGTCGTCGCTGCGCTCGCCGAATTTTTGGGAAAGAAGGCGTGAGCAAGCCGATTTTCAATCGCGTTGCGCTGATCGGCGTCGGCCTTATCGGCTCGTCGATCGCGCGCGCCGCGAAGGCGCAAGGCGTGGCGGGCTCGATCGTCGCCACCGCACGCTCGGCGACCACGCGCAAGCGCGTCGC
Organism: uncultured Hyphomicrobiales bacterium; assembly: GCA_903929045.1. GTDB lineage: Bacteria > Pseudomonadota > Alphaproteobacteria > Rhizobiales > Xanthobacteraceae > Pseudolabrys. The sequence continues at coordinate 13,222 of CAIYTE010000075.1, forward strand.
CGAACTCGGCATCGCCGATCAGGTGGTCGAGACCAATGTCGCGGCGGTTGAAGGCGCGGACCTCGTTATCATCAGCATTCCCGTCGGCGCCTGCGGCCCGGTCGCGGCAGAAATCGCCCCGCATCTGGCGCCCGGCGCCATCATCTCCGACGTCGGTTCCGTGAAGGGCTCGGTCGTACGTGATATGGCGCCGCATTTGCCGAAGAACGTGCATTTCGTTCCGGCGCATCCGGTCGCCGGCACCGAATACTCCGGCCCCGATGCCGGCTTTGCCGAACTGTTCGTCAATCGCTGGTGCATCCTGACGCCGCCCGAAGGCACCGATCCGAAAGCGGTCGAGAAGCTCGCGGAATTCTGGCGGCTGATCGGTGCCAACGTCGAAACGATGGCGCCGGATCACCACGATCTGGTGCTGGCAGTCACCAGTCATCTGCCGCATCTCATCGCCTACACCATCGTCGGTACGGCGGACGAATTGCAAACAGTGACGCGCTCCGAGGTGCTGAAGTTTTCCGCCGGCGGCTTTCGCGACTTCACGCGCATCGCCGCGTCCGATCCGACGATGTGGCGCGATATCTTCATCGCCAACAAGGAGGCCGTGCTGGAAATGCTCGGCCGTTTCAATGAGGACATTTCCTCGCTGACCAAGGCGATCCGCAAGGGCGATGGCGACGCACTGTTCGAGCACTTCACCCGCACGCGCGCGATCCGCAAGGGCATCGTGCAGATCGGCCAGGATTCGTCCGCACCCGACTTCGGCCGCGCGCATACCGACCTGCCGCACGAGCCGCTGCCGAAGCCTTACGCAACGGACGAGAATTAGTTCTCGTCATTCCGGCGCGCGCTAGGCTTCCGGAATGATAGATAGCTAGAACATCGCCGGCATTTTACCGACCGGGATCGGCCCGAGATAAATCGCACCATCGGTGAACTTCAGCGGCAGCGTCACCGCGCGCTTGCCTTCAAGCGTCGTCTGCTGGCCGAGCATGTTGATGCCGAGGCCGAGATTGGCCGCCGCCTGCTGCCGCGCGACGCCGCCCAAACCGGGCGACAGGCGATCCAGCGCACCGGCGAGCCGATCCATGCCCGGCGCTTGCTGCACCATCTGCTGTGCGCCGATGGCATTGAGGAAGGCTTCGAGCCCGGCCACCGTCACCTGCAACTGGCCGTCGAGACGGCCATTGGCATTCACCGTCACCGTGCCGCTGCCGACGGCAAGGCTTTCGCCCTGAACGAGGCGCATCTGCGTGACTTCGATGCCGCCGCCCGACGCCTGGATTTCGCGAAACCGCGCGTCCCAGGACTTCGGCGCAAAGTCATTCAGGCCGCGCAGTACCGCGGTGATGTCGGCATCGACCGGCATGGCCGCACCGGGATGCAAGGCTTCCGCCGTCGCGCCGCCGAGTCGCAGCACCGTCTCGATCACCGGATGGTCGCGCACCGAGCCTTCGGCGATACGGCCGTGCAGTTCGAAGCGCCGCGCCTTCCACAAGGTCTTCTGCACGCCACCGCTGACGCCCTCGACGACCGGCAAGTCGACCGCGACCGACATCCGTTCAGGTTCGGATGGCGTGCCGCGCAGGCTCGACTGCGCCAGCTTCCAGTTGACGATGACTTCCGGCGCCTGTCCCGGGCTGGAAATCGTCAGCGGGCCATGAAATTCGCCGATCAGCAGCGTAGGTTCGTAAACCTGCGCCACGACGAGGACGCCCCGGCTCTTCACATCGAACGGCGGTTGGCTGCTCTTGAACAAAGCCGACGCATCATCGCAATTCAATTCAAAGCGGAACGGATAACCGCCGATGGTCTGCGAGCCGCAGGTATACAGCCTGCCGCCCTGCGCCTCGCGCGCGCGCCAGCCTTCGATGGTCGCCTCGACCTTGCCGGAGGCGATGTACCAAAACACGCTCCAGCCGGCGAACAACGCGACGACGAGCAGCAGCAGGATGATGTAGCGCCCGATCGTGCGCTTTTCAGAATAATTCTCGTCCATGATCCGGCTTGAAACCTAGGGGATTGCGGCGTTTATGAGCCGACTCAACGTCTGAGACCGGGACCGGTTGCTTAGCGGCAATCGGCCTGATAGGCGAGCCCAACATGTGAGCCTCCTTGCGGTCGGTATCTCCAGCACGATGACCACCAAACCGGAACACAGCGACGACCTCTGGGTCTTCGGCTACGGCTCGCTGATGTGGCGGCCCGGCTTCGACTTTCTCGAACGCCGCAATGCCCGCCTCGTCGGCGCGCACCGGGCCTTGTGCGTTCTCTCCTTTGTGCATCGCGGCACGCCGGAAAAGCCAGGTCTAGTGCTCGGCCTCGACCGCGGCGGCAACTGTCGCGGCATCGCCTACCGTGTCGCCAAGGCCAAGCGCGACGAGACTATCGAATACCTCCGTGCGCGCGAACAGGTCACGATGGTCTACCGCGAGGCGTGGCGGCGGATCTGGCTCGACGACGATCCGCAGCAGAACATTCAGGCGCTGGTCTACATGGTCGACCGCGGCCATCAGCAATATGCCGGCCGTCTCACGCTCGCCGAACAGCTTCACTACGTGCGCCAGGGTCACGGCCGTTCCGGCCCCTGCCGCGAATACGTGCTCGCGGCCGTGAAAGAGCTCGAGACTCTCGGCGTCGAGGACAAGGACATGCAAATGCTGGGCGAAAGGCTCAAGGGCACACACGACGCGCATTAGGCCCGCTCGACCCTGCGGGCCGGGCGGCCTATCATTACCCCTCATTCGGACCGGACTTCGTCGATGCGCCTGTTGCTGCTCGCCCTCCTCACGATCAGCGCCCGGACTCCCGCTTTCGCCGACGACCGTTCGACGTGTTTTGCGCTCGGCAGTGAAGACTACAAGGACAAGGAAAAACTTAAGCTCGGCGAAGAAGCCTGCTCGCGCCTGATCAATGCCGGCACCTTCCGTGACAAGCCGCTGGCGGCGCTCTATCGCGCGCGCGGCAACTGGCAGCAGAAGAAAGGCGCGCTCGATCTCGCGCTCGGCGATTACAACAGCGCCATCAAGTTCGAGTCGAAGAGCGCCGAAACCTTCGACTATCGCGGCGATATCTACCGCATAAAGGGCGACCTCGATCGCGCCCTGTCGGATTACGACCGCGCCTCCAAGCTCGATGCCGACTACGCGCCGCCTTATTACAGCCGCGGCCGCATCTACGAAAAAAAGAACGACATCGACAAAGCGCGCGAGGCCTATAACGCTACGTTGAAGCTGCCAGCGCGCGACCGCATCGCGCAGTGGGCGCAGGAGAATGCGCGCTATCGATTAAAAGCGCTCGACGACGACGAAAAAGAAGACAAGAAAAAAATAACGACACGCGCAGCGACGCGCGGCGCGACAACGATAAAAATTCAAGGGAGTGAAATCGATGCTCAACCGCCGCCATTTTCTGTCCGGCTCGGCCGCTTTGGCACTCAGCGCCACCACGGGTCACGCGCAGCAGCGCAAGATCTTCGACAGCCATTGCCACGTCATCGATCACCGTTTCCCGATCGTCGCCAACCAAGGCTACACGCCGCCTAATTTCCCGCTCGAAGATTACCTCGCGCAGACCAAGCCGCTCGGCGTCGTCGCTGGCGCCGTGGTGTCGGGCTCATTCCAGGCCAATGACCAGACCTACCTGATGGAGCTGCTGCCGCGGCTTGGCCCCAATTGGGCCGGCGTCACGCAAATTCCGAATGACTACCCCGACGCCGAGATCGCCAAGCTCGGCAAACTCGGCGTGCGCGCGGTGCGCTTCAACGTCTTCCGCGGCCGCATCGATAGCGTCGATGACATCGTCGCACTGGCAACTCGCGTTCATCAGGTCGCCGGCTGGCACTCCGAAATGTATTGCGATGCCGCAGCGCTGGCGCCGCATGTCGGCAAGCTTTCCAAGCTGCCGCAGCTGTCGATCGACCATCTCGGCATGACGCAGGCCGGCGTGCCGGTGCTGCTCGACCTCGTCGCCGCCGGTTGCAAGGTGAAGGCCACCGGCTTCGGCCGCGTCAAACTCGACGTGCCGAAGACGCTGGAGCAGATCGCCGCGAAGAATCCGAATGCACTGGTGTTCGGCACCGACATTCCATCAACGCGCGCCGAACGGCCCTTCGCGCCGTCCGACATCGAATTGGTGGAGAAGGTTCTCGGCCCGGCGCTGGCGCAGAAAGCGTTCTGGGACAATCCGCTCTCGCTCTACAAGGTCAAGCCGACGGCGTAAGCGCCGTCAGCTGTCCAGCATATCGCGGATCTTGTTGCCGAGCAGTTCGATGGCGAAAGGCTTTGTGATGATCTGCATGCCGGCGTCGAGATGGCCATGGCCGATCACTGCGTTTTCGGCGTAACCGGTGATGAACAGCACCTTCAACTTCGGCCTGAGCACCCGTCCGGCGTCGGCCACTTGTCGTCCGTTCATGCCGCCGGGCAGCCCAACGTCGGTAATCAGCAAATCGATGCGCGCGTCGGATTGCAGCACGCGCAGGCCACTGGCGCCGTCCACGGCTTCGATCGCCTTGTACCCCGCCTCCTCCAGCACGTCGAGCACCAGCATGCGCACTGTCGGATCGTCGTCAACGACAAGCACCGTTTCGCCGAAGCCGCTGTAATCGTGCGCCGGATCGCGCGGCCGGTATTCGTCCTCGGCCTCGGCGCCGGCATGGCGCGGGAAATACAGGCACATGGTTGTGCCCTGTCCGACTTCCGAATAGATCCGCACCTGTCCGCCGGACTGGCGTACAAAGCCGTAGATCATCGACAGACCGAGACCCGTTCCCTGCCCGAGCGGTTTGGTGGTGAAGAACGGATCGAAGGCCCGCGCGATGACGCCGGGCGTCATGCCTGTGCCGGTGTCGGTCACGCAAAGCGATACATATTGCCCCGGCGGCAGATCACGTTCCTTCGCCGCACGCTCATCCAGCCATTTGTTGGCGGTCTCGATGGTCAGCTTGCCGCCATCAGGCATAGCGTCACGCGCGTTGATGCAGAGATTGAGCAGTGCGTTTTCGAGCTGGTTCTGATCGACCAAGGTCAGCCAGATGCCGCCGGCGCCGACGAACTCAATTTCGATCGACGGTCCGACGGTGCGCCGGGTCAACTCCTCCATGTCGCCGACCAAACGGTTGATGTTTACGGGACGTGGATCGAGCGTCTGCCGCCGCGAGAACGCGAGCAGCCGTTGCGTCAGCGCCGCGGCGCGCTTGGCCGCGCCCTGCGCGGCGTCGATGTAACGCGGAATGGCGTCGATCCGGCCTTGGCCGATGCGCGTTTCCATCATTTCGAGACTGCCGCTGATGCCGGCGAGCAGATTATTGAAATCATGCGCGATGCCGCCGGTGAGCTGACCCACCGCTTCCATCTTCTGGCTTTGGCGCAGGGCCTCCTCGGCGACCATGAGTTCGCCGGTTCGTTGCGTCACCTGCTGTTCGAGCGTGGCGTTCAATTCGGCGAGCGCGATGGTTGCTTCGTGCGCCGTGGTGACATCGATGCCCTCGACAAAAACGCCCGACATCGTCCCGTCGACGCCGCGGATCGGCTGGTAGACAAAATCGAGGATACGCTTCTCCGGGTTCGCCCCTTCGGTTCGTTGCAGAACGGCCTGCACCGATTGCCCCCGGAACGGCTCGCCGGTCGTGAAAACCCGGTCCAGCAATTCAAAGAAGCCCTGTCCTGCGATCTCCGGCAGGGCTTCGCGCACTGGGCGGCCGACGACATTGCGGTGGCCGATAAGCTGCGTGTAGCCCGGATTGACCATTTCAAAGACATGGTCCGCCCCCCGGAGCACGGCGATAAAGCTCGGCGACTGCTCGAACAGTTGCTGCAGCCGTTGCGTTTCCGCGGCCTGGCTGAGGCGCGCGTCGACAGCCGCCAAGGCGCCGGAAATCTGACCGGCGAGAAGCCGCATCACCTCCGGATCGTCAACGGCCTGCCGGCGATACGGATTGAGCCCCAGCACCAGTGCGCCGGCCGCAACGCCGTCCCCGGATTTGCCGACGGGCAAAATGAGCGCCTCTTGGGGCGGCGTAGCCCACGCCCCCTTCGGCGGATCAGACAAAACGCCTTCGAGCTTGATCCGGACGGTCTCGGCGCCCGCCTTGATATGCCAGAACGGCCACGGCGCCTCTTCCACACGTCCATTGGCGGGCGAGTCATCAAAGAGGTGGAGAAACCCGAACGGATAATCGCGCGTGTTGGCTTGCAACGCGCCGTGAACGGCACTGACAAGTTCCTCGCGCGTGCGCACCGGCAACAAAGCAGCTGAAAAAGTCGCCAGCGTCGCCATCTCGCGCGCGCTGATGACGCGCTCGGTCTCTTCGGTGACGACGCACATCAGGCCTTCGATAGCACCGGCATCGCCGCGCAACGGACTGTAGGAAAAGCTGTGATACGTTTCTTCCGGATAGCCGTTGCGCTCGAGCAGCAGCAGCGCCTCGTCCCAGGTGGCGATGCCATCCCGCATCACCGAAATGATCCGATCCTGAACGTCGGCGAACACTTCTTTCCAGACTTCGCGCATCGGCTGGCCGAGCGCGTTGGGATGCTTCACACCCAAAGTCGGGACGTAGGCGTCGTTGTAGAAGAAGGCGAGATCGGGGCCCCAGCCGAGCCACATCTCAAACCGGGAGGTCAGCAGGATGCTCAAGGGAACCTTGAGCCCCTCAGGCCAGGTTTGCGGCAGACCGAGGGGCGTCGATGCCCAATCGTGCGTACGCATCAGCGCGCTCATTGCACTGTCGCCGGGGAAGATGTCCTGGAAATCGGGCCGGGCTGGGGTCAACGTCGAGGCACTCTTTACCGGGGAGAAGCCCTATCGCGCCTGCTTCCTCCGCCGCAAATAACAAACGCGCCATCGCTTTGACGGCCCATCCCGAACGACACAGCGCCGGTTTTGTTCCATAAAAGCCGGCTGCGAAGCGGACGAACGTCAGGCGACCATTTTAGCCCTGGATTCCGCGATCAAACGCGCCGTCGCCGCTTCGATATCGCTCTGCAGCCTTTGGAAAAACTCTTCCTTGCTCAGGCCGGGCAGGATCGGGTCGAGCACTTCGACCAGCACCGTGCCCGGATGACGCAGGATCGTGCGGCGCGGCCAGAACAGGCCGGAATTCAGCGCGATCGGCACGCAGGGCACGCCCGCGGTCGCATAGAGGTGCGCGACGCCATATTTATAACGGGGCTCCGCACCGGCGGGCCGCCGCGTGCCTTCGGGGAAGATAATAAGCTGGCGGCCACAGGCGATCTCCGCCCCCGCACGCTCGGTCATGTCGACGAGCGCCTGCGAACCGGCGCTGCGATTGACCGGCACCATGCGGCCCTTCGCCATCAGCCAGCCGAAGATCGGGATCCACATCAGTTCGCGTTTGACGATGAACAAGGGGATGTCGAACAGCGGCAACAGCGCGAAGGTTTCCCACGCTGACTGATGCTTGGCGGCAATGATCAGCCCGCCCTTCGGAATCTTCTCGGCGCCACGAATTTCGATTTTGATACCGACGACCCACCGCAGCAAAACCAGATTGACCCGGCCCCAGGCCTTGGCGACTTCGACGATACCCCAATACGGCATGAAAAATGTCGGCAGGCCGACAAGTAGCCAGAAGATCGTGTTCACGTAAAACAAGACGTTGAAAACGATGGAGCGGACGAAGATCACGGCAGTCCTTTACAAGGCAGTATCGGGATCGAGACCCATGCGGGCCAACGCAAACAGGTATTTCAAATATTCCGCGAACAAAAACCGCGTCGTGTCGAGGCTCTGCCACCAAGGCTCGGTCTTCACCTTCTCGGACATCACCGGATAGGCGATCAGGGCGGTGTCGGGCAACTGGTGCGCGACCTCCGCCATGGCGCGCGGCATGTGCCAGTTCGACGTCACGATGATGAGCGAATTGAAATTATGGTCGCGCGCCCAGCGCCGTGTTTCCAGCGCGTTGCCGAACGTATTGAGCGCCGACTTGTCGAGATCGATGCAACAGTTGAAAAATTTGGAGTACAGCGGCGTCAGCCGCGCGATTTCCGACGCGCTGGTAGCGCGATGCACACCGGTGATCAGCAGGCGTTTGCCGCGCTCCGCCGCCAGGAGTTCGATCGCGTCAGGAATGCGCGAGGCCGCGCCGGTGAGCACGACGATGCCGTCGGCCTTGCTCTGAAGCTGGGTGTCTTCGGTCTGGATGTTGACGGCGAACCACAGAAAGCCGAACGCAAGCAGGACCGCCGCGACGATGCTGACCGTCATGGTGAAAAAGCCGATCCAGCGTGCAAATCCGGCGAGCATTCCTAGTCCATGGCCTCCAACGTGTGATTGACGGTCTGGCGCGACGTCCAGGCGGTCACCACCGCGATCAATACGACTTGTCCGACGACCGCGATATAGCCGGTCATCCCAATGGAAAACGACCCGAACATGGCGGCCGTCTGGTCGCCGCTCACGGTTCCCGTGAACCAGCGGCTGATCAGCCCTGCCAGTGCGAACAGCAGGATCGCCCCGCCTCCGCCAATAGCGCCGCCCTGCAGACCCAAGAGCAGGAAGTGCCGCTGGAAATGGCTAGCGATGTAGCCGTTCTTGGCGCCGACAAAATGCAGCACTTCGATGACTGTTTTATTGGTCGCCATGGCGCCGCGCGTCGCGAAGGTGACGGACAGCACCGTCGCCGCGATCATCAGGATGAGGACACCGATACCGGCGCCGACCGCCGTTGCTGTCATGGCACGCATACGGTCGATCCAGCCGCGATGGTCGTCGAGTGTGGCGCCCGGCGCCTGATCTGCAAGTTGCTTCCGGAGCTGCGCGAGATCCGGCGCCGGGTTCGATTCCATTTTCAGAACGATGAGGCGCGGTACGGGCAAGGTATCGAGCGACAATCCGCTGCCCAGCCACGGTTCCAGCAACTTTGCCGATTCTTCCTTGCTGTAGGCCCGCACCTCGCTAATGCCGCGGAACGGCCGCGCCACGGCCGACGCCTTGGCGACGATGGCGTCGACATCGCGGCCCGGCGCCGGAATGACCTGGATCGTGATCTCGCGCGACACGTCCGCCTGCCATTCGCTGGCCGCGCCACTGACGAGAATGACCGCGCCCGTCGTGATCGACGCCAGAAACGTCATGATCGCGACAACGGCCACCAGCGCCCGGCCGGAAATGGAATTGCGCGGCACCAAAGGCGTGTCGAACCGCGGCAGCGGCAGGCCAGGCGCGCGCGGCGGCAGAATAGGCGGCGTCAGATCGTCCGTGTCGCGGTTAGTCATAGATATGCAGCCGACCGTCGTGCAGCACCAGACGGCGCGCGTCGTATTGGTCCATCAGCGCGATGTCGTGCGTGGCGATCACCACGGACGTCCCGGACTTGTTGAGTTCGATGAAAAGCCGCAACAGACGCTGCGCAAGGGACGGATCGACATTGCCGGTCGGCTCGTCGGCGAGCAGCAGTTGCGGCCGCGCGATCACGGCACGTGCGATGGCCGCGCGCTGTTTCTCGCCGCCGGATAACACCGGCGGCAGCGCCCACATGCGCTCGCCGAGATCGACCCATTTCAACAGCTCGATGACTTCATCGCGATAGCTTTCTTCCGGCCGGCCCATGACGCGCAGCGGCAACGCCACGTTCTCGTACAGGCTCATGTGATCGAGCAGCCGGAAATCCTGAAACACAATGCCGATGCGGCGGCGCAAGGTTGCCACCGCGTCCTTCGACAAGGTCGCGACGTCATGGCTGAACTGGGTGATCAGGCCGCGCGTCGGTTTCAGGGACAGGAACAGCAGCCGCAGCAGCGAGGTCTTGCCCGCGCCGGACGGCCCCGTCAGGAACTGAAAGGAATGCGGCTCGATGCGGAAGGTCAGGTCGCGCAGGACCTCCGGACCGATACCGTAACGAAGACCAACATTTTCGAATCGGACCATCATCCCCCGCCCGTTGGGCTGCCCCGGTTACGCAAAGGCGATGCCCACCAGAGCCCTCGATAGCGACCATTTGACGCCAAATCGCGGCGCCGGGTCCGTTTTTACAGCAATATCGCGCCGCCGCCAGCGCCGGACACGGCCCGCGAGGGCCGTTTCCCCTTACCACCAAGCGCTTTCATGGTTTCCGGTCCATTAACGGTCGCCTGCTAGCTTCGGGCTCCAATTGATCCGCCGCGTAGGGGTTGTCTGCCCTCAATGCTCATTGTCTGCCCGAATTGCGCCACCTCCTACCTGATCGACCCGGCTTCCGTCGGTTCGGCCGGACGGACCGTGCGTTGCGCCCGCTGCAAGACGACCTGGTTCGCCTCCCAGCAAAAGCCCGCCAGCGACGTGTCCGCCTTCGTCAACGGCGTCATCGCCGAAGCCGAAGCGCAAAATAACGGCGACCTGAGCGGCCATTTAGGCGCTGACCTGGGCGGCCACGACCAGACCCGAGGCCCACACGACCATCCGATCCCGGAGGACGTACCCCCGGCGTCCGACGATTTCGGCCATGAGCCCGACGAGCCGCTGCCGTCATTGCCGCAAGCGACCTCGCCGTTCGGCTCGACGGTGCACAACAACGACCTCGCGCCTTTCGAAGAACCGGAGCACGCATCACTCGCGATCACCGACGCGCCGTCGCTGGTGCCGCCGATCGATCACGCGCCTATGCCGGCTCCCATATCTACGTCCTTGTCCGAACCCGACGCCGACGAATCCGCGGCCTTCATTGCCCGCCGCGAACGGCTGAAGGCGCGGCGCAAGACCAAGCGCAAGTCGTCACGTTGGATAGCGATCCTGCTGGTGCTGTTCGCCTTCAACGTCGCGCTGATCGGCGCTCGCAGCGAAGTCGTGCGCTATCTGCCGCAAACCGCGTCGCTGTTCGCCGCGATCGGCCTGCCGGTCAATCTGCGCAATCTGAAATTCGACAACGTTCGCATCAGTCGAGAGAACGCTGACGGCGTCAACGTCCTCGTCGTTGAAGGCGTTATCATCAGCACAACCGGCAAAGCCGCCGAAGTGCCGCGCC
>CAIYTE010000076.1 GCA_903929045.1 uncultured Hyphomicrobiales bacterium
CCGATTTGAGAGCGGCCATGGCACCGAGCGCCGCCGCCTCGCGCGCCTGCGACTCACCTTCTTGCTGGCGTGCGGCCGCCAGCGCGGAGAGCAGACGATCGCGCTCGTCGATGCCGGCGGACAATGCAGCGGCAAGACGCGCGCGCGCCTCGCCGTCTTCCAAATTCTGCGCCAGCCGCGCCTCGGCATCGCCGGCGGCGACAAGAGCGGTCGCCAGGGCCGCCCGCGCCGCGACCAGATCGCTCTCAAGCCGAGTGTGTTCGGCGGCAGCCGCGTCGCGGGCGAGCGACAATTCATTTTCCACGCGCGCTTGGGCATCGGCTCGGGCGGCAATTTCACTTTCAAGCGCTGTGCGCATATCCGCTGCGGCCGACAACTCTTCGGCGAGGCGGCCGCGCTCGCTCTCGGCCGACACCAGAGCGCCGGCAAGACGATCTTTCTCGGCGTTGGCCGCAGCAAGTTCAGCCGCGGCGCGATCCCGTTCGTCGCGGGCGACGGCAAGCTCGGCCGTCGTCTGTTTGGAATCGGCAAGCGCCGTATCGCGTTCGCCGGCGAGGCGTTCGCGGTCGGCTTCGGCGGCGCCCACCACCGCTTCCAGGCGCCCCACTTTTGCCGCCGCATCGCGCACCGCTGCGAGGTCCGCCTCGAGACGGGTTTGCTCTGCTTCCAGACGGGTGATGCGTTCGGCCGCCGTGGCCGACGCCTCGTCGAGACGCACCAATGCCGCGGCGAGACGCTCGCGGACGGCTTCGGGATCGATGATGGCTTGGGTTGCCTCGGGTTCGGTCATTCTCAACGTTCGCAATTGCGGCCAGCGCGGGGCCGAATCACCATACGCCCGTCGCTCCTCGCTCGCAACGCGCGGAACGCGGGATCACTGTATAAGTCGGCCCAGGAAATTGACACGGCGTGCGGTTTCACTTGCCCCCGCTCAGCCGCAACTCGACAATGAGATCATGGCCAAGCAACGAGCCCGCGTCGTCATGGTGCATAACGCGGCGGAGGCGATCGACGCCGCCCGCGCCGCAGCTTTGGCCGACCGGCCGCTGATCATCGTTAGCCCGCCGGGTGCCGCACTGTTCGCCGGACCGGTCTGGTTCAAGGCACTGACCGACGCTGCCCGTGAGGACATCGCGCCGAGCGCGGCGGTCACCTTTATGCTCGATTGCGCCGATTCACCGGGCGCGGTGATGGCCTCGATCCGCGCGCGCATCGAGGCGGTGTCGTTTCACGGCAACGCGCGCGCCCTGGCACGCCTCAAGGCGATCGCCAAGCGCGCCGGGGTGGCGCTTCACGCGCCGCCCACCGTTGCCTTCGATTTGTCCAAGGAAGCCAATCCGCAGGCGCTCTCTGCCTGGTTTTCTTCTCGTTCTTCGTCCTCCGGGGCATCGTTGCAAACCCCCCGCCGCTCGGCTAAGAGAACCGCGAGACATGGCCCCACGCCGAAACGTCCTGGCGGCGGCCGAACATTTCCTCCGATGGGAGCCAAGCGGCCATGAAGATCACCCAGCGCGTTAAGAAGATCCTCGCCAACTACGAGAGCGACAACCCCGGCACCAAGGCGAACTTGGCCCGCATTCTGATGCAGGGTCGCCTCGGCGGCACCGGCAAGATGATCATCCTGCCGGTCGACCAGGGCTTCGAGCATGGTCCGGCGCGCTCCTTCGCGGCCAATCCGGCCGGTTACGATCCGCATTACCATCCGCAGTTGGCCCTCGACGCCGGTCTCTCGGCCTACGCGACGCCCTTGGGCATGATGGAAGCGATCGCCGATTCGTTCGCCGGTGCGATCCCCACCATTCTCAAGATGAACAGCGCCAACTCGCTGTCGCGTCTCAAGGAAAACGCCGACCAAGCCGTCACCGCCTCTGTTAAGGACGCGCTTCGGCTCGGCTGCGCCGCGATCGGCTTTACGATCTATCCGGGCTCGGACGCCGCCTACAATCAGTTCGAAGAAATCCGCGAGCTCGCTGCGGAAGCCAAGGCCCACGGCATCGCGGTGGTGATTTGGTCCTACCCGCGCGGCGGCCTGGTGACGAAGGATGGCGAGACCGCCATGGATATCTGCGCCTATGCCGCCCACATCGCGGCGCTGTTGGGCGCTCACATCATCAAGGTCAAGCTGCCGACCGCGTTCCTCGATCTTCCCGCCGCCAAGAAAGTCTATGAAGACTTCAAGATTCCGATCGGCACCCTCGCCGAACGCGTGCGCCATGTGACTCAGGCTTGCTTCAACGGCCGTCGCATCGTCGTCTTCTCGGGCGGTGAAGCGAAGGATCTGGAGAGCGTCTACAACGAGACCCGCGCTATCCGCGATGGCGGCGGCAACGGCTCGATCATCGGCCGCAACACGTTCCAGCGCCCGCGCGACGAAGCGCTCGCGATGCTCGATGCCCTAACGCAAATCTATCTCGGCAAGGCGTAGATAAAAGGCGTGACCGTCATTACGGCGCCTTCACCCCGGCCAACCGCTTCTTCTGGCAATGAAGAGGGCTGCCGGCTTTATCTGATCACGCCGCCCAAGCTCGATCCGGCCGCCTTCGCCGATGTTTTGGCGGCCACCCTCGACGCCGGCGACGTGGCCTCGATCCAGCTTCGCCTCAAGGATGTCGACGACGACACCGTGCGCCGTGCCGTCGATGCACTGCGCCCGATCGCTCAGTTGCGCGATGTCGCTTTCATTCTCAACGATCGTCCGGACATCGCCGTCGACACCGGTTGCGACGGTGTCCACGTCGGCAAGGAAGACGGCGGCGTCGCCGAAGCGCGCCGCATCGTCGGCCCCCACGCCATTGTCGGCGCGTCGGCCTACGACTCCCGTCACCTCGCCATGGAGGCTGCCGAGAACGGCGCCGATTACATCGCCTTCGGCGCGTTCTTCCCGACCACGACCAAAATTGCCGAAGGCCATCCCGAGCCAGACATTCTCGAATGGTGGTCCGACATCATGACCGTGCCATGCGTCGCGATTGGCGGCATCAAGGTTGAGAACTGCGCCGTGCTGGTCGATGCCGGAGCGGATTTCCTCGCTGTCTCGTCAGGTGTGTGGGACTACACCGACGGCGCAGCGTCTGCTGTGAAAGCGTTCAATAAAGTCATCGCCGACGCACGCGCTCAGCGCGCTTAATCAGTCGACCGACGCCACCGGCGCCCACAGCACGTCGTCAATACTTTCCGCTCCCGTCGCCAGCATCACCAAGCGATCGAAGCCCAGCGCCACGCCCGCCGCTGGCGGCATCGACGCAAGGGCGGCCAGAAAATCTTCGTCGATCGGATAACACGCGCCGTAGAGACGTTGGCGCTTCACCTGATCGGCTTCGAAACGCGCGCGCTGTTCGGTGGCGTCGGTCAATTCGGTGAAGCCGTTGGCAAGCTCAAGCCCCGCGACGTAAATCTCGAACCGTTCGGCGAAACGTTTGTCGGACAGCGAAATCTTCGCAAGCGCCGCCATCGTCGCAGGCCAATCGTGCAGCACCGTCGGCACAGGCGAACCCAGCCGCGGCTCAATCGCAGCCAGGAAAATATGGAAGAACAAGTCGTCCCATTCACCTTGCGCAGGAAGCGTGTGTCCGGCCCGCTCCGCCGCA
>CAIYTE010000077.1 GCA_903929045.1 uncultured Hyphomicrobiales bacterium
CATCGCCCGCGCGCTCGTGCGCAAGCCCGAGCCGATCGAGTGGGACGAAGCCAGTGCCAAGATGGCGGCGGCTGCCGCCACCCCGGGCGAGCCGGTGGTCGACGACGACGGTGCCCTGACCGCGCATTAAGCGGCTCAGGAGCAGCATAAATCCAACGGCGGCATCGCAAGATGCCGCCTTTTTGTTTTGTCCGGTTGCCCCTGTGCGGCATGGTGTTCTCTCGCTTGCGGCGCCCTCAGGCGGCGGCTAAGAGCGGCGCCATTACGGGGGAGAATTCATGAGCTTGAAGCGCCGTCTTGCCGGTTTTGTTGCTGCATTGGCTGTTGTTGCTGCGCCGTCTGTGGCGCACGCACAGGATTATCCGAGCCGCCCGATCACCATTCTGGTCGGGCTGGCCGCCGGCGGCGTCACCGACGTCATGGCGCGGCTCTACGCGCAGAGCGTCGGCACCATTCTCAAGCAGACCGTTATCGTCGAAAACCGTCCAGCGGCGAGCGGCGCGGTCGCCGCGGCCGGCCTGCAGAAGGCGACGCCCGACGGCTACACGCTGCTGATGTTCTCGGGCTCGCAGCACGCCACCATTCCGGCGCTGTCCGATGTCGCGATCTACGATCCGGTGGCCGGCGCGCAGCCGATCGGCGTCGTGTTCAACTTCACCGGCATCGTCGCGGTGCCGGCTGATAGCCCGGCCAATTCCATCGCTGACCTCATCGCGCTCGCCAAGACGAAGCCGAAGGGCCTGAACTTTGGCTCGCCGGGCGCGGGCACGCCGTCGCATCTGGCCAGCGCCAAGCTGCTGGCGGCGACCGGCATGAAAGCGGAGTTCATCCACTACAAGGGCGGCGCGCCGATGGTGAGCGATCTCTTGGGCGGCCAGCTCGATGTGGCCTGGCCCAGCGCGCCGGCCTCAAAGAGCTTTCTCGAGAGCAAGAAGCTCAAGGCGCTGGCGATTGACGGCGCGCAGCGCTGGTCGCTGGTGCCCGAGGTGCCGACCCTGGCGGAGGCCGGCTACGGCAATGTCAGCGTCGCCAACTGGTTTGCCGTCGCGGCGCCTCCCGGCACGCCGCCGGCGATCATCGCCAAACTCAACGCCGCTTTCGCCGAAGCCGGCCGCGATCCGGCGGTGAAGCAGCGGGTCGAAGAACTCGGCCTGACGGTTGCCACCTCCACGCCGGAGGAACTCGGCAAACTGATGGTCAAGGAAGCGGCCGAGATCAAGGCTTTGGTCACGACCCTCGGCCTGCGGACGCCGTAGGACCTTGCGTTGCCCGTGCGTCTCGCCCTAAGAGGGGCGCGCGGGCGTCAGCCTCGCAGTGTGGGCGGTTAGCTCAGCGGTAGAGCATTCCCTTTACACGGGACAGGTCGGCGGTTCGATCCCGTCACCGCCTACCAACCTTCGCGCCTCCGGCGCTTCGGTTGGTGAGCCAATCTATCCCGCGAAGGTTGCCCGTCGTAGCCGCTTGGCGAAGACGGGCCCCATCCAAACGCGCGGCTCGTAGCTTCGATTGGCAAGCCAACCTTCGCGCGCAGGCGGGCCTCAAGCCCGCTCCTCCCACACCATCGCCAGATGCACGATGGTACGCACGGCGGCTTCCATGTCCTGGACGCTGACCCATTCCAGCCGCGAGTGGAAGGCGTGGCCGCCGGCAAAGATGTTCGGGCAGGGCAGGCCCATGAAGGACAGCCGCGAGCCGTCGGTGCCGCCGCGGATGCTGTTGCGCACCGCTATGAGGCCGGCGCGGCGCACCGCCTCGATGGCATTGTCGACGATGCCGGGATGGCGGTCGAGCACCTCTTTCATGTTGCGGTACTGCTGGACGACTTTCATGTCGTAGGTTGAGCGCGGAAACGCCGCGAGCGTGTCGCGCACGGCTTTTTCCAGCAGCGCCGCCTTGTCTTTCAGCCCGGCCTCGGTGAAGTCGCGCAAGATGAACTTCAGCGTGGCGCGGTCGAGCTCGGCTTCCACGTTGGTGGGGTGAATGAAGCCCTGCTTGCCCTCGGTCGTCTCCGGTGAGCAGGTGTCCTTCGGCAACCGGTCGACGATCTGTGCCGCGATCTTGATGGCGTTTTCCATGCGGCCTTTGGCGAAGCCCGGATGCGCGCTGACGCCCTGAATGGTGACGACAGCGCCATCGGCCGAGAACGTCTCGTCCTCGATGTATCCGGCCGTCTCGCCGTCCATCGTGTAGGCGAAGTCGGCGCTGAGCCGCTTGAGGTCGGCCTTGTCGACACCCCGGCCTATTTCTTCGTCCGGCGTGAACAGCACCTTGATGGTGCCGTGCTTCACCTGCGGGTTTTTGACGAGGTAGCGCAGCGCATCGACGATTTCGGCAAGGCCCGCTTTGTCGTCGGCGCCCAGCAGCGTGGTGCCGTCGGTCGTGATGATGTCGTTGCCGGTCTGGCTGGCGAGCGCCGGATGCTCGCTGACGCGGATGATCTGGGTCGGATCGGCGGCCAACGTGATGTCGCCGCCCTGATAGTGGCGCAGGATCTGCGGCTTCACATTCGCGCCCGAGCAGTCCGGCGAGGTGTCCATGTGTGAGCACAGGCAGATAACCGGGACCGTCTTGGTGCTGTTGCCCGGCAGTGTGGCGTAGACATAGCCGTGGGCGTCCATATCAGCGTCACTGAGGCCGATATCGCGCAGTTCCTGCGTCAGCACCCGTCCGAGGTTCTTCTGCTTCTCCGTGGACGGCGTGGTCGGTGAACTGGCGTCCGACTGCGTGTCGATGACGACATAGCGCAGGAAGCGTTCGGTGACGGTGTGGTCGAAGGCGGGAAGGTTTGTCATGCGGGCACTCTACAGCCTCAAAATAAAAGCGGCAGGCGAGGGCACCTCCGTGCACCTGGCCTGCCGCTTTTTTAGTCCGGAGGATCCGGTCTGAGCTGGCTCAGACCGCCTCTTTCAGTTCCTTCGAAGCGCGGAAGGCAACCTTCTTCGACGCTTTGATCTGGATCGCTTCGCCCGTGGCCGGGTTGCGGCCCATGCGCGCGGCGCGCTTGCGCACCTGAAGGATGCCGAGGCCGCCGATGCGGATACGCTCGCCCTTCTTCAAGTGCTTGACGATGTTGCCGACGAAGTCGCCGAGAACGGCTTCCGCCTGCTTCTTCGACATCTCGTGCGATTCCGCGAGCGCGGCGGCGAGATGCTTCAACGTGACAGTCGCGGGTGTCGGTGTTTTTCCAGGAGCCGTAGCCATCTGTGGACCCTCCTCAATGAATCCGTGATGTTCAGCGGAGCGCCAAACACATGCCCGCATAGACGATTCGAGGGCGGTCTGACCACCGATTCTATCGATAAATAAGGCATTTCCGTAATTTCCGCGGCGCGTCATACTTTGCCTTGACTTGGGGGAGAGCGGTCTATACTTCCTGCGCCAACGCCCGCGGGGGCGTAGCTCAGTTGGTTAGAGCGCTGCCCTGTCACGGCAGAGGCCGCCGGTTCGAGTCCGGTCGCTCCCGCCATTTTATCAATAGCTTAGCCGCCGTTTCGCGCCGCAACATTCCCCCTCGGGGGCACCCCAAAAATGCGCGCAGAAGTCTCGATTTCCGGTCTTCGAGCTCTCTTTTTCGACGTCTTCGGAACTCTTGTCGATTGGCGAACCTCGATCGCCCGCGAATCCGCCGCCATTTTGCATCCACAGGGAATTGGCCTCGACTGGCCCGCTTTTGCGGACGCCTGGCGGGCCGAATACCAGCCGGGGATGGAAGAGGTCCGCAATGGGACTATTCCCTTCAGCAAGCTCGACGTGCTGCACCGGCGCAATCTGGAGCGCTCCTGCCGCGCCTTGGTGTGACGGGGCTGTCAGAGGCCACGCTGCGCGATCTGACGCTTGCCTGGCACCGCCTCGACGCCTGGCCGGATGTGCCGGCGGCTTTGGCGCGGCTGAAAACCAAATTCCTGATCGCGCCGGTCTCGAACGGCAACATCTCGCTGATGGCAGACTTGGCGCGGCGCAACGGTCTGCCGTGGGATGCCATTCTCGGCGCCGAGATCGCCGGCGACTACAAGCCCAAGCCCCGCGTCTACGAGGCGGCCTGTGCCGCGTTCGATCTGGCGCCCGCGCAGTGCATGATGGTGGCGGCGCATTCGAACGACCTGCACGCGGCTGCCGCCAGCGGTCTGCGCACGGCGCATATTGCGCGTCCGACCGAACACGGGCCCGGCAAGGGCGAGAGCGCCCCAACCGTGCCGGTTGATTTCGCTGCGCAGGATTTGGCGGCGCTGGCGACGCAACTCGGCGTCTAGCAGAACGTCAGTTGGCGCGTTTGACGACGAGGCCTTGGCCCGTCGGCAACTCCAGAACCTTGTAACCGCGCTTGGCGAAAAACGCGTCCTCGGCCGCACGCTGCTCTTTGAAAAGGTCCCAGCCGTAGTCGTCGAACACCACCATGCCACCGGGAACGACGCGGTCGAACAGCCGTTCGAGCGTTGCGACTTCGGCGAGCGCCGAATTCAAATCCATGTGCAGATAGGCGATCTTGTCCGGGCAAGCTTGATCGAGCGTGCCGGGTAGGAAACCCTTGGTGATCTTGACGTTCGGGAAGGGCGCGAAACGCGCGCGGACCGACGCCTCGATGCCTTGCTCCTCATAGGCTTTCTTGGCGGTGCCGACGAAGCCCGGGCTGTGCGCGTAGTCGTCGTCTTTCGCGACCTGCTCGGGCGAGAGACCTTCGAAGCTGTCGTACAGGTAAAACGTGCGGTCCCGCAGCCGGTCGCCGACCATGCTTAAGACGACCCAGGCCATATCGCCTTTGAAGACGCCGCATTCGACGAAGTCGCCGTCGAGCTTGAGCGCGTTTTCGGCGGCCCAGACCTGCGTGTGCAATCGCCATGAAATCGTGTGCGGCGACTTGTACTGGTCGTAGATATGCTTGCCCTTGATCGACTGGAACGCGGCGTGGAATTTCGGGTCGTCAAGGAAGCCCGCGATTTTATCGAGGGTCAGCATTCTGTCGCCCCAGAACACGCGCCGGTGCGTGTTCACGGCAGCCCTGGCAGCCTGATCCAGCCGCTCGCCGAACAAGGCGACGCGTGTCTGGCGCAGGACCTTCAGCGCCCTGCGAGGCGCGTGACGTGGATTAGCCAACGCCCTGAGTATGCGGCGCGCTATTGTCGGTTCTGAATTCATTACTGCTGGTCTTAGCCTATGTACACTGGCTCCGGCTGCGTGAACCAGCCGGCGAGGATGTGATAGACCATCATATAGTTCTTCTGCTGGAAGCTGGCATGCGAAATACCGGACATGACGGTGAATTGTTTGTCCGGGTTCGGCAACTTCTCGAAGAATTTGATCAAATCTTCCATCGAAGCGATGCCGTCGTGCTGGCCGCGCATGATTAGGGTCGGCACCGTGATCTTGTCGGGGCTGACAACCGGCAGACGCGAGCACATGTCGACATACGTGCCGGTCGGCACTGAATCGTCCAGTTCGCAGACGGCGTCGGCGAAAGCCTCGATGACGTTGCGTTCGGCGGTATCGGGGTGGTCGCGGTCGAAGACCGAGTGAATGAAGGGCTTGTTCATCGGCCGGCGGTTGATCTTGATGAAGTCCGGCAGCTTCTTCTTGCGCTCGGCCAACGTTACCGAGCCTTCGCCAGTCCACACGAAAGCGTCGAGCGCCAGGCGGGCCACCATCTCCGGGTGACGCTCGGCAAACATCGCGGCGCGCAGCGCGCCCGACGAGATGCCGTAAGCCATGAACTTTACCTTGCCGCGCAGCTTCTGGATGTATTGGGCGGCGGCGTAGCAGTCATCCGCGCCCTGCGCGATCGGGGCGTTGTTGTCACGGTCCTTGGTGGAGCGGCCGTAGCCCTCCATGTCGACCATCCAGACGTCGAAGCCGATGCTGGCGAAATAATCCATCGACGACGAGAACGGGCGGCCCTGCACCTGAAGGTCGAAGGTCGGCTGGCCGGCCATCGACGAACCGTGGATGAACAGGATGGTGCCGACGGCCTTGGCCGGATCGCCGGCGCACTTGTTGAACAGGAACAGCTTTGCGGCGCCGTTATCCTTGGTGGTCCAGTGATCCTCACCCTTGAAGGTGACGGCGGCGGGCGTGGTCATCTGATTCATTGCATATTCCACATAGAGTGAGGGTTAGTTGATCTGCTGGATGTTGTTGGCCTTGATGATCTTAGCCCATTTCGCGACTTCTGCGTCCATGAAGGTCTTGAACTGCGGCTGGGTCATCGTGATCGGGTTGGCGCCTTGCTCGTCCCAGGATTTCTTGATCGCGGGGCTCGAAACGATCCGGCTGATCTCGCTGTTGAGCTTGTCGACGATCTCCTTGGGCGTTCCGGCGGGCGCCATGACGCCGACCCAGAGCGTTGCCTGGAAACCTTTCACGCCGGCTTCTTCCATGGTCGGAACATCCGGCAGGATTTCCGAGCGCTTGGCGCCCGTGGTGGCAAGCGCGCGGACCATGCCGGATTTCACGACCGGCGCGATGCTCGGCACCGAGTCGAACAGCATCTGGATCTGGCCGCCGAGGATGTCGTTGCGGGCGCCGGTCGAGCCCTTGTAGGGCACGTGGACGATGTCGACGCCGGCGAGGTTTTTCAAAAGCTCACCCGCCATGTGGTAATTCGACCCGATGCCCGACGAGCCGTAATTGACGGTGCCGGGGCGGGACTTGGCCAGCGCCAGCAGTTCCTGGACGTTTTTCGCCGGTACCGAGGGGTGGACCACCAGCACGAGGTCCGTGTTGATGAGCGGCGCCACCGGCACGAGGTCCGTCATCAGCTTGTAGTTCTTCTTGGCGAACAGGGTCTCGTTGACCGTCTGCGTGCCGGAAATCATCAGCAGCGTGTAGCCGTCTGGCGGCGACTTGGCGACGAATTCGGTGCCGATGGTGGTGCCGGCGCCCGGACGGTTTTCCATGACGAAGGGCTGTTTCAGCGACTTCTGTAATTCCTCCGCGACGGCGCGGGTGTAGATGTCGGTCGGACCGCCGGCGCCGAACGGCACGATCAGCTTGACCGGGCGCGAGGGGTAATCGTCGGCCAGGGCCGAGGTATTGACGGGCAGCGTGAACAGGGGCGCGGCCAAGGCCGCAGCCAGAACCAGCGGCATCATCCGTTGCAGGGGTGGCATGCGAATCCTCCGAAGGCGGCGCTTCTTGTTTTGGGCGCGCGTCACATCACTATCGGCGCGCGGTGCTATACGTCAAATGCCGTAAGAGCCCGGAAATTCCGATGCTTTTTCGTACCGTGGATGCTTTCTAATGTCGGCTTGCACCCGTTTGTGCGCTGCGCTAAGCCTCGAACTCTTCCGCCCGCGAGGCATATCCCACTGCGGCAAGGGCGTTTTTTAGTACAAGCCTGCGGCCGGTTCCAACGGCCGTGCGATCCAGGGCGGGCGTATCTCCGGGGCTTTGGAGCGTTAAGGGACGCTGTACGCTGAGGTTCGCCGATGAACGCACTGCTGATGAATTATCTGCCTCTGGTGGTCTTTATCGCGGTCGCGATGGTGATCGGGCTGGCGCTGTTGATCGCGCCCTTCATCGTTGCCTACCAGCAGCCCGATCCGGAAAAATTGTCGGCCTACGAGTGCGGTTTTAACGCCTTCGACGATGCCCGCATGAAGTTCGACGTGCGTTTCTATCTGGTCGCCATTCTCTTCATCATTTTTGATCTCGAAGTCAGCTTCCTGTTCCCGTGGGCGGTGGCGTTCCGTCAGGTCGGTGAGTTCGGCTTCTGGTCGATGATGGCGTTCCTTGGCGTGCTGACCGTCGGCTTCATATATGAGTGGAAGAAAGGCGCGCTGGAATGGGACTGATCGCGCCGAAAGGGTGTCGCTAATGACGATGGTCGCACAGGCCCCCCGCGGCATCATCGATCCGAGCACCGGCAAGCCGGTCGGATCGACCGATCCGTTTTTCGTCGACGTCAACAATGAGCTGTCCGACAAGGGCTTCATCGTCACCGCGGCGGACGATCTCATCACATGGGCGCGCACCGGCTCGCTGATGTGGATGACATTCGGTCTCGCCTGCTGCGCGGTCGAGATGATGCAGCTGTCGATGCCGCGTTATGACGTCGAGCGCTTTGGATTTGCGCCGCGCGCGTCGCCGCGCCAGTCCGACGTCATGATCGTCGCCGGCACGCTGACCAACAAGATGGCGCCCGCGCTGCGCAAGGTCTACGACCAGATGCCGGAGCCGCGCTACGTCATCTCGATGGGATCGTGCGCCAATGGCGGCGGCTACTATCACTACAGCTACAGCGTCGTGCGCGGCTGCGACCGCATCGTGCCGGTCGATATCTACGTGCCGGGCTGCCCGCCGACCGCGGAAGCGCTTCTGTACGGCGTGCTGCTGCTTCAGAAGAAAATTCGCCGCACCGGCACGATCGAGCGTTAAGGCAAGGCAGTAGGGTATGGACGAGACGCTCGACAGGCTTGGAGCTTCGATCAAGGTCGGATTGCCGGCGAGTGTGACCGGTCATGCGGTCGCCAACGGTGAACTCACCCTTTTCGCCAAGGCTTCCGACATCGTGAAGGTTGTCACCTTCCTGCGCGACGACTCGGCCTGCCAGTTCGTCTGCATCATCGACATCACCGCCATCGACTGGCCGGGCCGCGAGCAGCGCTTCGACGTCGTCTATCATTTCATGTCGCCGCGGCTGAACCAGCGCATCCGTCTCAAGATCACGACCGACGAGAACACGCCGGTGCCGTCAATCATCGACGTGTTCCGTGGTGCCGATTGGTTCGAGCGCGAGACCTATGATCTCTACGGTGTGCTGTTTACTGGCCATCCGGATATGCGCCGCATCCTGACCGACTACGGTTTCGACGGTCACCCGCTGCGCAAGGATTTCCCGCTGACCGGCTTCGTCGAGGTGCGTTACGACGACGAGCAGAAGCGCGTTGTCTACGACAAGGTGCGTCTGGCGCAGGAATTCCGTTCCTTCGACTTCCTCTCGCCCTGGGAAGGCACTGATTATCCGTTGCCGGGCGATGAGAAGGCGGTGCCGACACCGCCCGCCCAACCGCAGCCGACGCCGGGCAACAAGCTCGCCGGCGAGCCCGACAAGAAGGCTGCGCCCTGATGGCTGAAACCGCAGTCCGCAATTTCACGATCAACTTCGGTCCGCAGCATCCGGCGGCGCACGGCGTGTTGCGTCTGGTGCTGGAGCTCGACGGCGAAGTCGTCGAACGCGTCGATCCGCACATCGGGCTGTTGCACCGGGGTACGGAAAAACTTATCGAGCAGAAGACCTATCTGCAGGCGATCCCGTATTTCGACCGGCTCGATTACGTCGCGCCGATGAATCAGGAACACGCCTTCTGCCTCGCGGTGGAAAAGCTGCTTGGCATCCAGGTGCCCAAGCGCGGCCAGTTGATCCGCGTGCTCTATTCGGAAATCGGCCGCATCCTGTCGCATCTCTTGAACGTCACGACGCAGGCGATGGACGTCGGCGCGCTGACCCCGCCGCTGTGGGGCTTCGAAGAGCGCGAAAAGCTGATGGTGTTCTACGAGCGCGCGTCGGGCTCGCGCATGCACGCGGCATATTTCCGCGTCGGCGGCGTGCATCAGGACCTGCCGAACCAGCTCGTCGACGACATCTATAACTGGTGCGATCCGTTCCTGAAGGTGGTCGACGATCTCGACACGCTGCTGACCGGCAACCGTATCTTCAAGCAGCGCAACGTCGACATCGCCGTCGTGAAACTCGAGGACGCCTGGAACTGGGGTTTCTCCGGCGTGATGGTGCGCGGCTCGGGCGCGGCCTGGGATCTGCGCAAGTCGCAGCCTTACGAGTGCTACAACGAACTCGACTTCGATATTCCGGTCGGCAAGAACGGCGATTGTTACGACCGCTATCTCATCCGCATGGAAGAGATGCGCCAGTCGGTCCGGATCATGAAACAGTGCTGCGATAAGCTGCGCTCGCCCGAAGGGCAGGGCCCGGTATCGGCGGTCGACCAGAAGATCGTGCCGCC
>CAIYTE010000078.1 GCA_903929045.1 uncultured Hyphomicrobiales bacterium
GACTACGACAAAGAGAAGCTCCAGGAGCGTCTGGCCAAGCTCGCGGGCGGCGTCGCGGTGATCCGCGTCGGCGGCGCGACCGAAATCGAGGTGAAGGAACGCAAGGACCGCGTCGACGACGCGATGCATGCGACCCGCGCCGCGGTTGAAGAAGGCATCCTCCCGGGCGGCGGCGTTGCGCTGCTGCGCGCGACGGAAGCCCTCAAGAAGATCAAGACGCAGAACGACGACCAAAAGGTCGGCGTGGAGATCGTCCGCAAGGCGCTCCAGGCTCCGGCCCGCCAGATCGCCAGCAACGCTGGTGAAGACGGCTCGGTCATCGTCGGCAAGATCCTCGAGAAAGACCAGTACGCCTACGGCTTCGACGCGCAGGCGGGCGAGTATGGCAACATGCTCACCAAGGGCGTGATCGATCCGGCCAAGGTCGTGCGTTCGGCGATCCAGGGCGCGGCGTCGGTCGCCGGCCTGCTAATCACCACCGAAGCGATGGTTGCCGAGCTCCCGGCCAAGAAGGGTGCGGGCGGCGGCGCCCCCGGCGGCATGCCGGGCGGTATGGGCGGCATGGACTTCTAGTCCATCCCCTCAGCGCAGAACTAAAGAAGGCCCGGGAGAAATCCCGGGCCTTCGTCATTCCGGGACGGCGCGACAGCACCGGGCCCGCAATCCAGAGGCGGCGCCGATAGGTTTCTGGATTCCGGGTTCGCACGCAAACGCGCGCGAACCGGAATGACAGTTTGAAATCGGGTGGCGTGCGCGCATTTCCTGGCGCACAAATGGAAACGACCACAAATGAGAAGGCGCGGTTACATCCGCCGTCGCCTTGAATCTCATCGTGGCCGTCGGGCGATGGGAGGAGTACAAGACCCTTTCTCATCACCACTTGTCCTATTCTATACGCGGCAACTGTGACTGTAACATGACGAAAACCTTAACAAGACCTTACGTCGGCGTCGGTGGCTGGACCTACGAGCCATGGCGCGGTGTTTTCTATCCCAAAGGCCTGCCGCATTCGAAGGAACTCACTTACGCCGGCGAGCATCTGACCTCGATCGAGGTCAACGGCACGTTTTACAGGAACGATCTACCGAAAGAACTTCCGTGTCCTGACAGCCGTCGCCGTTGTCATGTTTTCGCTGTTCGTCGGCGCCATCGGGCTCACGATATGGGGCCTGCGTGCGGACGCCATTCGCGACGCGAATAACGACACCAACAATGTCGCAACGATCCTGAGCGTCCAGATCGATCGCTCCATCCAGTCAGTCGATACGGTGCTGAGCGAAATACGCGAAATGGCAAAAGCGTATTCCACGAGCAACTCCGACGCCGCAATTCGCACACGCATTTTTCACGACCTGCTGCACGAACAACTCCGCCGCGTTTCACACGCCGATGTCGCCGCGGTCATCGGCGCCGATGGCATCGTTGCGAACAGCACGACCCAGTGGCCGCCCACCGGCACCGACGTCCGCGACCGGGATTACTTCATCCATATGAAGCACGCGCTGAGCGACGAGATCTACATCAGCACCTTGATGCGCAATCGCGTCTCGGGCGAAAGAACGGTTTTTCTCAGCAAGCGCATCAGCGGGACCAACGGCGAATTCCGCGGCCTCGTCTTGATTGGAATAAAGCTGTCCTACTTTGAAGGCATCTATCACTCCATCAAGTCGCTCCGCGACCGGTCCTTCGTCCTGCTTCATCCCAACGGCACTGTTTTGGTCCGCTATCCGCAAGCTACCGCAGCAGATGGCAAGATCCCGGCCGGCTCGCCCTGGTAC
>CAIYTE010000079.1 GCA_903929045.1 uncultured Hyphomicrobiales bacterium
ACGAATCAGAACGTCGGTCTTCAGGTGGGGTGGATGTCCCTCGTCGGCGGAGGTCCGTTCACCGCACCCATCGAAGACTCCAACTACACCTATCAGCACGTCATAATCCTGCTGACGGACGGCCTGAATACGCAAAATCGCTGGTATGGTGATGGCGGCACGGTCGGATCGTCTGACGACGCAAAGATCGACGCACGTGAGCAGCTCACATGCAACAACTTCAAGGGAGCCTCTACCAACAACATCCTTTACACGATTCAAGTGAACACGGATGGCGACCCCACTTCAACGCTGCTGAAAAGCTGCGCGAGCACGAGCGACAAATTCTTCCTGTTGACCTCGGCAAACGACATCGTAACCACCTTCAACTCGATCGGTACCAACCTGACGCAATTGCGGGTCGCCAAATAGTCCCGAAATCTGAATGCCGAAATAGCTGCAGCGACCGCCTCCGCTCCGGGGCGGGCTCTGCTTTTTGAAAATATGGCGAAAATTTAAGAAACGGGAACTTTTGGCGTTAGCCATTCGAGTCCGTGTTTATCGCGGCCTTCATGACGTTTCCGGGCCGTCACGGTTAACAAGACACCCTCCTTTGTCGGCATTTGGCAACACGGTTTGTTTTAACGACAGGCTTAAACCGGCAATCCACATCCACGGATTGTCGGTTCGCCATGACGAAAACTCAGTTCTGCCTTTTGGCCCTCAGCCGCGCACTCGCCCGCTTCGGCGTCTCCCGCAGCGGCAACGTCGCCATCACCTTTGCGCTTGCGGCGCTACCGGTCATCGGCATCACAGGCTTCGCCGTCGATTTCAGTCACGCCAACTCGGTCAAAGCGGCGATGCAAGCCGCGCTCGACTCGACCGCATTGATGCTGGCGAAAGACGCAGCGACCGTCAGCAACGCGACGCTGCAGGCCAACGCGACCAATTACTTCACCGCTTTGTTCACGCGGCCTGAAGCGACCAACATTGTCGTCTCCGCGAGTTACACGACGGACGGCGGCTCGAAGGTGGTCGTCAATGGCGCCGCCAACGTGCCGACCAGCTTCCTCGGCATCATCGGCTACAACAATATCGCCGTGAATGGCTCGTCGACCACCGCATGGGGCTCGACCCGGCTGCGCGTCGCGCTCGTGCTCGACACCACCGGGTCAATGGCCGACGACGGCAAGATCTCGGCGCTGAAAACCGCGACCAACAATCTTCTGACGCAGCTCAAGGGCGCCGCCAGCAACAACGGCGACGTCTATGTCTCGATCATTCCGTTCAGCCGCGGCGTCAATCTGAGCTCATCGAACTACAGTGCGAACTGGATCGATTGGACGGAATGGGATTCCGCGCCAGCCTATATGAGCACCTGGCTCGCCAACAGCGTCAATCTCGCCGTTTGGGAACAGACCGGCCCCGGCGATTCTTGTCCGGTCAGCAGTTCGACCGCCGGCTTCGTCTGCACCTCGTCGCCGGCCAATTCGGCGTCGAACGTCAACAATGTGCCGTCGAGCGGCGCGTATAGCGGCTACATCTGCCCCGGCATGGATAGCGGCGCCAAGGACGGCACCAAGGCCGGCTTCTATTACAACGGCTGCTACAACAGCGTGTCCTCCACGCGGACGATTTCGACCGGATCGCTTGCGACCTGCGGCCTGACGACGAACTGCAGTTGCAGTGGCAGTGGCAGCAGCAGGAAGTGCACGCAGAGCTACTACGCGCATAACTGGATCGCGAACAACCACAACACCTGGACCGGCTGCGTTGCCGACCGCGGCACCACCAGCGCGCCCGGCACGACGGCCGGCAACGATCAGACCGCCGTTTCGCCGTCGACGA
The DNA here is from genome assembly GCA_903929045.1 of uncultured Hyphomicrobiales bacterium. Classification (GTDB taxonomy): domain Bacteria; phylum Pseudomonadota; class Alphaproteobacteria; order Rhizobiales; family Xanthobacteraceae; genus Pseudolabrys. The sequence continues at coordinate 1,828 of CAIYTE010000079.1, forward strand.
GCGATGCGTCGACCCGGTTTCCCGCGCGCAACGATACCTACTGCCCGACCGAAGCGATGGGCTTGAGCTACGACTGGACGTCGATGACGACGGTCGTTAACGGGCTGACACCAAACGGCGGCACCAATCAGCCGATCGGCCTCGTGACCGGATGGCATTCGCTCGCCGGCATCGGCCCCTTCACCGCACCGGCGATGGACTCGAACTACAAATATTCGCAAGTGATCATCCTGCTGTCGGACGGCCTGAACACCTGGGATCGCTGGTACGGCAGCGGCACCAGCACGACGACCGCCGTCGACTACCGCATGTACAGTTCGAGCGGCGCCGGCACCTGCGCCAACATCAAGAACGGCGGCATCACGCTCTATACAATTCAGGTGAATACGGGCGGCGATCCGACGTCGGCCCTGCTGCAGAACTGCGCCGGCGGGCCCGACAAGTTCAGCGATCCGTCGAAGTTCTACATTGTGACCAGCGCCAGCGGGTTGGGCACCGTGTTCAACACCATCGGCACCAACCTCACCCAGTTGCGCGTCGCCAAATAGCCGCGCGCCGGCAAGGCAAAAACGAAAAGCCCGGCTTCACAGCCGGGCTTTTTATTTATTCGATTGCTGAGCGCTCGAAGCGGCTCAAGCCTTGAAGCTTAGGCCTTGGCCTTCGCCATCATCGTTTCGAACGGCTTGTAGCCTTCCTTGGCGAGACCGGCGTACATTTCGCTGATCTTGGTCGCCTTGGCGACGAAGCCTTCGTAGCTAGACTTGGCGTATTCGGTCTGCAGCTCGATCGCCTTTTCCAGCGACTTCACGCCGAACAGCTTCTCGAGCATCGCGGTGCCGTCTTCGAAGCTCTTCTTCGAATAGTCGGCGATCTCGGTGGCGATCGCCTGGGCGCCCTTCGACATCGACTCGGCCGACTTCATCGCAACTTCCACGTTCTCTTTGCTGACCTGCTGGAGGTCCTCGAAATTCTTGACCATGGGTGTCTCCCGGCTGACTTTCATGCCCGGATCGATCCGGGAATAGTGAATTTATAGTGCACCGCACAAAAAAGTCAACCAAAATGGTGCAGTGCGAAAATACCTTAAAAACCATCGCGTTGCCTTAAAGTTTTGGTAACCATCGACTCATACGGTCCTCATTTGTGGCGCGGCAGAAGCGCTATAAATTCGCCTGGATTGGCGTCTTTGAGAGTGCCCAGAAACGGGTTGGGGAGAGCCGATTTGCGTGTCGTTGGGGAAGTGAGTTCGGGTCTCCGCTGGGGTGCTGCTGGTGTGGCATTGCTCGTCACGGTCACCGCCTTCGCCAGCGATGCTGATGCGCGCGGCCGCCGCCATGGCCCTCGCGCCCGCGCCGCCTCCGCAGCTCCCTATCAACCGCCTCCGGCCTCGATCGTCGTTGACGCAAATTCCGGCAAGGTGATGCAGGCGTCCGACGCCGACAGCCCGCGCCATCCGGCGTCCCTCACCAAAATTATGACGCTGTACCTCTTGTTCGAGAAACTCGAGCAGGGCAAAATCAAGATGACCACCGATCTGCCTGTGTCGCCGCACGCGGCCAGCATGGCGCCGTCCAAATTGGACCTGCGGCCCGGCGAGACCATCAAGGTCGAGAGCGCCATCCGCGCCATCGTCACCAAGTCGGCCAACGACGTCGCGGTGATCGTCGGTGAAGCGCTCGGCGGCGACGAGCCGAGCTTCGCCAAGATGATGACGGCGAAAGCGCGATCGCTCGGCATGCGCAACACGTCTTATTTCAACGCCTCCGGCCTGCCGAACGATCAGCAAATCACGACGGCCCGCGACCAGGCCACGCTCGGCCGCGCCATCTTCGAGCGCTTCCCGACCTACTACCGCTATTTCTCCACGCGCTCGTTCGACTTCCGCGGCAAGTCGATGCGCAACCACAATCATCTGCTCGGCCAGGTCGAAGGCCTCGACGGCATCAAGACCGGCTACGTCAATGCCTCCGGCTTCAACATCGTCACTTCGGCCGCCCGCGCCGGCAAGCGCGTCATCGCCGTCGTGTTCGGCGGTCGCACCGCGCGCGCGCGCGACGCCAAGGTCACGAGCCTGATCGAGAGCAACATCAACATCGCGTCGGGCAAGCGCACGGCGCCGCCGGTCGGCGAAGATGCCTCCGACGTTGCCGACGCCGCGCCGGCGCCGGAAGAAAAGAAACAGACCGCGATGGCGCTGCGCACTGTCGCCGCCGAACCGGTCGCTGCGCCAGCACCGATTCCCGCGCCCGTCGCGACCGCGCCGGCGCTCGGCTCCACCGATCCGATCAAGCCGGTGGCCGTGAAGACCGTCACCGTTCAGGCCGGCACCATGCGCACCGCGTCGATCGCGCCGGTCGACCACCGCAAGCTCAGCCCTTCCCCGGCCAGCACCGCGACCGTCACCACGGTCGCCACCGTGAAGGGCGACACGCAGAGCGCGCCGCTGGCTCCCCCGCCCGGCGCCCGGCCCGGCATCCTCGGCACGCTGCCGGCGAAGTTCGCCTCGGCAACCCCCGACGCCATGCCGCTGCCCGCACCGGCTGCCGTGGAGCCCGCGAAAGACGTTTCCAAGGGCGTGTCACGCGCCAATGGCGGCTGGATGGTTCAGGTCGGCGCCTTCCCCGACGAAGGCGAAGCCAAGCAGCGCCTGACCGCGGCGCAGAGCAAGGCCAACAGCCTTCTCGGCAAGGCCAATCCCTTCACCGAGCGCGTCGAGAAGAACCACAAACCCCTCTTCCGCGCCCGCTTCGCTGGGCTCGAGAAGGATCAGGCGGAAAACGTCTGCAAGAATCTCAAGCGCAGCGAAATTCCCTGCATTGTGATGAAGAACTAACCGCCGGGTAACTCCCGCGGGCGATAAACAGAACAACGCGGGCCGCCGAACAGGTTTTCGGAAAAGAGCCGGCGACTAGATACGATACGGGTAAGCGTTACAGAGTTCAGAAGCCGCTGATGATGTGTCTGGAGTACATCAGCGATGGCTGCGCACGAGAACTTCCTTGGCTTCATTGATCCGCGCCGCAAGGTACGTCGATCCCCCCTGGTCGGGATGGAATTTCTTCATCAGCGTGCGATGCGCGCGGCTGATCTCGTCGGTGGTCGCACCCGGCTGCACGCCCAGGATCTGATAGGCCTCCTGTTCGGACATTTTGCCGCCGGACGCAGCGCTCCGCCCCGCTGCCGCGTCACCCTGCGCGTGTTCACGCCAGCCGGCATCCCGGCGGTCAAGATACGCCATCAGTAGCGCGCGGCTTTCGTCGTCGATCTCCGTCAGCATCGCGACTAGGGTTTTGACATCGAGACCAGCCAGCTCCGCGCCCTGATGCCGCCCGGCGAGCACACGCCCCTGCATCGCGCCGGTGTCGTGATCGAGCGCCATTTCAAAATACGCCGAGCGCACCTGCGAGGTCTGCCCGCTCGCCTTTGTCGTCCGCGCTGAAAAACCCGCAGGCCCGAACGGCATCCAGCCCAGCAGGCCGAGGCCGAAAGCGCCGAGCGGCACCGCGACCCAGATTTCACCACGCAGACCGAGGAAGACCGCAATGCCAAGCGCGAGCAATCCGCCCGCTGCCTTGAGAATGCGCGCGCCGACTTTCGGGTCGATCTTGGAAATGACGCCGACCACCCAGACGGCGGCGACAAGAAACAGGGCACCGAAAATAAGTGTCGGCATCAGGACCGTAATTGTGTGAGCAGCATGCGGGCAGCGCCGGCCTTGCGCGCCGATAGATCGTCGAGCGCCTTGATGCCGCCGGCGGCATAGGCCGCGACCGCGCGCAGCAGATCGCCGAGTTCTTTCGCCGAACCGGTGTCGAAGCGGCAATAGGCGCCCCGCGACAGCCGCGCCACTTCCTTGAAGGCACGCTCGGCGACGGGGTCGTTGCCTTCCTGAAACATGAAGACCGGCACACCGAGCAGCCCCAGTTCACCCGCCGTGACGCACAGATCGTCGATCGGCTCTTCCATCGCGTCGCCAACAAAGACCAGCGCCTGGATCTTCTGCTTGCCGTGCTCCTCGCGCGCATGCCGCAGCACCTTGCGGATCTGCGTGTGGCCGCCGCGGCAATCGATCTTGGACATCAGGTCGGCGAGCTTGGCCGACGCCGCGACCCAGCCCGACGCGCGACATTCGGTCAGGCTGCGGAAATAGACGAGCTGAATATCGAGGCCGCCGATCGCCGCCGCCTCGCGGAACATGTCAGCCTGCAAAGCGCAGGCTGAATCCCAGGTCGGCTGGCGGCTCATCGTGGCGTCGAGCCCGAACACCAGACGGCCGCGTTTGCCGGACGGATTGGTCGACGGCCCGAGCGACTTCACGCGTTCGAGGAAGGCGTCGATTTCCGGCCGCGACGAGGCCGGTGCCGGTGTTTGGGAGCGGTCTTTGCTCATGCGGCCAGTCTACACCGATTCAAGCCACATCTGTGGCGTACCGGTAGCGACATATACCCGCCGAGCGTCAGCGCAAGGCTTCAGGCCAGCAGGTCGTGGACCTGCAGCGGCTGATCCATGACCGAGTACCATTCGGCCCGGGCGGCGGCGCGGCGCTTGCCGTTTTCCGACATCGGAAGCCGGAGCGAGTTCAGGAGGCCGATGACCTCCTCGCGCGCGGTGACGTGCGACATGTTGGGCCGCGTGCCCAGCGTCTGCTCGTCGAGATCGTCGAGCGCGGTCAGGCCGCGCGGGAAGAATTCGCGATAGACGACGCGTTCGGCGAAACCATCGACGCTGCGGAAGCCCATGCGCTTGCCGAGTTCGGCAATGCCCTCGCCGACCAGACGCTTGTTGCGCGAGCCAAGCGTGGCGAGACGATTGCGCACCACAATCCAGTCGGTGAGCTTGCCGTCGACGAGACGGCGCTGACGGCGTGCTTCGCGCACCATGTTGGAATAGTGGCTCTCGCCGGTGACGGTGAAGTTGGTCGGATCGAGCGTGGCCAGCACGTCAAAATCGACGAAGCTGTCATTGAGCGGCGTCACCAAAGTGTCCGCCATCGAATGCGCGAGGCGCATCAGGTAGCTGTCATGGCCGGGCGTATCGATCACCACCACGTCGTGCGTGTGTTCGATCGAGGAGATCGCCTTGGCGAAATTGTTGAACTCTTCCGCTTCGTTGGCTTCGACCAGATTGCCTTCGGCGCGGTCGACGACAAAATGCGTCGGCAGTTCGAGCTTGATGCGGGCACGCTCGGACCAGGCGCGGCGGTTCTCGATGTAATGGGTGAAGCTCTTCTGACGCGAGTCGAGGTCGATGGTGGCAACCCGCTGGCCAGCCTTGAGCAAGGCCACTGCGATGTGCAAAGCAGTTGTGGATTTGCCGGAGCCGCCCTTCTCGTTGCCGAGAACGACAACGTGGGCAGACTGGGGTGAACCTTGGATCGATTGGACCAACATGACGCGTCCTTTGATCCGGTAATTCTCGATGAGTTACGGTAGTTTATCAAGTTTATCCCAGTTTAACCATTAATCTGAGCGGCCGGGATTAACCTCTGCTGGTAGCTATCCGGGTTCCATGACAGAAACCTGACAAAACGCTCCGACAAGGTTCGCTCCATGGCATCCCGACCGATCATTTCCCGTACTGTCCCTGCACTCCGCAAGGCGCTTCAGCCCTACCGCGCCAAACGCCAGACCATTGCTCTGGTGCCGACCATGGGCGCGCTGCACAGCGGCCATCTGGCACTGGTTAAGGAAGCGCAGAAGCGGGCCAAGCGCGTTGTCGTTTCGATCTTCGTGAACCCGACCCAGTTCGCCCCCCACGAGGATTTCGGCAGCTATCCACGCCGGTTCGAAGCTGACGTTAAAGCGCTGAGCGAAGCGAAGGTGGACCTGGTCTGGGCGCCTTCGCCTGCCGTGATGTATCCGGAAGGCTTCGCCACGCGGCTCGCGCCTGAAGGCGCAGCGCTGGCCGGCCTCGAAGACAAATTCCGCCCACACTTTTTCGGCGGCGTCGCCACCGTCGTCTCCAAACTGTTCACGCAGGTGGCCCCCGACGTCGCGATCTTCGGACAGAAGGACTACCAGCAGCTCCGCGTCGTCACGCAGATGGCCAAGGACCTCGATCTGCCGCTGAAGGTCATCGGCCTGCCGACGGTTCGCGAGAAGGACGGCTTGGCGCTGTCGTCGCGCAACGTCTACCTCTCCGAACTGGAGCGCGGCCACGCGCCGGTGCTTTACCGCACTCTCAAGAACTGCGCCGCCCGCATCAAGGCCGGCGAGCCGATCGAAATGGTGTTGGAAGAAGGCCGCCTTGAGATCACGCGGGCCGAGTTCGCGCTGGATTATCTCGACGCGCGCCATGCGTTGAGCCTGGCGCCGGTGGCGTCGGTGAAAGACGGGCCGATCCGCTTGCTGGTCGCGGCGAAGATCGGCAAAACGCGGCTGATCGATAATCTGGCGGTGTGATCAGGCCTTTTTGACCCACCGGCCGCTGTCGTCGGGCTGCCAGTATGTCGCGGTGAAGCCCTTGGCCTTGGCGTCGGTCCATTGCGCGCGCGCGGTGGCGACCGCCTCGTCGTCCTCGCCGTCGAACACCAGGACCAGACGTTGATAGGACGCGGCATCGTCCGGCACCGCCGCGCCTTCGATCAGAAAGCGCACGCTCGCCTCGTTCGGATTGCGCTCGTCGAGCGCGAGCAGCACCGGCTGCGCCGCGGCGTCCGGCTCACGCCAGGTGCCGTGCGGCAGGAAGCCGTCGTCGCTGTAGGTCCACAGATGCGCGTCGAGCGCGTCGAGCCGCTCCTCGCTCGCGCCCTGCACCACGACCTTCCAGCCGCGCTCCAGCGACTTCTCCAAGAGCGGCGTCAGCACGCCTTCAAGCTTCTGGCCTTGGAGGTGATAGAACAGAATTTCGGTCATGATTTTGTTTCAACCGAGAACTTGTAGCCGACGAAGGCGATCAGCGACCCGACGCTGACGGCGTGCAGCGTCACCAGCGAAGCATATTCTGCCGGCGTGAACACGTGAAGCGGAGCGCCGAGCCGTTGCCGCAACAGCAGATAGGCCGCCATCGGCAGCGCCGTACATACCAGCATCGCAATGCGCTCCGGCGCGCGGAACAGCAGCACCCCGATCAGGATGCAGGCGAAATAGAACATGGCGACGCCGCTCGCCTCGCCGATCGCCCAGACGCACAGCACGGTGTTGAGCGTTCCGGTGACGCATAACAGAACACGGCCCGCCAGGCTGTTTCGCCGCGCCACCGCCGGCACGGCGAAGAAGAACGGCGTCGAGAGAAAGGACACAAACGTCACCCAGGCCGGCGCGCCGACCAGCCAGTAGACGTAGAGCGGATAGAACGGCTGGTTCGAGACGATCAGCAGCGCCACGAGATTGGCGAGCGCCGCCCGCGGGTCCGGATGCGCCGCGTATCGTTGAAACCAGCGGAGAATATTCATCGGCAACGTCTTAGCACGCCTTCAAGCTTCTGGCGTTGCAACTGACAGAACAGACCTTCAATCATGACGAACGCGTCCAAGGGGCACGGGCGGCGTGACGAATATGCAATATCACCGCCTCACCTCCTTCGACGCTCCAGTAGACAAGGTACGGATAACGGCCAACCGGCAACACGCGCGACTCTTGCTCGCCCGAAGGCATGCCGATATGCGGACGTTCACCAAGGAGTTTTATCGTCCGGCTCGGAACGCGGGCAACATTGCGCGCACCTGACGGGCTTCGTTCGGTCAAATATTCCAGAATTGCCAACACATCAGCGCGCGAGCGCGGTGTATGGCGTATTCTCATCCGCCGAAGCGCTTCCAGAGAGCTTCCATTTCTTCGTCAGGCACGAACTCACCGCGGCGCGCCTAGCCCAGACCTTCCTGGATCGCAGCTCTCGTTTGATCATCGAGCGGCTCAACGAACCCTTCAAGGTCCGTGAGGACGAGCGTTGCGAATGCATCCTGATCATCTTCAGGAAGCGCACGCAGCTTTTCGATCGCCTGATCAAGGAGCTTCGTCATAGGCCTTTTATATCACAGAATTACTTCTCGTAATAATCCGCCACGAGCCTATCGAGCAGGCGCACGCCCCAGCCCGAGCCCCAGCTTTTGTTGATGTCGCTCTGGCGGGAGTCGAAACCGGTGCCGGCGATGTCGAGATGCGCCCACGGAATGTCGTCGGCAACAAAGCGCTGGATGAACTGCGCCGCGGTGATCGCCCCGCCCCAGCGCGAGCCGCCGGTGTGCTTCATGTCCGCGAACCGGGATTCCAGCATCTTGTCGTAGACCGGGCTCAACGGCATGCGCCAGACGAGCTCGCCGGTCTCCTCGCCTGACAGATGAAGGCGATGGCTCAACTCATTGTTATTCGTAAACATTCCGGCGTATTCTTGACCGAGCGCGACGATGATGGCGCCGGTCAAGGTCGCCAGGTCGATCATGAATTTCGGCTTGAACCGCTTGGCCGCGTACCAGAGAACATCCGCCAGAACGAGGCGGCCTTCGGCATCGGTATTGATGATTTCAATCGTCTGCCCGGACATGGATTTGACGATGTCGCCGGGGCGCTGCGCGTTGCCGTCCGGCATGTTCTCGACACAGCCGACAAGGCCGACGGCGTTGACCTTGGCCTTGCGCGCAGCGAGCGCGTGCATGAGGCCGACGACGCAGGCCGCGCCCGCCATGTCGCCTTTCATGTCTTCCATCGACGCGGCCGGCTTGATCGAGATGCCGCCAGTGTCGAAGCACACGCCCTTGCCGATGAAAGCGAGCGGCGCGTCGTTCTTCTTGCCGCCGTTCCAGCGCATCACGACGACGCGCCCTTCGTGCACCGATCCTTGCGCAACGCCGAGCAGCGCATTCATGCCGAGCTTCTTCATCGCCTTGACGTCGAGCACCTCGACGGTGACGCCGACCTTCTTGAGCGCGCCGGCGCGGCGGGCGAACTCCACCGGGTACAGGACATTGGCCGGCTCGTTGACCAGATCGCGCGCCATCAGCACGCCGTCGGCAATCACATCGCGCGCGGCGAAGGCCTTGCGCGCGCCGGCAAGATCGGCGGTCCCGACCGTCACGGTACGGTTGGCGGCGGTCGCCTCGTCGTCCTTTTTCGTGGTCTTGTAGAGATCGAATTTGTAGGCGCGCAGCTTGGCGCCCTGCGCCATGTCGGCGGCCTGTTCGGCCGTCATGGCGCTACCGGGAAGATCGGCGAAGATCGCTAGGTCACTGGCCGAGGCCGGCAGCTTGCCCATGGCCATGCCGCCGAGCTTGAGGAAATCCTTCGCGGTCAGATCGGCGGCCTTGCCGACGCCGGCCACGACCAGCCGCGACACCTTGAGGCCGGCAGGCACGATCAGTTCAAGCGACGTGCCGCTTTTGCCGGTAAACCGCTCCGCCTTGGCCGCCCGCGCCACCAGGTCAGTGGCCGACCCCAGCGTCTTGGCGGTGGCCGAGCCGAACTTGAGGCCGTCGTCGCAGAACACCACCAGCACGCCCCGGCTCGGTGCAGTGAAGGGGCCGAAGGCGAATTTCAGGGCGTCTGTCATGGGAGAATCCTTACCTGGCGATAGGGGCTGCGCGGGCCGATCCATATGGCGCGGCGAAGCCATCGCTGCCTAGGCCAAAATCGGTGCGGTTTGCGGCTTTTCACAGGGGATCGGCCCGCCTTAAAGGTGCCTGAATACCGTATTCCTATTCCCTTGCCAGAATCGTCCGCCCCGGGCTTCGCTTGCGGCGTAAGCCCCGGTGCGTGCTTAACTTTTTGTTGTTCATGTTTTGCGGCTTTGCCTTTGCGGGGCCTTTTTGTGAGCCGACCAAGGAAATCACTAACGGGGATTAGGCTTAAGTAATTCTGCTGCCAGCCGGACGGGACCGTCCTGGCAGCGGAAAGCGCGCCTCAGGCGGGGGAACACACCAGCGGATGGGATCGATCAGCCGATATATTTTTCGCACCACCTTCGGTGCGTTTTCTGTCGTGCTCATCAGCCTGACCGCGGTGATCTGGGTCACGCAGGCGTTGCGCGACATCGACTTGATGACGTCACAAGGTCAGACCATCCTCGTTTTCATCGGCATCACCGGCCTCATCATCCCCCTGCTCATTCTCGTGATCGCGCCGATCGCGCTGCTGATTGCCGTCGCGCACACGCTCAACAAGATGTCGACGGACTCCGAAATCATCGTCATGAACGCCGCCGGCATGTCGCCCTGGCTGCTGTTTCGTTCCTTCCTGTCGGTCGCCATCGTGGTGTCGATTCTGGTGACCGCGATCAGCAGCTATGCCGCGCCCAAAGGCCTGCGCATGCTGCGCGATTGGCTCACCGAAGTGCGCGCCAATGTCGTCTCGACCATCGTGCAGCCGGGACGTTTCACGCCGATCGATGTCAACGTCACCATCCATATTCGCGAACGCCGTACCAACGGCCAGCTGATGGGAATTTTCCTCGACGACCGGCGCAATCCGAATGAGCGCATGACGGTCGTCTCCGAATATGGCGACCTGATCGACAACGACACCGGCACCTTCCTGGTCCTCCAGCAAGGCGTTGTGCAGCGCCAGCAAGTCACCGAACGCGATCCGGCGATGGTGAAGTTCGACCGCTATGCCTTCGACCTGTCGCAGTTCTCCGGCGGGCCGCAAGCGGTGAAGTATTCGATCCGCGAGCGCTATATTTGGCAGTTGCTGTTCCCCGATCCGAAAGATCCTTTCCTGATCGAGCAGCCGGGGCCATTCCGCGCTGAATTACATGACCGGCTGATCGCGCCGTTTTATCCCATCGCTTTCGTCGTGATCGCCTTTGCCTATCTCGGCGCGCCGCGAACGACGCGGCAAAGCCGCACGCTTTCGATGGTCGGCGCCGTCGCCGGCGTCGGGCTGCTGCGATTGATCGGTTTCACCTCGACCGTGTTCGGCGCGACCGTGCCGCTCATGCTGGTTCTGCAATATGTGGCGGTCATCGCAGCGATTGTCGGCGGGCTCTACGTCATCCGCACCGGCGTCATTCTCGAGCCGCCAGCCTTCCTGACCAACTGGATTACCACGCTGACCGAACGTATCACGCAACGTCTTGCCGTGGCCATGAAGTAGAGCGATGCAAGTTCTGACGGGAACACTGGCACGATACTTTGGACTGCGCTTTCTGAGCACAGTGCTGATGGTGTTCGCCGGCATTTTCCTGCTGGTCGCGCTGATCGACTACATCGAGATGATGCGCCGCGCCTCTGACATTCCGAACGTGTCGGCCTTGCTGGTGGCCAAGACCTCGTTCTACCGCGTGCCGCAGGTGACCGAGCGCATCATGCCGTTCTGCGTGCTGATCGGCGCGATGTCCTGCTACCTCAACCTGTCGCGACGCCTCGAACTGGTGGTCGCGCGCGCCGCCGGCATGTCGGCCTGGCAATTCGTCTCGCCTGCTTTGATCGTCGCCTTCGTCATCGGCGTGTTCGCCACCACGGTCTACAATCCGGTATCGGCGACGCTGCAGGAGCAGTCCAAGCGCTACGAGGCCGAGTTGTTCAATCAGACCCCGACGGGCCTCGGCGGCACGACGACCAATTTCTGGGTCAACCAGCGCTCGGCCGAGGGCCAGGCCATTATTGGGGCCAAGTCCAGCCGCGACCAGGGCTTGTCGCTCAACGGCGTCACGGTCTTCACGTTCGACGCCGAGGGGCATTTCAAGCAGCGCATCGACGCCCGGGCGGCGGCCCTGGAACCGGGGATCTGGCAGCTTTTCGACGCTCGGGTTTACGAGCTCGGCGTGTTGCCGGCCGACCACCCCAAGTTCTCGCTCAAGACCTCCCTGACCTCTGAACAGGTTCGTGAAAGCTTTGCGACGCCCGAAACCGTGCCATTTTGGGAATTGCCATCGTATATCGATCTGGCGGAACACGCAGGACTGGGCGCGGCAGGCTATAGGTTGCAATTCCAGAAGCTTCTATCCCGGCCGTTTTTGCTGGCGGCCATGGTTTTCCTTGCTGCCGCCGTAAGTTTACGTTTCTTCCGCTTCGGCGGGGTACAAAAGATGGTTTTAAGTGGCATGGCCTCGGGGTTTCTGCTTTATGTTTTGTCCAAGGTAACCGAGGACTTAGCCAAGGCTGAGCTGATGCACCCTGTGGCAGCGGCTTGGTTACCTGTGTTTGTTGGGGGGCTGACGGGATTCTTAGCGTTGTTGTACTTGGAGGACGGTTGATGGTGGAGCAGCTGCGCGCTCCTTCCCATACGCACCGGCCCTACCGCCGCGGTGTACTGCGTTTTGCTGCTGCCCTCAGCCTTCTGGTTGGCGGCGGCTTGCTGGCGCCTGTCGTGGTGCCCCCCGCCGCAGCGCAGGAAATCTCGTTCCCGCCGATTCCGCCGCGCCAGAAGTCGAAGATCGCGCTCGACCGCGAGAAGTCCGGCGACAAGCAGATGCTCGTGCAGGCCCGCGAGATCAATTACGACTACAACAAGCACACGGTTGCGGCCGTCGGCGGCGTGCAGATCTACTACGGCGGTTCGACCATTGAAGCCGACCGTGTCACCTACGATCAGACCAACAAGCGCCTGCGCGCCGAAGGCAACGTCCGCCTCACCGAAGAATCCGGCAACATCACCTATGGCGAGGTGATGGATCTGACCGACGACTACCGCGACGGCTTCGTCGATTCGCTGCATCTGGAAACGCCCGACCAGACGCGCATGGCCGCGACCCGCGCCGACCGCACGAACGGCAACTACACGGTGTTCCACGACGGCGTCTACACGGCCTGTAAGCCTTGCCTGGACAACCCGAAGAAGCCGCCGCTCTGGCAGGTCAAAGCGGCGCGTATGGTGCACGACCAGACCGAGAAGATGATCTACTTCGAGGACGCCAAAATTGAATTCTTCGGCGTGCCGCTGGCGTGGATGCCGTATTTCTCGGCGCCCGATCCGACCGTCAAGCGCAAGACCGGCTTTTTGATTCCGTGGGTCGGTTCGAGCACCCTCTTCGGCCAGTCTCTCGAAATTCCGTACTATTGGGCTTTGGCGCCCAACTACGACGCGACGTTCTCGCCGTTGATCACGACTAGACAGGGCGTGCTGTTGCAGGGCGAATTCCGCCAGCGCACGCAGACCGGTCAGTTCGACGTGCGCGCGGCCGGTATCCGTCAGCTCGACACGAATTATTTCAAGCCGAGCTCGCCGGGCGTCGATGCCCCCGGCTATCGCGACTTCCGCGGCAGCATCGAAACGTCGGGTCAGTTCGCGATCAACAAGAACTGGCTTTGGGGCTGGGACGGCGTGCTGCTGAGCGATAAGCAGTTCCTGCGCGACTATAACCCGCGGCTATCGATCTACCGGTTCACCGATCCGTTCGCGCAGATTGCCAATTCGGCGATCTCGCAGCTCTACATCACCGGCCAGGGCAACCGCAGCTTTTTCGACGCCCGCACGATCTACTATCTCGGCTTCTCGAGCGCCGACGTGCAGTCGCAGATTCCGGTCGTGCATCCGGTCATCGACTACAACTACATTTTCGACAAGCCGATCGCCGGCGGTCAGCTCAGTTACAACATCAACTTCACCAGCCTGAGCCGCAATCAGGCGAACTTCGATTCCATCGGTCAGGCGGCGCTCACAGCAAAGCTGACCGGTGTCGACGTTTGCGCCACGAGCGCCGACCCGGCGGTGCGCAACTCGGCAAACTGCGTGTTGCGCGGCGTGCCCGGCACCTACAGCCGCTTCTCGGCTGAGATGGAATGGAAGCGCAGCATCACCGACAGTTACGGCCAGGTGTTCACGCCTTTCGCCAAGGTCCGCGTCGACGCCGCCTCCTCTCAGATCAAGAACGACCCCGGCGTTTCGAACTTCATCAACACCGGCGACAACAACCTCGTCCGCGCCATGCCGACCATCGGCCTGGAGTATCGCTATCCGTTCATCAGCACCCACTCCTGGGGCACGCAGACCATCGAGCCGATCGCACAGGTTATCGCGCGGCCGAATGAAACCCAGATCAACCGCTTTCAAAACGAAGACGCGCAAACCCTGGTGTTCGACGATACGAACCTGTTCCGCGTTGACAAGTTCTCCGGCTACGACCGTGTCGAAGGCGGCGGCCGCGCCAACTATGGCACCCAGTACACAGCCCAGTTCAACAAGGGCGGCTTCGCCAACGTGCTGTTCGGCCAGTCCTACCAGCTGTTCGGCGAGAACTCCTTCGCGCAGTATTCGACCACCAATACCGGCCTCAACAGCGGCCTCGACACGCGCGCTTCCGATTATGTGGCGCGCGCCTCCTTCCAGCCCAACAGCACCTACAAGCTGACCTCGCGCTTCCGCTTCGACAAGAACGACTTCACGTTGCAGCGCTCTGAATATGAGGTCGCGGCCAACTTCAACCGGTGGAGCACCAGCCTGCTCTACGGCGACTACGCGGCCCAGCCGCTGATCGGCTACACCGACCGCCGCCAGGGCCTGCTCGGCACCGGCACGCTCAAGCTCGACAGCAACTGGCTGCTGCGGGCCTCCGCGCTCTATGACGTCCGCGCCAACAAGTTCTCGTCCAATATGATCGGCCTCGGTTATATGGACGATTGCCTCATCTTGGCCTTGAATTACATCACTAACTATTCCTACGGGACCGGCACGGCCGTCCTCAACCATACGGTCATGCTGCAATTGAGCTTGCGTACACTCGGTAGCACCATGGTCAGCCAGGCCACCGCCGCCTCGAGCAACTGACCGGCGCCGCCTTTGTGCGGAGACACCGCGGCGGCGCTGATACACGATGGATAATGCGATGCCAGGAATGAACTCGAAGGTTCGGCCGATCGACCGCCGGTTTGCCGGCGCCCTCCTCGCCTTGGCCGTGATGTGCGCTTCGCCCGCGGCCGCGCAGGTTGTCGTCGTTGCCAACGGCTCGCCGATCACAGAGCTGGACATCCAGCAGCGTACCAAGCTGGTCGCGACGGGCGGCAACAAGGCTCCGGGGCGCCAGGAGATCATCAAAGAACTGATCGACGACCGCATCAAGATCGCGAAGGCCAAGGTCTACGGCCTCGAGGCTTCGGAATCCGAAGTCGACGCCGCCTTCGAGAACATGGCGCGGCGCCAGCGCATCACCTCGCAGCAGTTCGGGCAGATGCTGGAGCGCGCGGGCATTTCGCCTAGCGCCATCAAGGCGCGCATGCGCGCCGAAATCGTCTGGAGCCAATTGGTCCGCGGCAAGTTCAACTCGACCCTGCAGATCGGCGAATCCGACGTGGCCAACGCGCTGAAGGCACGCAATGAGGCCGAGACAAAGTCTGGCTATACCTACACCCTTTATCCGATCACGCTGGTGGCTGAGCGTGGCGAAGGTGGCCAGGACGCACGCCGCCGCGAGGCGGAAAACCTGCGTGGCCGCTTTACGTCCTGCGGCGAAGGCCTGCCGATGGTGCGTGCGCTGCGTAACGTCGCGGTGCGCGAACCCGTCCGCCGCAGTTCGGCTGAACTGCCGGCGCAACTGCGCGACGTCATCGGCAACATGGAAGTCGGACGCCTGACCGCACCGGAAGCAACGCCACAGGGTCTACAGATGTTCGCTTTGTGCGAAAAGAAAGAAAGCACCTCGGACTCGCCGGTCAAGCGCGAGGTGCGCGAGGACCTCTTCAACAAACGCTTCGAAGCCGAGGGCAAGAAGTTTTTGGACGAGATCCGCAAGCAGGCGATGATCGAATACAAATGAGCCCGCGTGGCCGCCAGCCGCATGCCAAGACGCCGCTTGCGCTTACGCTGGGCGAACCGGCCGGCATCGGTCCCGATCTGACCCTGGCGCTGTGGCCGCGCCGCGTCGAACTCGACTTGCCCCCGTTCTACGTCATCGGCGACATCGATTTCCTGACACGCCGTGCGCGTGCGCTGGGCCTCGACGTCCCGATGGCCGAGGTGACGCCCGCCACCGCAGGTGCTGCATTCGAGCGCGCTTTGCCCGTGGTGCCGCTCGGCCTGACCATCACCGCAACACCCGGCCAGCCGGACGCCACCAGCGCGCCCGCGGCCATCGAGTCGATCCGCCGTGCCGTGACCGACGTGCTGCACGGACAGGCCGCCGCAGTGGTCACCAATCCGATCGCCAAGAACGTGCTGTACAAGTCGGGCTTTGCCGAGCCGGGCCACACCGAATTCCTGGCGCGTTTGGCCAGCGAAGCCACCGGGCAAAAGCTGCGGCCGGTGATGATGCTGTGGTCGCCGGAGCTCGCCGTGGTGCCGGTCACCATCCATCTGCCGCTGCGCGAGGTGATGGACGTGCTGACGGCCGACCTCATCGTCGAGACCGGGCGCATCGTGGCGCGTGATCTGACGGCGCGCTTCGGCGTGGCGCGGCCGCGCCTTGCCGTGGCCGGCCTCAATCCGCATGCCGGCGAAGACGGCTCGCTCGGTGTCGAAGACCGCGACATCGTCGCGCCCGCCATCGAACGGCTCAAGGCTGAAGGCATCGACGCTGTCGGGCCGCTGCCGGCCGACACCATGTTTCACGAACGCGCGCGCGCCGCCTACGACGTGGCGCTGGGCATGTATCACGACCAGGCGCTGATCCCGATCAAGACCTTGGCGTTCGACCACGGCGTCAACGTCACGCTGGGCCTGCCCTTCGTGCGCACCTCGCCCGATCATGGCACCGCCTTCGACATCGCCGGTACCGGCAAGGCCGATCCGTCGAGCCTCGTCGCCGCGTTGACGCTCGCCGCGCGGTTGGCTGCCAGCACACCGACGCTGGTTCCGGCAAAATAGATGGCGCAGATCGACGATCTGCCCCCGCTGCGCGAGGTCATCCGCCAGCACGACCTGTCGGCCAAGAAATCGCTCGGCCAGAACTTCCTGCTCGATCTCAATCTAACGGCGCGGATCGCCCGCGTTGCCGAGCCGCTGCAGAGCGCCACCGTTGTGGAAGTCGGGCCCGGCCCCGGCGGGCTGACGCGGGCACTTCTCGCGCTGGGCGCAAAGCGTGTCGTGGCCATCGAACGCGACGACCGCGCGCTTGCCGCGCTTGCCGACGTCGCCGCGCATTATCCGGGCCGGCTGGACATCGTTTCGGGCGACGCGCTGGCGACCGATATGCGCGCGCTCGTGCCCGAGGGTCCGGTGCGGATCGTCGCCAACCTGCCCTACAACATCGCGACACCGCTTTTGATCGGCTGGCTGACCGCCGAACCATGGCCGCCCTGGTACGACATGATGGTGCTGATGTTCCAGCGCGAGGTCGCCGAACGCATCGCCGCCAAAGTCGGCGATGACGCCTACGGCCGGCTGGCGGTGCTGTCGAACTGGCGCTGCGAGACAAAAATCATGTTCGACGTCGCACCGTCGGCTTTCGTGCCGCCGCCCAATGTCACATCGTCGGTGGTACGCTTTGTGCCACGCGCCACGCCGATCGCCTGCGATGGCAAACTGCTGCAGCGAGTCACCGAGGCTGCCTTCGGCCAGCGCCGCAAGATGCTGCGGCAAAGCCTGAAGTCGCTGGGTGTCGATACAGCCGCATTGCTCGCGGAGGCGGCTATCGAGCCGACCGCACGCGCCGAAGAAATCGACGTCGCCGGATTTGCGCGGCTGGCAAATACGTACGAACAATTGAAGAAGGCCGGCTGATCGCGCTGCCCTCAGGCCGTCAGACCTTTGAGCTCCGACAGCAGCTTGCCGACGAAATCCTTGAGGTTAGGCATTTTCACGCGCTTGAGCCGTTCGGCGGTCAGAATAGAACGCAACCGCTCGAAACTTTTTTGTAGATCGCGATTGACGAGAATGTAGTCGTACTCGTTCCAGTGCTGGAATTCTTCCGCCGCGTTGCGCAGGCGCTGCGTGATCACTTCGTTGCTGTCCTCGGCGCGACGGATGAGGCGCGATTTGAGATCCTGCGCCGTCGGCGGCAGCACAAAGACCGTGACAACATCGTTTCGCATCTTCTCGATCAACTGACGGGTCCCCTGCCAGTCGATGTCGAACAGCACGTCGCGGCCGTCGGCCAGCGCCTTTTCTACCGGCTCGCGCGGCGTGCCATAGTAATTGCCGTGCACCTCCGCCCATTCGAGCAGATCGCCGGCGTCGCGCATCACTTCGAATTCGCGTTTCGATTTGAAATAATAATGCGTGCCTTCGATCTCGCTCGGCCGCTTTTGCCGCGTCGTGGCGGAAATCGACAGCGTCAGCTTGCCGGGATAGTCGATATTTTCCCGCTCAAGAAGGTTCCGCGTCAGCGTCGTCTTGCCGGCGCCGGACGGCGACGACAGCACCAGCATAATTCCACGCCGCGTGATGTCCGGTTCGTCGTTCATTCGAGGTTCTGCACCTGCTCGCGGAATTGCTCGACGGTGCTCTTGAGCGAAAGACCGATATTCGTCAGTTCGACGTCGTTCGATTTCGCCGTGAGCGTATTCGATTCGCGGTTGAGTTCCTGCGACAGAAAATCGAGACGGCGCCCCACCGGACCGCCCTCGGCTAGCATCTTGCGCGCCTGATCGACGTGCGACACCAGACGGTCGAGCTCCTCGCGGATGTCGGCCTTGCTGGCAATCAGGATGGCTTCCTGATGCAGACGGTCTGAATCAAACCGCGTCGAGGCGGCAAGCAAGGTCGCAACCTGTTCGGCGAGCCGCGCCTTGATCGCTTCGGCCTTGCGGCCCGGATTGGCCTCGGCGCGCGCGGTGAGCGATGCGATTTCGTCGAGCCGCGACGACAGGATACGGCCAAGCGCCGCGCCCTCCTCGTTTCGCATCTTGATGAGATCGGCCAACAGCTTGTCGAAGCCGGCGATGATGGCTTTCTCGGCGGCAGCGCGGTCTTCTTCGCGTTCGTCTTCCTCGGTGACTTCGATCACGCCCTTGAGCGCAAGGATGCCGTCGGGCGTCGGCCGCGCCGCGCCGACGATCCTGTTGTCGAGCGTCTCAAGGGTCGCCAGCACAGCGTTGAGCACGGACTCGTTGATCTTCACGGTCTGCTGCACGCCTTTGCGCTCGACGGTGAGGTTTGCGTAGACCGTGCCGCGCGACAGTTTCTCGGTGGCGTTCTTGCGCGCCGGACTTTCGACGGCGTCCCAGCCAGGCGGCAGGCGCAAGCGCAGGTCGAGACCCTTGGCGTTGACCGACTTGATCTCCCAGCTCCAGGCATAGGCGCCGGTGACGCCGTGGCCGCGAGCGAAACCGGTCATGCTCGACAATGCCATTGCTTCAATCTCATCTGGTGGACGTGGAAAGTGCCGGGACCATAGCGGCGGCTTTAAACCGTCACAAGGCCGCGTGATTGCTTAAAATCTAACGCTTTTTCGTCGGCGGCGGTGGCGCTGCTGGCGGTGCCGGCTCCGGCGTGTCGCCGCGCTCCAGCACGCGCAGCTTGGCGACGTTCTTCTGGTGCTCGGCGTAACTGTCCGCGAAAGCATGCCCGCCGGTACCGTCGGCGACGAAGTACAGCTCCTTCGTCCGCGCCGGATTGGCGGCGGCTTCAAGCGACGCACGCCCCGGATTGGCGATCGGTCCGGGCGGCAATCCGTCGATGACGTAGGTGTTGTACGGCGTCGCCTGATCGATCTCGCTGCGCAGGATCGGACGGCCGAGCGCACCTTTGCCGCCTGTCAGGCCATAGATGATGGTCGGGTCGGATTGCAGCCGCATCTTGGTCTTGAGCCGGTTGATGAACACCGCGGCGACGCGCGTGCGCTCTTCCGGCTTGCCGGTTTCCTTCTCGACAATCGACGCCATCGTCACCAGTTGCTCCTGCGTCTTGTACGGCAGGTCCGGCGCGCGATGCTCCCAGACTTCCTGCAGCACGCGCTTGTGCGAGGCCTGCATGCGCTGGACGATCTGGTCGCGCGGCATACCCAAGGTGAAACGATAGGTCTCAGGCAGCAGCGTGCCTTCGCGCGGAATGTCCTTGATCTGGCCGGACAGCGATGAATTGTCGAGAAGCCGCGCCACGATCTGCTCGGAGGTCAGCCCCTCCGCCACCGTGAAGGCGTGCTGCACGACCTTGTTCTCGATCATCAACTCGACGACGTCGGCAATGCTGGTGTTCTTGACGAATTGATATTCGCCGAACTTGATGTCGCCGCGCGACTTCAGAATGACGACACTGCCCATGAACACCCAGGGCTGATCGATGACGCCTTCGCGCGTCAGCACGTCGGCGATGTCCTTGACGCCGAGGCCGCGCGGAATGTTGACGACCTTGTCCTGCGCCAGCGGGCCAGGCGCTTCGAAGCGCTGCTTGCCGATGAACAAAGTGGCGCCGGTGCCGACAACAAGCATGAGAAGAAACATGAATACGGCATTGCCGAAAACCACCAGCGGATGGCGCGCGCGGCGGGAGCGGCGCGACGGCGGCGGCACGCGTACCGGCTCCAGCGCAGCACGCGGGCTGCGCGGCAGCTTGGCGACCGCCGGCTGCGGGACAGGCACCGGCCCGGCGCCGAGCGGGCCGCCATTGCCGTTGGGTGGCGGATTGGAGTTCAAGCACGCGCTCCAGCGAACGGACGGGTCTTCAGCACTATAGACACACTCCAGTGGATCACGGCGCGTAAGAATCGGAAAATATCAGATGTTTTCGCAGCTTAGGAAGAATTATGGCGAAAACGGGGGACGGCGGACGCCGTACCACTGCGGAAATTTAAGCCGCGTAGCGCCGGAAGATCAACGACGCGTTGGTGCCGCCGAAGCCGAATGAATTC
>CAIYTE010000080.1 GCA_903929045.1 uncultured Hyphomicrobiales bacterium
AAGCCGACCTCAAGCCAGACGTCGCTCGGCGCAAATGAGAACAACGTCGCGGGATCGAGGCTGGCCGGAGCCTGATTGGGATCGAGCGTGACTTTGAGCTCGGGCAGCAGGTCTTCGAGCAGATGACGGCGACCGGCTTTGAGCGGCCGTCCCTGACGGCGGCCGTAAAGACGGCGCAGCCCGTCCTGATTTTCCGGCGACCGGTTCTCGGGGTCCGCGGACATGGCCCTGCCCCGTTGGTGTGCCGCGCGCCCTCTACGAGCGCGCGGCGATGCCTCAGTTGAACGCGCGCTTGAGTTCGTCGGCCAGGTCGAGCTTCTCCCACGAGAAGCCGCCGGTCTTGTCCGGCGTGCGGCCGAAGTGACCGTAGGCCGTGGTGCGAGCGTAGATCGGCTTGTTGAGCTGGAGATGCTCGCGGATGCCGCGCGGCGTCAACGACATCACCTGCGGCAGAATCCGGGCAAGCTTCTCTTCATCGACGTTGCCGGTGCCGAAAGTATCGACATAAACCGAGAGCGGATGCGACACACCGATCGCGTAAGCGATCTGAATCACGCACTTCTCGGCCAAGCCCGCAGCGACCACGTTCTTGGCCAGATAGCGCGCTGCGTATGCGGCGGAGCGATCGACCTTGGTCGGATCCTTGCCGGAGAACGCGCCGCCGCCGTGCGGAGCTGCGCCGCCGTACGTGTCGACGATGATCTTGCGGCCGGTGAGACCACAGTCACCGTCGGGACCGCCGATCACGAAGTTGCCGGTCGGGTTGACGTAAAGCTGATCCTTGGGCGGCATCCAGCCTGCCGGCAGAACCTTCTCGACATACGGCAGGACGATCTCGCGCACGTCGTCCTGATCGACCTTTGCATTATGCTGGGTCGAGACAACGACGGCGGTGCAGCCGACCGGCTTGCCGTTCTCGTAACGCAGCGTCACCTGACTCTTGGCGTCGGGCTCCAGCATCTTCTCTTTGCCGGCGTGACGGGCTTCGGCCATCAGGCGGAGAATATTGTGGGAGTATTGCAGCGGCGCCGGCATCAGCTCGGGCGTCTCGTTGCAGGCGTAACCGAACATGATGCCCTGATCGCCCGCGCCTTCGTCCTTGTTGCCGGCGGCGTCGACGCCCTGCGCGATGTCAGCCGACTGGCCGTGCAGCAGAATTTCGACCTTGGCGTTCTTCCAGTGGAAGCCCTTCTGGGCGTAGCCGATGTCCTTGACCGCTGCGCGCGCGAGTTTCTCGATCAACGGCTTGTTGATCTTGGGCTGGCCCTTGCCGACCGGCTTCAACATCGGCGCGCGAGCACCGCACTTCTTGCGATCGAGGCGAACTTCACCGGCGATAACGATGCGGTTGGTGGTGGTCAGCGTCTCGCAGGCGACGCGAGCATACGGATCGGCGCCGAGGAACGCGTCGACCACGGTGTCGGAGATGCGATCCGAGACTTTATCGGGATGACCTTCCGAGACGGATTCGCTGGTGAACAGATAGGTGCCTTTTGACACGGCCGGTATCTCCCGAAGCGATGAGTGAAATGCTGAATGGGCAACAACGCGCGAAGCGTCGAAACGAAAAAACCCCAAGAAAACGGGGCCGCGATGAACGACGGCCCGCGGCGGTTTTTGCAACCTTTACCAAGAAGGTCAAGGGGATTCGCCGTCTCGGCGAAGACAGACCGTTGCCGCGCTAGGCCTTGCGGCCACGCCAAAGCCCAAGGACAAGGAGCGCCAGCGAAAGGACCAACGCGATCCGGTTGCCGAAGCGGCTGAACAGCGTCGGCGGCAACGCCGACGGCAGCGGCCCCTCGACGATGCCCCTCTGCCCAAGATCAAGGCGGGCCAGCACGCGGCCGTAGGGGTCGACGATCGCCGAGATACCGGTTCCGGCGTTGCGCACCAGCGGCAAGCCTTCCTCGACCGCACGCATGCGGGCCGCCGCGAAGTGCTGGCGGGGACCTGTCGAATCGCCGAACCAGGCGTCATTGGTGACGTTGAGCAGCAAGCCCGGGCGCTGGTCGCGGGACGCCACCGCGCCGGGAAAGATCGCCTCGTAACAGATCATCGGGCCGACCGGCGGCAGTCCCGGTACGGTAATCGTCTCAGGACCGGGACCGGCCGAGAAATCGACCGATCCTGCGGTCAGGCGCTCGATCGGCAGAAAGCCGCGCAACGGCACGTACTCGCCGAACGGTACCAAATGCGCCTTATCATAAGTGTCGATCATGTGACCCGAGGCGTTAAACGTCTGCACGCTGTTCCAGGCCTCGAGCTTCGGCGCATCCTCAGGGCTCAAGCGGATGGTGCCCGCGATCAACGCCTTGGCATTGCCGCTGGTGAGAATCGCGGCGATAGCCGCGCGCACTTCGCCGGCTCGCTCGAGCGCCACCGGCACTGCGGTCTCGGGCCACACCACATGGGTGGCACCCTCTTTCACCGCGCGCGCGGTAAGGTCGAGATAGGTCTGCAGAATGTTGGCACGCTCTTCGGGGAGCCACTTCATCTGCTGAGCGATGTTGCCTTGAATGAGCGCCAGTTTGACGCCGGGCTCAACGTCGACACCGGCGCTGGGCGCCAACGCGAATCGCGCGGCACCTATCAACATCGGTAACAGCCCAATGATGGCGAGCGTGACGGCTGCGCGCAGCGGTCGAGCCTCTGACTCTTTTCCGAACACAGCGGGAGCGGCAAACAACCGGATGCTAGTGAGACCCAAGCCATAAGCGCCGAGATAGGCCGCGCCCTGCATGGCAATCGCGGCGAACGTCCATGTCGTCGCCAACAGGTTCCAGGAAAATCCCGAGAACAAGACGCC
>CAIYTE010000081.1 GCA_903929045.1 uncultured Hyphomicrobiales bacterium
CACCTTCGCCAAGGCTTCGGTGGGCTCCTCAGGATGAGGATTCAGAGTGGTGCGCTCTGTGCCGCCAGCGATAGGATCAAGCGACCTTCTTGCCCCACAGCCTGCTTGAGGCGATGTCCGCGCCTTCGCGGATGGCGCGGAGCTTCAGCCAGACGGCCGGCTCGATCACCCATTCGCGGTTGGTGAAGGTGCCGAAGCCGCAGTCGGTCGAGGCAATGACGCGCTCGCGGTCGCCGACGGTGGCGACGGCTTCCTCGATGCGCCGCGCCACGACTTCCGGGTGTTCAACGAAATTGCTGGTGGTCTCGACCACGCCGGGAATGAGCAGCATGTCCTTGGGCAGCGGATGCTTCTTCAGCGCGCCGTACTCATGCGCGTGGCGCGGGTTGGAGAATTCGATCGACAGCGCGCCGACATGGGCTTGATAAATCGCCGGCAGGATCGTGCCGAGCGGCACGTCGAAAATGTGCGGGCCTTCCCAGTTGCCGTAACAGACATGCAGCCGCACGCGATCGCGCGGAATGCCTTCGATACCGGCGTTGATCGCCGCGACATGCGCTTCCATGCGCTTGACGAACGCTTTGTCGTCGAGATCGCGATACAGCATGGTGCGGTCCATCGCCAGATCGGGTGCGTCGATCTGCAGGATCAGCCCGGCTTTGTGGATCGCCAGATATTCGTGACGCATCTCGCGCGCCAAAGCCGCTAGATAGGCGTCGTGCGTGTCGTAATGCGCGTTCAGCATCGTCGACGAAATGATGCCGGGCGAGGGCGCGGTCATGAACGTCTCGCTGAACTTGGTGCCGGCAATCTTCTTGAAGCGCGCCAACTCATCGTTGATCGGTTTGGTGTCGAGATATTTCATCTCGCCCTGCGCCTCAGGCGCGTTCTGCTGTTTGCTGGTGTGCGGGAAACGCCGCAGCAGGCTGGCGACCAGTTCGGGAAATTCCTCGAACTCCTTGCCGCGCCGCCGCTTCGAGATGCCGCCGAAGCCGCTCATGCGCTGCGGCACGTAGGTCTGGAAACCGACGCGCTGCTGCTCGCCGTCATTGCCGATGTCGATGCCGGCGGAGGCCTGCTTGTCGACGACATGGGTGACCGCCTTGTCGAGTTCGGAAGCCATCTCCTTCGGGTCGAAGGTCTCGCCGGCTTCCTGGCGCACCAGCAGGTCTGACAGTTTGTCGTTGCGCGGCAGTGAGCCGACATGGGTGGTCAGAATGCGGTCCCGGCTGAAAATCATGAGGCGATCACTCCCTGAATGCGCTGCGCCGGGTGGGCCCGGCTGACGGTTTGGAATTATGCTTCGCTGGCCAGCACATCCCTTGCGGGCCATAATACGCTCGCTTCTGGGAGGAAAAACAATGGCCATCGCCAAGGTGCGGGCTGAAGTCGACTCGCAAGCATCAGCGCCGCCCGTGGGACAAATCCCACGCGATTACAATTTCGCCGCCGACGTTCTGCAAACCAACCTCGATGCTGGCCGTACCAACAAGGCGGCCTTTGTCGATGCGAATGGCACGAAGACCTACGGCCAGCTGGCCGACCGCGTGGCGCGGTTCGGCGCCGGTCTGCGCGGCCTCGGCGTCAAGCGCGAGGAGCGCGTGCTGCTGGCGCTGACCGACACGGTGGACTGGCCGACGGCGTTCCTGGGCTGCCTCAAGAGCGGCATCATCGCCGTGCCGGTCAACACGCTGCTGACCGAGGACGACTACCGCTTCATGCTGGCCGACAGCCGCGCGAAGTGCCTCGTTGTATCGGAGGTGCTGTTTCCGAAGTTCGAAAAACTCATCGCGGAAAGCCCGGATCTCGATCACGTCATCGTCTCGGGCAAGAACCCAAACGGCTATCGGCTGTTCGACGACATTATCGGCTCGGATGAACCGGAGGCCTACACGGCGCCGACCACGGCCGACGACATGGCCTTCTGGCTCTATACGTCGGGCTCGACCGGCAAGCCGAAGGGCGCGGTGCACTGCCACGGCAGCCTCAAGCTCACGGCCGATCTGTACGGCACGCCGGTCGCGGGTCTGAAAGAGAGCGACGTCGTGCATTCCGTGGCTAAACTCTTTTTCGCTTACGGCCTCGGCAACGCCATGACGTTCCCGATGTCGGTCGGCGCGACGATCGTGCTCAACGGCGACAGGCCGACGCCCGACAGCGTCGCCGATCTGCTGCGTCAGCATCCCATTACGGTGTTCTTCGGCGTGCCGACTTTCTTTGCGGCGTTCCTCAACTCGCCGAACGCGCCGAAGAAGGACGAAGTGAAACTGCGCCGCTGCCAGTCCGCGGGTGAAGCCTTGCCTGAAGAAGTCGCCAAGAATTTCTACAATCGTTACGGCGTCGAAATCTCCGACGGCCTCGGCACCACCGAGATGCTGCATATCTTTCTCACCAATCGGCCGGGCCAGAACAAGTACGGCACCACGGGCAAGGGCGTGCCCGGCTACGACATTCAGCTGCGCGGCGAGGATGGCCTGCCGGTGAAGCAGGGCGAGATCGGCGAGCTCTATGTGCGCGGGCCGACCGCGGCGCTGATGTACTGGAACAACCGTGAGAAATCGCGCGATACCTTCCGCGGCGAGTGGACCCGCTGCGGCGACAAATACATCGAGGATGAAGAGGGCTATTACGTCTGCTGCGGCCGCGCCGACGACATGCTGAAGGTCTCAGGCATGTACGTGTCGCCCTTCGAGGTCGAGGCGGCTTTGGCCTCGCATCCGGATGTGCTGGAAGCCGCAGTGGTCGGCTGGCAGGACGAGCAGAAGCTGGTCAAGCCCAAGGCCTTCGTCGTGCTCAAGGTAGCGGACAGAGCGAGCGAAGTCTTGCTCAAGGCGCTGCAGGAGCATTGCAAGCAGAAGCTGGCACCGTTCAAGTACCCGCGCTGGATCGAGTTCCGCGCCGAGCTGCCGAAAACAGCGACCGGCAAGATCCAGCGGTTCAAGTTGAGGGCGGAAGGGCAATCTTAAATCCGTCACCCTGAGGTGCGAGCGAAGCGAGCCTCGAAGGGCGACGGCCCGGGCGTCTATCCTTCGAGGGCCGCTTCGCGGCCACCTCAGGATGACGGGTTAGAGTAGAAGCGCATGGCAAATCTCTCCGACTCCGGCTTCCTCACCATCGGCGAACAGCGGCTGGAATACCGCTTCATCGGCCCGCGGCCGGATCAGGCGCCGACCATCGTGATGCTGCATGAGGGGCTCGGTTGCGTCCGCATGTGGGGCGATTTCCCCGACAAGCTTCAGGCCGCGACCGGCATGGGCGTGTTCGTCTATTCGCGCCAGGGCTATGGCCAGTCGAGTGCGGCCCCTCTGCCGCGGCCCTTGTCCTTCATGCACAGAGAAGCGCAGGACACGCTGCCGAAAATCCTCGATGCCATCGGCTTCAAGCACGGCTTTCTCGTCGGCCATAGCGACGGCGCGTCCATTGCCGCGATCTACGGTGGCTCGCATCAGGACCACCGCGTCAGCGGCATCGTCTTGATCGCTCCGCACTTCATCGTCGAGGACGTGACCGTCGCTTCCATTGCCGAGATGCGGAGGGCCTACGACACCACCGATTTGCGCGGCCGCTTGGCGCGCTATCACGCCGATGTCGATGCGACGATCCATGGCTGGACCGATGTCTGGCTCAAGGGCGACTTCCGCGCTTGGGATCTCTCGGAGTATCTCGCTTATATCCGCGTGCCGGTGCTGATCGTGCAGGGCGAGGACGATCAATACGGCACGATGCGGCAGATCGAGATCGCGCAGGCGGAGTGTTATTGCCCGGTCGAAGTTGCGCTATTGCCGGATGCCAAGCACGTGCCGCACCGCGAAGCGCCAGAAGCGACGATGAGCGCCGTCACCGACTTCATCGAACGTGTCCGCCAAAATGAAATGGCCGGGACAAGCCCGGCCATTTAAACCCGCCTCATCCTGAGGAGCATCGCGTTAGCGATGCGTCTCGAAGGACGAGGTGGCCCCATGCTTCGAGACGCGCTGCTGCGCAGCGCTCCTCAGCATGAGGCCTCAATTACTCAGCAGCCTGCTTGGCCGCCGCGCCGTGCTGCGCGGTGAGGAAGTCCATCGCCGCCTGCACGCCGCCCTTCTTGATCGGAACGCCGGCAACCTGCAGCGCCATCTCGGTGATGCCGAGTGCGCCGATCAGCGTACCGTCGTTAATGTCGGCGAGGTGGCCGATGCGGAAATACTTGCCGGCATAGGGACCGAAGCTGGCGCCGTAGGAGATGTTGAACATGTCCAGCGCCAAAGCGCGGAACTTGTCGGCGTCGTGGCCTTCCGGCAGCAGGATCGCGGTGATGGTCGGCGAAGCCTGCTTCTCGTTCTTGTTCAGGATCTCGAGACCCCAGGCCTTCACGGCGCGGCGGGTGGCTTCCGCCAGACGTTCATGACGCGCGAACACGTTATCGAGGCCTTCCTCGTGCAGCATCTCGATGCCGACGACGAGGCCCTGAATCATGCCGGTGGCCGGCGTGTAGGGGAAGAAGCCGACCTTGTTCATCGCCAGCATTTCGTCCCAGGCGTAGAACGACTTCGGCAGCTTCGAGGTCTTGTTGGCGGCGATCGCCTTGTCGCTGATGGCGTTGAACGACATGCCGGGCGGCAGCATCAGGCCCTTCTGCGCGCCGCCGACGGAGACGTCGACGCCCCATTCGTCATGGCGATAGTCGGCCGATGCGAGCGACGAGATGGTGTCGACCATCAGCAGCGCCGGATGGTTGGCGGCGTCGATCGCCTTGCGCACTTCCGGGATCGGCGCCAGCGCGCCGGTCGAGGTTTCGTTGTGCAGCACGCAGACCGCCTTTATCTCTTTATTCTTGTCTTCCTTGAGCCGGGCTTCGAGCGCCTTGACGTCGATGCCGTGGCGCCAGTCGCTGGAGATGAACTCCGGCACGATGCCGAGCTTCTCGGCCATCTTCTTCCACAGATTGGCGAACTGGCCGGTTTCGAACATCAGCACCTTGTCGCCGGGCGACAATGTGTTGACGAGCGCGCCTTCCCAGGCGCCGGTGCCGGTCGCGGTGTAGATGATGACCGGGTTGGCGGTCTTGAAGATGGTCTTGATGCCCTCGAGCGCGCGCTTGGCGAGCTTCGCGAATTCTGGACCGCGGTGATCGATGATCGGCTGCGAGATCGCGCGGTTGACGCGGTCGGGCACCGTGGTCGGTCCCGGAATTTGCAGAAAGTGACGCCCCACCGGACGCGAAGAATTCTTCGCCATAACTGTAGCTCCTAAAGTCGCGGCTTGGATGATGTGGCGTGACTCTGCCGCCCGCGTGGACCCGGCCAGGGGCGACGCTTGTGGCGTTGAACTATGAATGCAACATTGCGGTCAAGCGGTTTTCCGCACATCAAATAAGCCATTCATGCATATGGCACTTTAGGCGCGACGGGGACGGAAGCAGTGACGGTGGTATTGCCCGGGTTGGAGCGCCGGCTGAGGGCCGAATTGAGCGGCGAGGTGCTTTTTGACCGCTTTACACGCGGCCGTTATGCGACGGATGCCTCCCACTACCAACTGACCCCGGTGGGCGTCGTCGTCCCCCGGACGATAGAAGAAGCCGAACGGGCGATAGGCATTGCCCGGGCAGAGAAGGTCACCGTGCTGCCCCGGGGTGGCGGGACCTCCCAGTCCGGTCAGGCGATCGGCGAATCGCTGGTCGTCGACTGCTCGAAATATCTCAACCGTATGGTCGAGCTCGACGTCGAGGGCCGCACCTGTTCGGTCGAACCCGGCATCGTGCTCGACGAGCTCAACCGCCAGCTCAAACCCCACGGTCTGTGGTTTCCGGTCGACGTGTCGACCTCGTCGCGCGCCACCATCGGCGGCATGACCGGCAACAATTCGTGCGGCGGCCGGTCGCTGAAGTACGGCACCATGCGCGACAACGTCATCGCCATCGACGCCATGCTGGCCGACGGCACGCGCGCGACTTTCGGCCCGATGGGCGGGCACATCACCGACGTCGCGCCGGAACTGCGTCCGCTGGCGCAGGACCTGCTCGCCATCGGCAAGCGCGAGGCCGATGAAGTCGCGGCGCGATTCCCGAAAGTGCAGCGCCGCGTCGGCGGCTACAATCTCGACTCGCTGGTGCCGCGAAAGAACGACATCAACCTCGCGCATATTCTGGTCGGCGGCGAAGGCACGCTCGCCTTCTCGACACGCATCAAATTGAAATTGTCGCCGCTGCTCGGTCGTCGCGCCGTCGGCGCCGTTCACTTCGGCAGCTTCTACGAGGCGATGAACAGCGCGCAGCATCTGGTGCGGCTCGGGCCGATTGCGGTCGAGCTGATCGACGACACCATGATCGAGCTCGCCGGCAGCATCGACATCTTCCGCCCGACGCTGGAAAAATTCGTGCGCGGCAAGCCGGCGGCGGTGCTGCTCGTCGAATTCGGCGAGGACGATTACGAGGAAAACCTGCGCCGCCTGCAACGCCTCAAGGAGATGGTCGGCGATCTCGGATTCAGCTGGGACAAATCCGGCGCCAGCTGGGGCGGCGTCGTCGAAGTACTCGATCCGGTCTTGCAGGCCGCGATCACCGATGTGCGCACGTCGGGCCTCAACATCATGATGTCAATGAAGGAGTCGCGGAAGCCCGTGTCCTTCGTCGAGGATTGCGCGGTGCCGCTTGAGCATCTGGCGTCCTACACCGCGCGGCTGACGTCCATCTTCGAAAAGCACGGCACGCGCGGCACCTGGTATGCGCACGCCGGTTCAGGCTGTCTGCATGTGCGCCCGGTGCTGAACCTTCGGCTGGACAAGGACGTCAAGGCCATGCGCGCGATTGCCGAAGAGGCCTTCGCCATGGTGCGTGAATACAAAGGCTCGCATTCCGGCGAGCACGGCGACGGCCTAGTGCGCTCCGAATTCAACGAGCCGATGTTCGGCTCGCGGTTGGCCCGCGCCTTCGAGGACGTGAAGGACCGTTTCGATCCGAAAGGCCTTTTCAATCCGGGCAAGGTGGTGCGGCCGTCGAAGTTCGATGACCGCAGCCTGTTTCGTTACAAGCCCGGCTATCACGGCGAGGAAATCAAGACGCATCTCGACTGGTCGGCGTTTCCCGGCACCGGCGGCGGTTTCCAGGGCGCCATCGAGATGTGCAACAACAACGGCGCCTGCCGAAAGCTCGATGGCGGCGCCATGTGCCCGAGCTATCGCGTCACCCGCGACGAACGCGACGTGACGCGCGGCCGCGCCAACTCGCTGCGGCTGGCGATCTCCGGACAGCTCGGCCCCAATGCGCTGGCGTCGGACGAAATGGCCGAGACGTTGAGCCTGTGCGTCTCCTGCAAGGCCTGTAAGCGCGAATGCCCGACCGGCGTCGACATGGCGCGCATGAAGATCGAGGTGTCGGCGGCGCGCGCGGCGAAGAATGGATTGTCGCTGCATGACAGGCTGGTCGGCTGGCTGCCGCGTTTCGCGCCGATGGCCGCGAAATTTCCGGTGCTGTTCAACACGCGCGACGCCAGCCCGTGGCTGCGCCGCCTGTCGGAGAGGTTCGTCGGCTTTGCCGCGCGCCGCAGTCTGCCGAAGTGGCGGCGCGACATCTATCAGGACCGCTCCAGCGAGCTCACCGCGGCGAGCGATGCGCCGGTGCGCGAGGTCGTGCTGTTTGCCGACACCTTCAATCGCTATTTTGAGCGCGAAAATCTCGACGCCGCCATGACGGTGCTCATCGCGGGCGGCTATCACATCCACGCGGTGCAGGCGCATGACGGCACGCCGCGGCCTTTGTGTTGCGGCCGCACGTTCCTCTCCGTCGGCGCCGTCGATCAGGCGAAAGCTGAAATGCAGCGCACGCTGGATGCGCTGGCGCCCTATGTGCTGCGCGGCGTGCCGGTGGTCGGCCTGGAGCCGAGCTGTCTGTTCTCGTTCCGCGACGAATTGCCGGCGCTGCTCAAAGGCCCGGCGGTCGATGCATTGGCAGCGAATGCCATGCTGCTGGAAGAGTTCATCATCCGCGAGCAGAAGGCTGGGCGTCTGATGCTGCCGCTCGGTGCTTTGCCGAAAAAGGCGCTGCTGCACGGCCATTGTCACCAGAAGGCGTTCGATGCCATGGGCGCGGTGCAGGGTGCGCTGAAGCTCATTCCCGAGCTGTCGCTGGAAACTGTGGAGTCGAGCTGTTGCGGCATGGCCGGGTCGTTTGGCTACGATGCCGCGACCATCGACGTGTCCCTCAAGATGGGTGAACTGTCGCTGCTGCCGGCGGTGCGCAAGGCCGAGGACGACACCCTGATCGTCGCCGACGGCACCTCATGCCGTCATCAGATCCACGATGGTGCCGACCGGGCGGCGCTGCATGTGGCGCGTGTGCTGGCAATGAGCGTCGAGGCCGCGCGCTAGACGCGCGGCAACAGGATCAACTGCCGGCCGCTTCGCGATCGACGAACAGGCTGCCTTTGCTGACGACTTTCTCGCCCAAGGTGAGGCCGTCGGTGACCTGAACAAATTGTCCGTTGGACAATCCGGTCTTGATAAGACGCGACTCCAGCGATTTGTCGTCGCGCGCGACCCAGACGCGCGCCGTCGCGCCGTCATAGATGACCGCTTCGCGGGGAATGGCAGCCGCGGCGTTGCCCTGATCGGTCACGATGGTGACACTGGCGAACATTTCCGGTCGCAGCAGGCCCTCGGCATTGTCGATGGTCGCGCGCAGCAGCAGGCGGCGCGTGCCGGAGTCGAGCGAGGTCGCGACATAGGCTACGTCGGCAGTGAAAACGCGATTGGGATAAGCGAGCACCGAGAACCGCACGGCCTGTCCGACCTTGACGCCCGGCGCTTCGGTTTCGCGGATATAGGCGATCAGCCAGACGGTCGACAGATCGCCGACGACGAAAGTGGCGTCGTTGGCGGCCGCGCTGTTCGAGGTTGTGTTGACGTACTGGCCGGGGCCAACCTTGCGCTGCACGACCGTGCCGCCGATCGGCGACTTGATGATGGCCTGCGGGCTGATTTCGCCGGTCTCGCCGAACTTGGTGATCTCTTCATCGGTCTTGCCGAGAATGCGCAGGCGATTGCGCACCGCCTCGAGCGAGATCTGCGCCGAGCGAACGTCGTTGGTCGCAGCCAGCGATGTTGCCTGCGCCTGTTGCAGATCGCGCAGCGGGCCCGCTTTCGTGTCGTACAAAGTCTTGTTCTGTTGCTCGACGATCTTGGCGAGATCGAGGGACGAGCGCGCCTTGTTCATGCCGACGATGGCGCTGATGAAATCGTTCTGCGCCTGCACCATGTCCGGCGATTCGACGACGAACAAAGGCTGGCCGGCAGTCACCATATCGCCCGGCTTGGCCAGCAGCCTCACGACACGTCCGGCGTAAGGCGAATAGACCAAAGTCGCGCGGTCCTCGTCGACCGCGATCTTGCCTTCGGTCAGTTGCTCGGTGCGGAAGACCTGGCTGCTGACCGGCTCGATGGTCAGCGCGCCCCACTGCTTGGGCGCGGGGTAGAGCTTGTCGCCGACGCGGCGCGACAGGTTCGTCGTATCCACTTCGGCCGCGGCGGCGTTCTCGTTATGGCGTGCGAAGGTGCCCGCGCCGACAGCGATGAGCGATATTCCCACGATCAAGACGGCTGCGGCGATCGCGCCATTGCGCGGTGTCGCCAGCATCCGCAGCGAAAACTGCGTCATTTCAAGTTGTTCCCGATGAGTCCGGCCGATCCCCACGGTGCGGACTGTTCCCCCGGCAGGCTTATACTCCAACCCCATAATCGGGGTGTTACCGTCACATAACTTTTTTAATCGGCCGGTAAATGACCCTAGCAAGTGGGCCTCGTTAATGAGCATTTTATTGCACTGCATTCCTTATTAAGAATAACTTGCAACTAGAACCGTGCTTAGTATGCTCAGGATCGGCCTAAAGGGGCGGGTCGTTCGCGGGACGGGTACTTTCGTGTTTTCCAGGCAGTATTGGGTTTCTTTGTGCCTGGCTTTGACCGCTCTCGCGGGCGCAGCGCCTGTCATGGCGCAGTCGGTGGTGCCCCCCGATAGCTTCGGCATTCCCGAACCGTCGGTGGCGCTCAGCCTGCCGCAGCACGGCGATCCCGCGGGTGTCCGCAGAAAGCTCGCTGAGCGCGGTTTCAGCTACTACCTGATCTACACCAACGACGTGCTCAGCAACCTGTCCGGCGGCACGCGGAAGGGGACGGTCGATCAGGGCAAGCTTGAAGCGCAGTTCACGCTCGACCTGGAAAAATTGGCCGGCTGGAAGGATTTCACCCTCTACGCCAACATGTTTGCGACCCATAACACCGGGCGCATGCGGCGCGACTATGTCGGCGGTCTCAACACCATCGCCGCGATCGAGGCCAATCCTTCGGTCCGTCTGTCGGAGCTTTGGCTTGAGCGAAAATTCATGGACGGCGCCGCGAGCCTGCGCGTCGGCCAGTTGGTGGCCGACAACGAGTTTTTCTTCAGCGACCTCAGCAACTTGTTCATGCAGACGGACTGGCCGACGATCACGGCGGTCAATCTGCCGGGCGGTGCGCCGGCCTATCCGCTGTCGACTCCGGGCGCCCGCCTCAAGCTGGAACCGAATCCGAATACCGTGTTGTTGTTCGCTGTCTTCAATGGCGATCCGGCCGGTCCTTGTACGGGCGATCCGGACACCTGCAACCGTAATGGTCTGAATTTCCGGCTGCGCGATCCGGCTTTCGCCATTGCTGAAGCGCAGTTTCGCGCCAACCAAGGCAAGGAAGACACCGGTCTCGCCCGCTCGCTTAAAATCGGTGGCTGGAGTCATCTCGGCCAGTTCGCCGACCAGCGGATGGGAAACGACGGACTGTCGCTGGCCAACCCGGCAAGCAATGGCATACCCGTCCGCTATCGCGGCGATTACGGCATCTACGGGGTCGTCGAGCAGCAGCTTTACCGTTTGCGTGGCGGTGCGGCCGACAGCGGCATCAACGTGTTTGCGCTGGGCGCGGTGACGCCGAACGACCGCAATCTGATCAGCGTTCAGCTTAACGGGGGCGTCATTTTCGGCGGTTTTGTGCCGGGCCGTCCCGACGACAAGTTCGGCGTCAGCGTTGTTTACTCCCGCTTTTCCGACAGCGTCCGCGCCTTCGATCGTGACCTGATCGCCTTCACCGGCGTGCCCGGCAATGTGCGCGACTACGAGGCGAATATCGAATTTTCATATGTCGCCCAGATTGTGCCCGGCTGGACGGTGCAGCCGGACTTTCAATACGTCCGCCATCCCAACGGTCAGGCCGGCCGCGACGCCAAGGTGCTGGGCGTGCGCACGATGGTGAAATTCTAAGCCCCAAAAAGCGACCCGCCTGGAGCGGGGGATCTCCAGGCGGGTCTTTCGGATCGGCGCGAGGGATGGATGGGGCTGGCGCCGACCGCAGCGTCCCGAAGGCTCTTAGTAGGCGTCGCAGACCTTGTAGCTGCGCAGGTTGCCCCAGCGGTCGAAGCGCTCGACGTAGCGGCAGTCACGATAGCCCGGGGCGTAGTACTGGTTGGCCGAGACCGCCGCAGCGCCGACCAGCAGGCCGGCAGCAATCCCGAGGCCGACACCGCCGAAGCGGGGGCGGGCCTGCGCTTCGCCGCCGATGGCGGTAAAGGTGGTGGCGAGGGTCAAAGCGGCAAGGGCGGCGGCGACGGTCTTGATCGAAAACGAGGTCATGTGCGGCTCCATCCGGTTATTGGGGGCGGCCGTCTTGGCCGCATACCCATCAGTCGCCGGGAGCCGGAAAAAGGTTCAAAGATTATTTGGCATTGAAACTGAAGCTGGTGCCGACCGTGATCCAGTTGGCATTCTCGCCATTGAGATTGCGGCCGTAGATCAGGGTCACGTCGACATGGTCGCCCACGGAATAGCGCACGCCGGTCTGGAAGCGCGGCTGCTGGGTCGGCGTCGTTTGCGCTTGTGCGCCGAGCTGTCCAAAGACTTCGCCGATCAGTGCGATTTTGGGGCTGATGGTCCACTCCAGACCGGTGCCCCAGGTGCCGAAACCGGCCTTGAGGTCGCCGTCATACAAATAGCCGCCGTTGACGTTGAGGCGGAGATTCTTGCCGATGTCGAAGCTGACCGGCACGTTGAAGTTGCCGCCCTTGCTGGCGCCGGTGATCAGATCCCAGTCGAGTTCGCCGGACAGACCGACGCCGATTCCCTTGGTCATGCGGACCAGGGTGACTTTGCTGCTGACGGCGCCCTGCGTCTTCCAGACGCCATCCTCGCGGCTGCGCTGGTATTCGACCCCGAGTTCGACCGGCGACTTGCCGATCTGAACGACGCAGGACGGTGAGGTCACCGCCATGAAGTCCTTGTTGCTGGCGTAGGAGATCCAGCTCTCCACCGCGCAGGCGCCGGGCTCGTCGACTTCGAAGTCGTCGACATAAAACGCGGCCTCCGCAGCGGCCTCGGGCAACAGCACCAGAGCCAGCAGCAGAAGGATGCGGAAATTCAAAAACGGGAACCTGCGGAGCGCAGCGCGCACGGGTGATTCGCCCTTGTGCCAAGGCGCCCGTTATCGGTCCGTTATGGTGAACAATACGTTGACGCCGCCTTGTGGCGCCGTCAGGTGCCGAGAAACTGCGCCAGCCATTCGGGCCGGAAACCCAATCCGGAAAAGCCGCAGACGCCGAAAAATATGCCGAGGAGGCCGGAGCCCCAGGAAAAATAGAGCAGAGCGAAGCTATCAATCAACGCAGCGACCGCGGACACGGCGACCGCGATGGACAGGAAGGCCTCCGACATGTCGAACTGGTCGTCGCGGAAGTTCAGCCGGTCGTATTCCTTCTCGTAACCCTCGGCTTTGTCGCGGGTTTCCCTGGAGCGGGCCTCGTATTTCTGGATGTCGGCCGCGTAGTCCGCGGCCTGCTTGGCGCCGAGCGCCTTGTCGAAATTGCCCGCCGTTTCCAGCAGCCTCAGCTGCGCCAATCCGTTCTCGTCGACATGCAGCTTGAGCCGCGAGGCCTGATATTCCGACCATGAATCGACCGCATCGGCCTTGGCCTTCGCCATGGCCTGGCCGATGTTGTTGTCCTTGATGTTGCAGACCGCCATGAAGACGGAGAAAACCACGACTGTCACGGCGACCAGATTGTTGAGCTTCTTGTCGTCGCCCTCGGTTTTGACGTCGGCGTCCATTTTGTCCCCCACGCGTGAATCGCTGTAGTGTAGCGGAATGCGCTCTTATTTCAGCCCGCCGGCCTCCGCAAAAATCCTGTTCACGGCATTGCTGCTGGGACTGTGGGCGGCCGCCGCCCATGCCGCCGACAGCGTGCGCTTCGGCACCAACTGGGTGGCGGAAGCCGAGCATGGCGGCTTCTACCAAGCCGTCGCCGACGGCACCTACGCCAAATACGGCCTCGACGTCACCATCGTGCCGGGCGGGCCGAACGTGAACAACCGCATCCTGCTGCCGGTGGGCAAGCTCGACTTCTTCATGAGCGCCAACACGCTGCAATCCTTCGACGCCGTGACGAACAACATTCCGACGGTCGTCGTGGCGGCGAGCTTCCAGAAAGATCCGCAGGTGTTGATCGCGCATCCGGACGTGCAGAAATTCGATGACCTCAAGACACGCACGCTGTTCGTCTCGCAGGAAGGCATGGCGAGCTACTTCCAGTGGCTCAAGGCCGACTTCGGCTTCGACGACAAGAAGGTGAAGCCCTACACCTTCAACCCGCAGCCCTTCCTCGCCGATAAAAATTCCGCGATGCAGGGCTATGTGACGTCCGAGCCTTACGCCATCGAAACGCAAGGCGGCTTCAAGCCGAAACTGTTTTGCTCGCCGATCTCGGCTTCGACACTTATTCGACGCTGATCGAAACGCGGCGCGATCTGGTCGAGAAGAAGCCTGATCTCGTGCAGCGCTTCGTCGATGCCTCGGCCATCGGCTGGTACAATTACATCTACGGCAACAACAGACCGGGCAACGACCTCATCAAGAAAAACAATCCGGAAATGACTGACGCGCTGCTGAATTATTCCGTCGCCAAGATGAAGGAATACGGCATCGTCGATTCCGGCGATTCAACGACGCTCGGTATCGGCGCCATGACCGACGCGCGTATGAAAAGCTTCTACGACAAGATGGCGCGTGTGGGTGTCGTGAAGGCAGGGCTCGACATCAAGCGCGGCTACACGCTGCAATTCGTCAACAAACGCGTCGGCCTCGCGTTGCGGCCGAAGTAGATTTCGTCATGGCCGGGCTTGTCCCGGCCATCCACGTCTTTACTGTCGCGGATGACGCAAGGCGTGGATGCCCGGCACAAGGCCGGGCATGACGGAGAAGATGGTGGGATCGTCACCGGCATCCAACATTGTCGTTTCGCTCCGCGGCGTCTCCAAGGCGTACGAGAACGGCACGCTGGCGCTGAGCGGCTTCGATTTCGATGTGCGCGACGGCGAGTTCGTGTCGCTGCTCGGGCCGTCGGGCTGCGGCAAGTCGACCGCGCTGCGTATTCTCGCCGGGCTGGCCGATCCGAGCCAGGGCGCGGTCGAATGGACCGGCGCGGCCCGCGATCTCGGCTTCGTGTTTCAGGAGCCGACCCTGATGCCGTGGGCGAATGTCGCCGACAATGTGCGTCTGCCGCTCAAACTGGCGCATGCGGATGAAGCGCGCGCAAACGTCGCCGTGGCGCAAGCGCTGGCGCGCGTCGGCCTCACCGAGTTCGCGCAGAGCTATCCGCGCGAATTGTCCGGCGGCATGAAGATGCGCGTGTCGATTGCGCGGGCGCTGGCGACCGAGCCGTACTTGCTGCTGATGGACGAGCCCTTCGCCGCGCTCGACGAGATCACGCGCTTCCGGCTCAACAACGATCTGCTCAATGTGTGGCGCGAGTTGCGCCGCACGGTGGTGTTCGTCACGCACTCGGTGTTCGAGTCGGTCTATCTGTCGCAACGCATTGTGGTGATGACGCCGCGGCCGGGCCGCGTCTTTGCCGAGATCGAGGTGCCGGCGCCGTATCCGCGCGAGGACCGCTACCGCATGTCGCCGGAGTATGCCGGCTATTGCCGTCAGGTTGCGGACGCGCTCGCGGGCGCGATGGGTGATGTGTCGTGAGCACGTCCGCAGGTTTCCTTTTTTCACCTCCCCCCTTGCGGGGGAGGTCGACGCGCGAAGCGCGGCGGGAGTGGGGTCGGCGGCGAGAATGCCGCTTGCAGTCACCCCCCTCCCTAACCCTCCCCCGCAAGGGGGGAGGGAACGGACCGAGCGTGCGGTGGCTGCAATGAATCACAATCGCGGACTCAGCATCGCATTGCCGCTCATCGTGCTCGCCGCGACGGTGCTGGCGTGGGACCTCGTCGTGCGCATCTTCGCCATTCCGCCCTTCGTGCTGCCGGGGCCGGGGCTGGTCGTCGCCACGTTGTTCGCCGACTTCGGCTTGCTGATGCAGTCGCTGCTGGTCACGCTCGCCATCACTTTTGAAGGATTTGCGCTGGCGGCGGCCGGCGGCATTCTGCTCGCCATCGTCTTCAACCAATGGCGGCTCATCGAACACGCTTTCTATCCCTACGCCGTCATTTTGCAGGTGACGCCGGTGGTCGCGATTGCGCCGCTGCTGCTGATCTATCTGCCGCAGCCGCTCGCCATTCTCGCTTGCGCCTGGATCGTGGCGTTCTTCCCGGTGCTGGCGAACACGACACTCGGCCTCAACTCGGTTGATCATAATCTGCTGGCGCTGTTCGAACTCTACAAGGCGTCGCGCTGGCAGTTGCTGTGGCAACTCAAGTTGCCGGCGGCGATGCCGCAGATGCTGGCGGGCCTGCGCATCGCCGGCGGCCTTTCATTGATCGGCGCGGTGGTCGCGGAAATCGCCGCCGGGTCGGCCGGTGCCGGTTCGGGCCTCGCTTATCGTATCGTCGAGTCCGGCTATCGGCTCAACATCCCGCGCATGTTCGCGGCGCTGTTGCTGCTGTCGCTTGCCGGGGTCGCCATCTTCTTCGCGCTATCGGCGCTGTCGAACGCGCTGCTCGGGCGCTGGCACGAAAGCACGGCGGTGCGGGAGCGCTGATCTAGAACAGCCGGGTGATTTTGAAGGTCGCAAGGAAGACTAGGAGCAGTACGCCCAGGCTGAAGTTGATCCCGAAGACGGTCCAGTTGATCCAGGCCGGGACGCGCAGTCCGGCAAGCGTACACGCGGCGAACACAAAGGCCGCCACGGCGTAGATCGTCAGCGCCAGCGGCATGACATCTCTATATTCGATCATGATGCCGAGATGATCGGCGTTATAGGCTAGGACAGCGGCCGCCAGCACAAGATTGACGATCAGCGCCGGTGTCGTGCTTTTTCGCAAAATGGCCCACGCCAGCGCGGCGACGTGCGCTAGCACAATGACCCACGCCGCGCCTGTGCCCATCAACTGGTCGATGAAGTCTCGCATGGTCTCGTGTTCCCGGTGTCAGAACTTGAGATGCGTGAGTGCGCCGAGCACCGCCATGACGCAGACGACCTCGATCAGGCTGCGGTGAAAGCGGAAGGTGATGACGGCCGCGGTCGCCGCCAGCATCAAAGCGCGCTTGTCGAGCGCGTTTGGATCGAAGGCGAACCAGCGGATTGGTCCACTGTGTTGCTCGGTCACGGTGCCGAACAGCACATGCAGCGCGAACCAGATCGACAGATTGAGAATGACGCCGACGACGGCGGCGGTGATGGCGGCCAGTGCGCCGGAGAGTTGCCGGTTGGCGCGCAGCCGTTCGACAAAAGGCGCGCCGGCGAAAATCCACAGCATCGACGGCACGAAAGTCACCCAGGTCGTCATCGCCGCGCCGAGGATGCCGGCAAGTACCGCGGAGAATGGCGCGGCATCGCGGAAGGCGGCGAGAAAGCCGACGAACTGCGTCACCAGAATGAGCGGGCCCGGCGTGGTTTCGGCGAGGCCGAGGCCGTCGACCATTTCCGGCGCCGTCATCCAGCCGTAATTCTCCACTGCCTGCTGCGCCATGTAGGCGAGCAGCGCGTAAGCGCCGCCGAAGCTGACGACGGCGAGCTTGGAGAAGAACAAGCCGACATTGACCAGCACATGATGCGGGCCGAAGACGAGCGCAGCCAGCGCGACGGGCGCAAACCAGATCAGCACACCGGCAATCGAGGCGATGAAGAAGTGACGCCAGCGATCCGGATCGGGCGGCGGCACGTCCTCGATTTTGGCGCCGACGCCGAGCCGCTCCGGCGCTGTGCGCGACACGGCATAGCCGATGAGTGCGGCGCCGGCGACGATGAGCGGAAACGGCAGTTCGAGGAAAAAGATGCCGACGAAGGCCGCGCCCGCCAGCGCCCGCAGTACATTGGTTTTGAGCGCGCGCTTGCCGATGCGCACCAGCGCCTCGATGACGACGACCAGCACGGCCGCCTTGATGCCGAACAGCGCGCCGTCGATCAGCGGCACGCCGCGCCCGAGCGCGTAAAGTAAACTCAGGCCCAGCATCACCAGTGCGCCGGGCACGACGAAGAGAATGCCGGCGGCGAGTCCGCCGCGCACGCCGTGCAGCAGCCAGCCGAGATAAGTGGCGAGCTTCTGCGCCTCCGGACCCGGCAGCAGCATGCAGAAATTGAGCGCGTGCAGGAAACGCGAATCCTCGACCCACTTCTTTTCATCGACGACGACGCGATGCATCAGCGCGATCTGCGCCGCCGGTCCGCCGAAATTGATGCAGCCGATCTTGAGCCAGACCTTGAAGGCTTCGGCGAAGGTCGGCTTTGACTCTGTCACTTGTTCGGTCATCTCACGCCACCTTCGAAGGCCAATTATGCCGTTCGTCGGCGGCAAAGCGCAGCCACGCGAACAGCGCATCGTAGATCATAAAGCCGCGTTCGAGCAGGCCGTGATCGTCGTCCGTCGCCAAGTGCGACAGGCCGAGCGAAATGGCGTGCAGGCCGGCGGCT
The DNA here is from genome assembly GCA_903929045.1 of uncultured Hyphomicrobiales bacterium. Classification (GTDB taxonomy): domain Bacteria; phylum Pseudomonadota; class Alphaproteobacteria; order Rhizobiales; family Xanthobacteraceae; genus Pseudolabrys. Next base: position 17,840 of record CAIYTE010000081.1, read on the forward strand.
TCCGGCGCGAGGTCGGGCCGTGCCGTGTCGGCGCCGCGCACGATCAGCGCCAGACGGGCGAGAGATGGTTCGCGCTCAAGACCGAAGAGTTTGAGCAAAGTGTCAAACGAGCAGCGCTCGCCGTCATGCGAGACTTCGACGTTTGGAATATCGAACGGAATGCCGCCAAATTCGGTGGCCGCGGCCGTGACGTAGTCCGGATCGACGAAGATGATCTTCGCCTGCGGATCGATGAAACGCCGGATCAGCCACGGGCAGGCGATGCGGTCGATCTTCGGCCGGCGTCGCGTCACCCAGACGCTGGGCCGTTGCGGCGTGAAACGATCGAGCGTCACGCGATCGATTTCAGGCAGACCGGCCGCGGTCCAGGCGAAGCTGCCGCCTGCGAGCATCGAGGCCGCATAACCCGCGCCGCGCAGCTCGGCGGTGATGAACTGGCTCAGCTCCTTGCCGGCCTTGCAGGCGATGACAATGGGGCGTGATTTGTCGAGCGACGGAATCCACTGCGCGGAAGCGGTGGGCTCGCGCCAGACCGACGCCGGTAACAGGCCGGGCAGCGACTCGACGATGTCGCGCCGCCGCACATCGACAATCTGCGGCGCATCCGCCGTGCCGATCAGGTGCCAGAGTTGTTGCGGTGAGAGTGAGTAGGCTGGAGACAGCATAAGTCCCCTCCGTAAACGAAGGAGACGGTGCTTGGGCTCCTGAGCCTGAAGGGGCGACCGTCGTTGGCCCCGCACGATTGATGTACCGCGCGGCGATAGCTTCAGCAAGCGTGGTCAGCCGAACCACAGATAGGGCACCACCAGCGATACGCCGGACACCAGCAGTAGCGCGAGCACGATCTTGCGGAAGGCTGCGTCGTCGAGCTTGCCGTAGAGCTTGACGCCGGCCCAGGTGCCGATGGCAACGCAGGGCAGGCCGAGCAGATAGAGCTTGATGAATTCGGGTGTCACCGCGCCGGCAATCGTCAGCGTCACCGTCGTCATCAGCATGGTCGAAAACAGCACCGGCTGGAAAATGCCGCGCTGGCGGTCCTTCGGCCAATTCCGCAACTGGCACCAGATGACGATGATGATGCCGCTGAGGCCCGTCATGCCGCCGAGAATGCCGTTGAGCCAGCCGACGCCGGTGTCGATGGCGACGTTCTCGTGATCGACATGGCCGTGCGTGCGGCTCAGGCTCCAGAGGCTGTAGAGCGTGAGCATCGCGCCGATCGCGATCTTCAGCGTGTCCGGATCGATCCAGGTCAGCAGCAGGGTGCCGATCGGCACGCCGACCGCGCCGCCGGCGATGAAGGGCGCGGCGCCTTTCCAGCTGATGAAATCGCGAAATTTCCAGATGGCATAGCCCTGCGTCACAAATCCGTAACCGGCGATCAGCGAGGCGGTCTGCATCGGCGTCAGGATGTGCAGGCAGATCCCGGTGATGACGAGGCCCATGGCGAATCCGGCGATGCCCGATGTCAGGCCGCCCAGAAAGGTCGCCAGCAGGAAGAGCAGGAGAGACCCGGTCGTCATGATGCTTCCATAGCAGCATCGGCGCGGGAACTGGAATGGATGGCTGCCATCCGGCGGCAAGGCTGCCTTTTAGCGGCGCGGCGTTCTATAGCTTGGCTTTGGAATCGGCTGTCTGCCGGTCCCTGTCACCGCCTGTCACCGAAGAATCGCGATGACCCTGTCCGCCGAAATCATGGCCGTGCGCCGCCAGCGTCTGATCGGCATCGGGCTGATGTGCCTGACAGTGATCTTCTTCGCCAGTCTCGACACCACGGCGAAATATCTCGGTGCCCTGCTGGATCCGCTGGAAGTGGCCTGGGCGCGCTACACCAGCGCCTTCGTGCTGACGCTCTTTGTGTCGAATCCGGTGACCCAGCCGGGCCTGATGAAAACCAGGCGGCCGGTGCTGCAGATCGTGCGCGCGTCGCTGCTGGTGACGTCGACGGTGCTGAACTTCTTCGCGCTGCGCTGGCTGCAGCTCGACGAGGCGCTGTCGATCATTTTCACCTATCCCTTCATCGTCGCCATCGTCTCGGGGCCGCTCCTCGGCGAATGGCTGGGGTGGCGGCGCTGGACCGCGATCGGCGTCGGCTTTGGCGGCGTGCTGCTGATCACGCGGCCGGGCCTCGGCGGCTTCAATCCGGGCGCCGCGCTCTCGCTGGCCTCGGTCATCTGCTACGGCCTCTATGCCGTGCTGACGCGGATGGTGTCGCGCGTCGACTCCAACCAGACGTCGCTGTTCTTCAACAACGCCGTCGGCGCCGCCGTGATGCTGCCGATCATCCCCTTCGTCTGGCAGATGCCGCCGTCCTGGTTCACCGTGTTCCTGCTGGTCGGCATCGGTGTGCTCGGCAGCGCCGGTCACTTCTGCATGATCGCGGCCCACAAACTGGCGCCGGCCTCGGTGCTGTCGCCTTTCATCTATACCCAGCTCATCTGGGTGGTGATCCTCGGCTATCTGGTGTTCGACCACGTGCCCAACGAACTGACCCTCGTGGGCGCGACCATCGTCATCGGTTCCGGCCTCTATTTGCTGTACCGGGAGCGAAAGGTGGGCAAGACCACCACCAGCGAGGCCGTCATCGAGTGAGACATCCTGCGCGATAGAGACGGGTTGCGGGGGCTTCGCCATCAAGGCTAAGTTCGCGGCCACAAAGAGAAACCCACAACAGAAACCAACAGTTTCGGGGACTTTCGAGGAAACGCATGGCGACAGTGCAAGACCGGTCTCCGGCCGGCGCCGGGTTGAACGACGATATCGGAGAAGAGAAGCGCCTGGCGCTGTACCGCTCCCAGGTGCGGCTGCGCGACGCGGAGCAGCGTGCTTTCGACCTGTTCCTGCAGAACCTGGTCAAGGGCACCAGCCACCTGTCGCTGGGGCAGGAGGCGATTGCCGCCGGCTTTGCCGAGGCCATGGTCAAGGGCGACCTCAGTTTCTGCACCTATCGCGGCCACGCCCACACTCTGGCGCGCGGCGTGCCGGTCGAGAAGGTGCTCGGCGAACTCATGCAGCGCGACAACGGCCTGATGCGCGGCAAGGGCGGCTCGATGCATCTGACGTCGGAGGAGCACGGCGTCATGGGCTCCTATGCCATCATCGGCGCGCATCTGCCGATCGCCTGCGGCGCCGCCTGGCGCGCGCAATATCGCGGCGACAAGGACGTGTCGGTCTGCTTCTTCGGCGACGGCACGACGAATATCGGCGCGTTCCATGAGGCGGTGAACTTCGCCGCGGTGTGGAAGCTGCCGGTCGTGTTCGTCTGCGAAAACAACCTCTACATGGAATACACGCCGATCAAGGACGTGATCCCGATCCCGCAGCCGGCCGCCGACCGCGCCTCGGCCTATGGTCTCGAGCGCATCCTCATCGACGGCAACGACGCCGACATCGTTTACCGCACCGCGCAGAAGGCCTTTGCGAAGGCGCGGGCCGGCGAGGGTCCGTCGCTGATCGAGTGTCTGACCTATCGCCACAGCGGCCATTCGCGCGCCGACCCGGCCAAGTATCGCCCCGAAGGCGAACTGGAAGAGTGGAAGAAGCACGACCCGGTGAAGATCTACCGCGAGCGCCTCAAGCAGTTCGGCGTCAGCGATGCAGCCATCGCCGAGATCGACGCCAGCGTGCGCAAGGAAGTCGACGACGCCACCGAGGCCTGCAAGGCCGCGCCGCCGCCGTCGCTCGATATCATCTCCACCGATGTCTACGCCGATGGCGGCTGGGCATGGCGCAACTAGCGTTGGCGAAATTAGAATTTGTGAGACACTGACATGCCCGAAATCAGCTATCGCGACGCGGTGACCCGCGGCATCGCGCAGGAAATGTCGCGCGATCCCGACGTCGTGTTCCTCGGCGAGGACGTCGCCAAGCCCGGCGGTTGCTTCAAGGCGACCGTCGGCCTCTACGAACAGTTCGGTGGCGTGCGCGTGCGCGACACGCCGATCTCCGAGCAGGCCATTCTCGGTGCCGCCATGGGCGCGGCGATGACCGGCCTCAAGCCGATCGCCGAAATCATGTTCTCGGACTTCATTGCGGTGTGTTTCGACTACATCGCCAATGAATTCCCGAAGAGCCGTTACATGTCGAATGGCCAGACCAAGTGCCCGCTGGTCGTGCGCACCGCCAACGGCGCCGGCTCGCGCTTCGGCGCGCAGCACTCTCAGTCGGTCGAGAACTGGTGCATGATGATCCCCGGCCTCAAGGTCGTGGCGCCGTCGTCGCCGGTCGACGTCGTCGGCCTGATGGCGGCCGCGGTGCGCGATCCGGATCCGGTGATCTTCTTCGAGCACAAGTCGCTGTACAATTCGAAGGGCGAAGTGCCCGACGGTGAAATCGTCGATACGCTCGGGACCGCCAAGATTTTGCGCCCCGGCAAGGACGCCACCATCGTCGCTTTGGCTTTGATGGTGCCGCGCGCGCTGGAAGCGGCGGAACGTCTGCGCATCGATCACGGCATCGACTGCGAAGTCGTCGATGTGCGCTCGCTGGTGCCGCTCGACACCAAGACCATTCTCGGTTCGGTGGCGAAGACGCACCGGCTGTTCACGGTCGAGGAAAATCCGCGGCTGTGCGGTTGGGGCGCGGAAATCGTTTCCATCGTCGCCGATGAGGCTTTCTACGATCTCGATGGCCCGCCGGTGCGCATCACGACGCCGCATATTCCGCTGCCGGCCGCCGACATCATGGAAGACATCGTGCTGCCGACGCCGCAGCGGATCGTCGATACGATCCGCAAGAGTCTCGGGGCGTAGGGTGGGTTAGGCGCGGTACGCGCCGTAACCCACCGCGAGGCGCTCCGAAATTTATTGGTGGGTTACGCGCCTTTGGCGCTAACCCACCCTACGAGACGAAAATCGAGGGTCAGACAATGTACGAAAATCTCCTCGCCAATGTTCCGACCGACCTCTGGATCGGCGGCAAGTGGAAGAAGGCGTCGGACGGCGCCCGCTTCGACATCATCGATCCGGCGACCGAAAAGGTCATCGCCTCGGTCGCCAGCGCGACTGTCGACGACGCCAAGGACGCGGTCGACGCCGCGCAGGAAGCCTTCCCGGCCTGGGCGGCGAAGAAGCCGCGCGAGCGCGCCGAAATTCTGCGCAAGGCCTATGAAGTCATCATGCGCGACGCCGAGCGCTTCGCGAAGCTGATCACGCTGGAGAACGGCAAGGCACTGTCCGACTCGCGCGGCGAGATCGCCTACGCCGCCGAATTCTTCCGCTGGTACGCCGAAGAAGCCGTGCGCAACATCGGCCACATCTCGATCGCACCGGCGACCGGCGCGCGCATCGTCGCGCAGCACAAGCCGGCCGGCGTCGCCGTGCTGGTGACGCCGTGGAATTTTCCGGCGGCGATGGCGACCCGCAAGATCGGCCCGGCGCTTGCCGCCGGTTGCCCGGTGGTGCTCAAGCCCGCCTCCGATACGCCGCTGACCATGCTGGCGCTGATGCCGGCGCTGGAAGAAGCCGGCGTGCCGCCCGGCGTCGTCAACGTCGTGCCGTCGCGCCGCTCCGGCCCGGTCGTGAGCGCGATGCTGCACGATCCGCGCGTTCGCGTGCTCTCCTTCACCGGCTCGACCGAAGTCGGCCGCAAGCTGCTGCACGAAGCCGCCGACAACATCATCAAGCCGTCGATGGAACTGGGCGGCAACGCGCCCTTCATCGTGTTCGAGGACGCCGACATCGACGCCGCGATCGAGGGCGCCATGATCGCCAAGATGCGCAACATGGGCGAGGCCTGCACCGCAGCCAACCGGTTCTATGTGCACGAGAAGGTGCACGACGAATTTGCGAAAAAGCTTACCGGCAAGATGGCGGCGCTGAAGGTCGGCAACGGTCTCGATGACGGCATAAGCGTCGGCCCCTTGGTCAACAAGGAAGGCCGCGACAAGGTCATCGAACTGGTCGACGACGCCGTGTCCAAGGGCGCCAAAGTGTTGACCGGCGGCAAGACGCCGGATGGCCCTGGCTATTTCTATCCGGCGACCGTCATCACCAACGTGCCGGACGGCGCCAAGATGCTGAACGAGGAAATCTTCGGGCCGGTCGCGTCGATCCAGACCTTCAAAACGGAAGACGAAGCGATCCATCGCGCCAACGACACCGAATACGGTCTCGTTGCCTATCTCTATACCAAGGACCTGACGCGCGGCATGCGCGTGTCGGAGAAGCTCGACTTCGGCATGATCGGCCTCAACCGCGGTCTGGTCTCCGACCCGGCGGCGCCGTTCGGCGGCACCAAGCAATCCGGCCTCGGGCGCGAAGGCGCGCAAGAGGGCATGAAGGAATTCCAGGAAACGCAGTACGTGTCGGTGGTGTGGTAGATAATGCCGTCATCCTGAGGTGCGAGCCGCAGTTGCGGCGAGCCTCGAAGGATGGCGGGCCGTCGCCCTTCGAGGCTCGCTGCGCTCGCACCTCAGGGTGACGGTCTAAGGTCAGAGGAAGATTGGAATGGACGTTCTGATGCCGCAGCTCGGCGAAACCGTCGCCGAGGGCAAGATCGTAAAGTGGTTCAAGTCTGCCGGCGACGTGATCGCGCCGGGCGACAACCTGTTCGAGATCGAGACCGACAAGACCTCGATGGAAGTGCCGTCTACCTTCGCCGGCACTCTGTCGTCGATCAATTTCGGTGTCGGCGAAACCGCCAAGGTCGGCGCGGTGGTCGCGCAGATTCTGGGCGCGGGCGAGACGGCGTCTGCGCCGAAGCCTGCCGCCGTGGCGCCTGCGCCGCAAGCCGCCGCTCCCTCATCTGTCATTCCCGCGAAGGCGGGAATCCAGAGCCAAGAAAACAAGCAAGCGCTGGGTCCCCGCCTTCGCGGGGACGACAGGCAGAGCAGCCCGTCGGCCACCCGCGACTTCTCCTATTCCAACATGACGCTGTGGCAGGAGGTACGCTCGCCGACCGGCAATTACGGTCCGGCGAAGCTGTCGACCGGCACCTACGTCACGCCGCTGGCGCGCCGTCTGGCGTCCGAGCGCGGCATCGATCTGTCGCGCATCGCCGGCTCAGGCCCGCACGGCCGCATTGTCGCGCAGGATGTCGAGAAGGCGCAGCCGTCGTCCGGCGGCGCGATGGCGACCGGCGCCAGCGCGGCGCAGGTCAAGGCGCTTTATGAAGGCGTCGCCTTCGAGGAAGTGCCGCTCGACGGCATGCGCGCGACCATTGCCAAGCGGCTGGTCGAGGCCAAGCAGACCATTCCGCATTTCTATCTCACCACCGACATGGACATCGGCCGCCTGATGGCGATGCGCGAGGAAGCCAACGCCGCGGCGCCCGTCGCCAAGGACGGCACGCCGGCGTTCCGGCTGTCGCTGAACGATTTCATCATCAAGGCCTGGGCGGCGGCGCTGATGCGCATTCCGGCCGCCAACGCCGTGTGGGCGGGCGACCGTATCCTGCGCTTCTCGCACGCCGACATCGGCATTGCCGTTGCGCTCGACGGCGGCCTAATCACGCCGGTGGTACGCCACGCCGACAGCAAATCGGTGCGCGCGATCTCGAATGAAGTGCGCGACATGGCGGAACGCGCCCGCGCCAAGAAATTGCAGCCCAACGAATATCAGGGCGGCTCCAGCGCCATTTCCAATCTCGGCATGTACGGCGTGCGTGAGTTTTCGGCGATCATCAATCCGCCGCACGCCACCATCCTCGCGGTCGGCGCCTCGCGCCGCGCGCCTGTCGAGGCGGCCGACGGCAGCGTCAAGTTCATCAGTCAGATGACTGCAACAGTGTCGTGCGACCATCGCGCCGTCGATGGCGCGCTCGGCGCCGAATTGCTCGCGGCGTTCAAGGGTTTTGTCGAAGCGCCGGTCACTGCATTGCTATAGAGGGAGATTGTCATGGCTGGCGAAAAGCCGGACGTATTGCTGGTCGGAGCCCGCAAGCCCGTTCTGATCAATGGGCTCGAACCCAAGGTCACGCTGCACGATTATCTCGGCGCCAAGGACCGTGACGCCTTCGTCGCCTCGGTCGCCGACAAGATCCGCGCCATCGCCATCGCCTATACGGCGAACAAGGTCGATGCTGCTTTCCTCAGCCGCTTTCCCAAGCTCGAACAGATCTCCAGTTTCGGCGTCGGTTACGACCACATCGACGCCAAATGGGCCGGCGAGCACGGCATTATCGTCACCAACACGCCCGACGTGCTGAACGAGGAAGTCGCCGACACCGCGCTCGGGCTGCTGCTCTGCACGGTGCGCGAGTTTCCGCAGGCCGAGCGGTATGTGCGCGCCGGCAAGTGGAGCAAGGCGCAATATCCGCTGTCCAAGGCGACGTTGCGGAATCGCAAGGTCGGCATTGTCGGCATGGGCCGCATCGGCAAGGCCATCGCCAAGCGCATCGACGCTTTCGGCGTGCCGGTCGTCTATCACAGCCGCAGTCCGCAGGCGGTCGACTATCAGTATTATCCGAAGCTCGTCGACATGGCGCGCGACGTCGACACCTTGATGGTCATCGTGCCCGGCGGCGCCGCGACGAAAAATCTGATCAGCGCCGAGGTGCTGAAAGCGCTCGGCCCGCAGGGCATCGTCATCAACATGGCGCGCGGCACGGTCATCGACGAACCGGCGCTGATTGAGGCGCTCAGGAACAAGACCATCTATTCCGCCGGCCTTGACGTGTTCGTCAACGAACCGGAAGTGCCGAAGGAATTTCTGGAGATGGACAACATTGTGCTGTTCCCGCATCTCGGCTCATCGAGCGAGGTGACGCGCGCGGCGATGGACCAACTCGTCGTCGACAACATCTTGGCTTGGGCTGCCGGCAAGGCGCCGCTGACGCCCGTGCCTGAAACTCCCTATCCCCCGAAGCGTTAGGTCGCCATGACATCTGGAATTTTGCGTCTCGCCGTCGTTCTGTTTGCCGCTTCCGCGAGCCTGACGGGCGCCGCGCGCGCCTATGATTTCGGCCCGATCGCGCCGATGGACACCAAAGACCTCGATCCGGCGATGCTCAACGACGTCTACGGGAAGTGGGAGATTCGCGACAAGTCCGGCAAGAAACGGTGTGTCATCACCTTGCTGAAAGAGCCGGCCATCGGCGGCAACCAGCTCGACATCGCGCCGGGCTGTGACAAGGCGTTCCCGGTCATGGCCGACATCGGCGCCTGGCGGCTGCTGGAAAGCTGGGGCATCGATCTGGTCGATCCGCTGCGCAAGATCCGCGTGCGCTTCACGACGCCGGACGAGCGTTACGTCGCCTTCGGCGACAAGAAGGACATCGCCGGCATGGATGATTTTCTAAAGGTCGAAGAAAAGCCGGCGCCGAAAAAGAAATGATAGTGTGAACGGATGAAACGGGGCCGCCTCATCGTCTGTGTGATTGCCGCGCTCGCCGCCGCACCGGCGCTGGCGCAGAATTCACCGATGAGCGAGTCCGGCAAGGCGCTGCTCGGCGCCTGGGAGTTCTCCAACGCCGACCGTGACAAGATCTGCCAGGCGACCTTCAAGGCCGACGTCACCAAAGGCGGCTTCAAGGTCGAGTTCGACGCCGATTGCGTCAACAAGTTTCCGCTGGTCGCCGATGTGGTCGGCTGGACGTTCCCCGAGGGCGATCTGCTGCGGTTGGTCGATGCGCAGGGCAAGACGTTGGTCGAATTTAGCGAGGTCGAGAGCGGCATCTATGAGGCGCCGACGCCGGGCGTCGGTGTGCTGTTCCTGCAAAATGCCGCCGCTGTCGGCCCGCCGCCGAAGCCGCCGGAGCAGGTGGCCGGCGAGTGGACGGTCATGCGGCGCGGCGCCAAGGTTTGCGCTCTCACTCTGTCGGCAACGCCGTCGAATGACGGTTACACCTTGATCGTGAAACCGGGCTGCGACGCCGCCGTCACGCGGCTCAATCTCTCGCAATGGCGGCTCGACCGCGAAGAACTGACCTTGGTGCCGGCGCGCGGCACGCCGTGGCGTTTCGAGGAGATCGACGCCGGCTCCTGGCGCCGCACGCCCGAAACCGCCGACCAGTACACGTTGGTGCGGCAGCCGTAGCGGCTTAAATCAGCTTCAATCCCTTGAAGCTCGCGTGTCCCTCCTTGCCGACGATGATGTGATCGTGCACGGCGATGCCGAGCGGCTTGGCGACGTTGACGATCGACTGCGTCATCTGGATGTCGGCGCGCGACGGCGTCGGATCGCCGGAGGGATGATTGTGCACCAGGATCAAAGCCGTCGCGGATAATTCCAGCGCGCGCTTGACCACCTCGCGCGGATAGACCGGCGTATGGTCGACCGTGCCGACCTGTTGCACTTCGTCGGCGATCAGCTGGTTGCGCTTGTCGAGAAACAGCAGCCGGAACTGCTCCTTGTCCTCATACGCCATCGTCGTGCGGCAATAGTCGATGACGCTCTGCCACGACGACAGGATGGTGCGCTTTTTCACCTCACCGCGGGCGAGACGGCTGGCCGCCGCCTGTACGATCTTGAGCTCGGTGATGGCGGCGTCGCCCATGCCCTTGATCTCGGCGAGCCGCTTCGGCGCCGCCGCGACGGCCTCGCCGAAGGAGCCGAATTTCGCGATCAGTTCCTTGGCGAGCGGTTTGATGTCGCGCTGGGGAATGGCGCGGAACAGCACCAGTTCGAGCAACTCGTAATCGCTGACGGCGTCGGCGCCGGCCTCGCGAAAACGGCTGCGCAGCCGCTCGCGGTGGCCGTGATAATGCGGCGCGCTTTCGGAGAGGCCCGTGTCCTGCTCGTTCTCGCCCGGAATGTCCGCCATCGTCCGCGCCCATTGCTGGGCGGGAGTGTAGTGCAACCGGACACAACCTGCGAGAGCATTTTATGAGATTGTCATTCCGGGCGCGCTGAAAGCGCGATCCGGAATCCAGAGAAGGTGGCTCTGGATTCCGGGTCCAGCCCTTCGGGCTGTCCCGGAATGACAGGGACCGTTCTTCTAGGCGGCGACTTTATACGGCGGCTTGTCGAGCCCGGCCGGCGAGAAGGTGAAAACCTCGACGCCTTTGTCGGTGACGCCGACGGTGTGCTCGAACTGCGCCGACAGCGAGCGGTCGCGGGTCACCGCGGTCCAGCCGTCGGACAGCACCTTCACATGC
>CAIYTE010000082.1 GCA_903929045.1 uncultured Hyphomicrobiales bacterium
CCGAATTGCGCCTGCACAAGGATCGCAAGACCTTGACCGTCACGTTTGAAGGCGGCGAGAGCTTCGATCTCGCTGCCGAGTATCTGCGCATCAAAAGTCCGAGCGCGGAAGTGCAGGGTCATTCGCCGGATCAGCGCCAGACCGTGCCCGGCAAGAAGAATGTCGGCGTCACGGAAGTGCTGCCGGTCGGCAATTACGCCGTGCGGCTGGTGTTCGACGACATGCACTCGACCGGCATTTTCGGCTGGGACTATCTGCTAGAGCTAGGGCTCAACCACGCCGCCTATTGGCAGCAATATCTCGACGAACTTGCGGCCAAGAAGCTGTCGCGATAGGGATCAGGCCGCGACGGGCTTGAGCTTGTAGAAGCCGACGTCGATGGCGCCGTTACGAAAGCCGGCCTCGCAATAGCAGAGGTAGTATTCCCACATGCGCTTGAATGAGGCGTCGAAGCCGAGCTTTTCGATGGCCGGCCATGCGGCCATGAAGCGGTCGCGCCAGATCGCGAGCGTCTGTGCGTAACTTAGGCCGAAGGGCTGGTGCGTCACAAGTTCCAAGCCGGCGCGCGCGGCCTCGCGGCGGATGATATCGACCGTTGGCAGCACGCCGCCAGGGAAAATGTAGCGCTGGATGAAATCCGGCTGGTTGCGGTAGTTGGCGAAGCGGTCTTCGGCGATGGTGATGGCCTGCAACAGTACCGTGCCGGTGTTTGTCAGCGACTGGCGCAGCTTGGCGAAATAGACCGGCCAGTATTGCTCGCCGACGGCCTCGATCATCTCGATGGAGACGATGCGGTCGTAGCGCTCGCCGACGTCGCGGTAGTCCTGCAAGCGCGCTGTGGCGCCGCCGACGCGCTGCTGCGCGTAGACAAGCTGCTCTTGGGACAGGGTGATGCCCGTGACGTCGCATTTCGGCGTCAGGCGTTCCATCACAGCGCCCCAGCCGCAGCCGATTTCCAGCACCCGCTCGCCGCCCTTGATATCCAGCAGGTCAACGATCCGTTCGAGCTTGTGCTGCTGCGCCGCATCGAGCGGTTGATTGGCATCGGCAAACAACGCTGACGAATATTGCATGCCACGGTCGAGCCACAGCTCGTAGAAGGCATTGCCGAGGTCGTAATGCGCCGCGATGTTGCGTTTGCTGCCGCGCTTGGTGTTGCGGTTGCGCCAATGCTGCCAGCGCGTCAGCAGTTTCTGCGTGCGCGAACAGGTGATGGCGTTACCGAGGCTGGCCTCATTGGCGGCTCCGAACTGCAGGAAGGCCGCGAGATTCGGCGTCCACCATTCGCCCTCGACGAAAGTGTCGGCGAACGCATTTTCGCCGCCCATGATCAGGCGCCAAACCGTGCGCCAGCGGCGGATGACGATTTTGGCGTCTGGCCCTGGCTCGGTGCCTTCTTGGCTGAACGCAATGCCGTTCGGCAGCACAACGGTCAGTTCGCCGTACCGCGCGTTCGACAGCATGCGCTGCAATTGCCGCACGAGAAACGGCGTCGCATTGCCGGTCTGCCGCGTTTCGGCCCGTGATGGCAGCGAGCGAATGTCAGACATGAGGGGCCCCGTAACTTGTTCGCGGTGGTTGCCGCACGATGGTGATCACGTCCGGCGCGGGTGGCCGCGGCCGCAGCCGCATGCCCTTGATCCACAGTTTCAACGCTTCCCAATGAATGCCGGCGACAACCGTGAGCGTCAGCAGAGGGAACAGGAAGAAGGTCTTCAGCAAAGCTCTGTCGGTCAGGGCGCGCCGGGTTCCGGCAAGCGATGCGACGATCACCGGACCGTCTATGTCCGCGCCCTGTATTGTCAGAGCTACGCGCGCATCCGGCTTCTGGATGCGAAAGGTGTAAGAGATTTCCATGTCCATGAAGGGCGAGACATAGAAGGATTTCAGGCAGCGTTGTTCCAGCGCTTCGCCCGGCGCGGTATCGACCGGGATGAGATAGCTGTGGCGCTGGCCGAAGGTGTTGTGCACTTCGTAAATCAGCGCCGCGAGATCGCCGTCGCGATGGTAGCAGTAATAGACGCTGATCGGATTGAACACGAAGCCGAGAATGCGCGGCATGCAGAGCAGCTTGATGGCACCGCCGTCGAGATTGATGCCCGCCGCAGCCAGATGTCTCTCGGCCTGAGCGCGCAGCGGCACACTGGAACCATCGCCGTGATCGACGTTGTAAAAGCCGAACAGGTTGAAACGCTCCAGCGAGAACAGCCGGAGCTTTTTGCCAAGCGCCGGCAGTTCGTCGAGATCGAACAGGGTCCAGAACACCCGGTAGCGCAACGTGTGGGCCTTCGGCTTGATCCGCCGGTGCATCACCGTGCCTGTATAGAGGCAGGAGACGGTCACGCGTTCACCTGCGTGATGGCGGCATTGTCTGTTAGATGGATGCGGCCCGATTCATTGGGTACCAGCCAGGGCCGCTTGAGGCCGCCAAGCTGTTCGGCGACGGCGAGGCCGGATTGCAGGCCGTCTTCGTGGAAGCCGGCACCGAAATAGGCGCCGCAGAACCAGGTGCGGTTGCGCCCCTGCAGCGACCACAGCTTGCGCTGTGCGGCGAGCGCAGCCGCATCGATGAGGGGATGTTCGTACATCTCGGAATGGAAGATGGTGCCGGCGTGCGGCGGCCGCGTCGGGTTGAGCGTGACGAACATCTGCGTCTCGGTGTTCAATTGTTGCAGCCGGTTCATCCAGTAGGAAACGGTAACGGCGTTTTCGCTGCCGTTGCGGTCGCCCATGTAATTCCAGCTCGACCAGATCGAACGTCGCGTCGGCATCAATCCTGCGTCGCTGTGCAGCACCGCGAGGTTGCGGCTGTAGCGGAACGGGTCGAGCAGGGCGCATTCCTGCGGCGTCGGATCGCTCAGCATGGCCAGCGACTGATCCGCATGCGCCGCCATCACGACGTGGTCGTAGCGCTGGCTATCGCCCTCTGCTGTTTGTATTTCGACGCCCTTGGCGTCACGCTTGATCGAGACGAGGTGCTCGTTTAGCCGAATGCGATCAGAATAGGGCTTGGTGAGCTGCGCGACGTAAGCGCGGCTGCCGCCGCGCACCGTGCGCCAGATCGGCCGGTCCTTGAGTTTCAGCAGGCCGTGATTTTCCTGAAAGCGGATGAAAGCGGCGGCCGGATAATCGAGCATGGCCTTGGCAGGCGTCGACCAGATCGCCGCCGCCATCGGCAGCAGGTGGTCATCGCGGAAGGCTGCGCCATAGCGGCCGAGCTTGAGATAATCGCCGAGCGTGATCTCGCTGCCGAGCCGGCCGATGTCGCCAGGCGCGTCGCGGTAGAAACGATAAAGATCGCGCAGCATCGACCAGAAGCGGGGGCTGACAATGTTGCGTTTCTGCGCGAACAGGGTGGCGAGACAGTCGCCCGAATATTCCAGCGCGCCCTGGTCCAGCGAAATCGCCAGCGACATCTCCGAGGCTTCCGACGGCACGCCGAGATGCGCGAGGAGGGCGGTCAGGTTGGGATAAGTGTGCTCGTTGTAGACGATGAAGCCGGTATCGACCGGCACCGGGCCGTCCGGGGTCTGGGCATCGACGGTATTACTGTGCCCGCCGATGCGGTCGGCCCGCTCGTAGACGGTGACCTCGTGCCCCGCGGACAACAGCCAGGCGGCGGCCATGCCCGATATCCCGGTTCCGACCACTGCAATTTTGAGGCGCTCCGAAGGGCCGTTTTGCATCGATTTTCCGCCTATTAGTGCCAATCTCCCTTACCTACGGGTCAAACCGGGTGCCGGATCACTTTGATCCAAAGTGGCGCTGCTGCCGTATAACCGGCATGCAAGAAGCTGGTTATAGGGACGAGATTCGAGGCGGCACCATGCCGCCCGGGCACCTTGCGAAAGTGGGCACATTGTACGACAGGCCAACGCCAACCAATGCGGCCAGGACGCCCGCCGAGCTTGCGGGTTTAATTGAGTCGATCGCGGCGCATCGCGATCGCGAGGCTTTCGCGGCGCTGTTTGATTATTTCGCGCCGCGCATCAAGGGCTTTCTGGTGCGCAGCAACACGCCGCCCGCCGGCGCCGAGGAATTGGCGCAGGAAGCGCTGCTGATTGTCTGGCGCAAGGCCGAGCAATACGACCGTGCCAAAGCGGGCGCGTCGGCCTGGATCTTCACCATCGCGCGCAATCTGCGCATCGACGTGGCGCGCCGAGAACAGCGCGGCCGCTTGCTCGATCTCGAGGCCACCGACGAGGCCGAGCCGCCGGCGCCGCCAGACACCATGCTTCTCGCTGGCGAGCGCGAGCAGCGCGTCCACGCCGCGCTCACGCATTTGTCCGACGACCAACTCCGCGTCGTGCGGCTGTCCTTCTTCGAAGGCAAAGCCCATGGCGATATCGCTTCTGAACTCGACCTCCCTCTTGGAACGGTTAAATCGAGGATTCGCCTTGCGATGAACCGTCTCCGGGAATTGCTTGGTGACCTGACATGAGCCGACATCACCCCAAAAACACCACGCTTGCTGAATTCGCCGCCGGTACGCTCGACGAAGGCCGCAGCCTCGTTATTGCAGCGCATCTGACCATGTGTGGCGAGTGCCGTGAATTCGTCGCCGCGATGGAAGAAGCCGGCGGCCAGATGCTTGATGCAACCGAGCCGGCCGCAATGCCCGAAGGTGCTTTGGCATTGGCGATGACGCGCCTCGGACTTGAGCAGCCCCGTCAGCGCTTGCTCCGCAAGGGATCGCCGCTGGCAGCCGTGTGGCAGCCTGAGAAAAATGAACTGCTCGGCTACGGCCTTGGGCCGTGGCGTTGGGTGTCGCCCGGCCTTCACTATCGTTCGGTGAAAGTCCCGGCGAAGAGCGATACGCGTGTCTTCATGCTCAAGGCGGTGCCGGGGTTGAAGATCCCGCAGCACAAGCACACCGGCACGGAGCTGACCTGTGTGCTGAGCGGCGCGTTCATCCACGAAGGCGGCCGTTACGGAGCGGGCGATTGCGATGATGCCGATCAGGATGTCGACCACAGCCCGGTGATCGATGAGGGCGAGGCCTGCATCTGTCTTGTCGCCATGCAGGGCGATATCAAGATGACCGGCTTTTTCGGCCGCATGATCCAGCCTCTCATTCGTATCTGACCGGAGGACGCGATGACGGCGTACCAGTTCTTCATCGCGCTTCTGGCCATTTCCGCCGCACTGTCGGCGATCATGACGATCGCCTGGATCGTTCAGCAAAAGACCGGAAACTCCGGCTGGGTCGACACTGTATGGACTTTCGGTCTCGGTTTGACCGGGGCCGTGGCCGCGCTGACGCCATTTGCGGATGTAACGGCCCAGCCGCGGCAGCTTATCGTCACGGCTTTCGCCGCGATCTGGGCCGCGCGGCTCGGCATTCACATCGCCACCCGCACAGCCAAGATCGTCGATGATCCGCGCTACGCGAAGCTGATCGAAGGCTGGGGCAAGAACGCCCGGCAGGAAATGTTCTGGCTGTTGCAAAAGCAGGCTGTGGTCAGCATTCCGCTGGCGCTGGCGATGTTTCTCGCCGCACATAATCCGGCACCCGGTGTGACGATCTCCGATCTCGCGGCTGTCATCGTGATGGCGATTGCCGTGATCGGCGAGGGCCTTTCGGACTGGCAGCTCAATGCGTTCAAATCGAACCCGGCCAACAAAGGCGGCATCAACGACGTGGGCCTGTGGCGCTGGT
Source organism: uncultured Hyphomicrobiales bacterium (assembly GCA_903929045.1). Classification (GTDB taxonomy): domain Bacteria; phylum Pseudomonadota; class Alphaproteobacteria; order Rhizobiales; family Xanthobacteraceae; genus Pseudolabrys. The sequence goes on from CAIYTE010000082.1 coordinate 5,660, forward strand.
CGCGCCACCCCAACTATTTCTTCGAGACCTTCGGCTGGCTGGCCTATCCGTTGCTCGCCATCAATCTGACCGGCACCTATTCGTGGGGCTGGCTAGCTTTGGCCGCGCCGGCCTGCATGTACTGGCTGCTGGTCTATGTCTCGGGCATTCCGCCGCTCGAAGAGCACATGCTGCGCACGCGCGGCGATAAATTCCGCGCCTACCAGCAGCGCACCAACGCCTTTTTTCCGGCACCGCCGCGTGGAGAAATTTCATGAGCGCCATCGAACTCGCCATTCCTGTGTTCGAGCGTCTGCCGTGGCCCGATACGGTGTCGCGCGCCGCGGTGTCTTTCCTAGTGGGGCGCCGCCGCGAAAAATTGGCGAGCGCGCCGCGCGACATCAACCGGCGCTTTGCCGCTGGCATGCCGAACTATCCGATAGCCGAGGCGGTCGATGAGGCCAACGCGCAGCATTACGAAGTGCCAGCCGCGTTCTATGAGCTGGTGCTAGGCCCGCACCGCAAATATTCATGCTGCCATTACGACCACGCAGCCGCCTCGCTCGAGCAGGCCGAAGAGTCCGCGCTCAAGAAAACCTGTGAAAACGCTGCGCTGGCCGACGGCCAGGATATTCTCGAACTCGGCTGCGGTTGGGGTTCGTTGTCGTTGTGGATGGCGAGCCACTATCCGGCATCAAAAATCACCGCGGTATCGAACTCGAACTCGCAGCGCGCATACATCATGGGCCAGGCGCACGCGCGCGGGCTGTTCAATCTCGAGGTCATCACCGCCGACATGAACAAGTTCACGGCGCCGCGGCGTTTCGACCGCGTCGTCTCTGTCGAGATGTTCGAGCATATGGCCAACTGGCGCATGCTGCTGGAACGCGTGCGCGACTGGCTCAAGCCGGACGGCATGTTGTTCTTCCACGTCTTCACGCATCACAGCGCTCCGTACCGCTTCGACGTCGGCGACAAGGAAGACTGGATCGCGCAGCACTTTTTCACCGGCGGCATCATGCCTAGTCACGATCTGGTGCGGGAGTTCGGTGACCTGTTTACGCTCGACGCCAATTGGCGCTGGAACGGCACGCATTACGCTCGCACGGCGGAAGACTGGCTCGCCAACTTCGACCGCAATCGCGCTGCCATCGATGTCGTGCTGAAGGACACCTATGGCGCGGACGCCTCGCTATGGCGCCGCCGCTGGCGCTTGTTCTTCCTCGCCACCGCGGGCCTGTTCGGCCACGCCGGTGGCGATGAGTGGGGCGTCAGCCACTACCGGCTCAAACCCGTTCGCATTTGATCAGTTCGTCGCGATGCCGAACCAGGGCGCGATGATTTTCGCGCCGTAGAACGAGGCCGCCGCCGCGATCGCCGACGCAAACGCGCCCCAGGCGACATCTGCCACCGAAATCAGCAGCGTCCAGTTGCGCAGCGTCGCGTAGTTGGTGAGATCGTAGGTGGCATAGGCGAGGGCGCCGAACAGCGCGCCGTAGAGCAGCGCCGGCGACACCGAGCCTGCTTTCAAGGCCGGCATGACGGCGAACACCAGAATGCCAACCGGAAACATCAGGTAGAACGCAATCGCTGGCGGCAAATTGACGGTATCGAGGAGGATATTACCGAGCGTCGGCTTGTATAGCAGCTTGCCCATGACGGTCAGCCATACGCCGTCCATCAGGCAGAAGGGCACCAGAATGCAGATGTACAAAAGGGAATATAACATGATCGGCTCCTTGGCGGCGCTGACCTAGATACGATCCAGTCATGCGCCGGATCACCAGCGGCGCTCATCCTCTGAAACGAAAAAAGCCCGCCAATGGCGGGCTTTAAATGGTGGGCGGTATAGGGATTGAACCTATGACCCCACCCGTGTGACCTGCTGAGATAACTGGCGTTTTTGTTGATGGGGATCGTCTTGTCGCTCCCAACCGCCAATTTAAAAAGATGCGGGTGGTCAGCACTTCATTGAAGCTAAACGATTACGGCATGACCAACGAAAAACTGCAAAACCAGCTTACTGGGCTGCGCGGGCAGCTTGCCCAGATACAGGTCCACAGCCAGACTAAGTAACCGAGTGGTGGGCGGTGCAGGGATCGAACCTGCGACCCTTCCCGTGTGAAGGGAATGCTCTCCCGCTGAGCTAACCGCCCGTCCAAGTCGACCCACTCATATAACGCGCAAAGACGCGCGCCGCAAAGGGGGCAGATTGTAATGAACACGAAGGTCAAATCGTGTTCAAATGAACCTCTGCGTTACAAAAACAGTCAGTAAAACCAACACTAAATCGAAAAACCTTCCCCTGTGTGAAGGGTGTGCTCTCCCGCTGAGCTAACCGCCCGGGAAATGTGACGCGATATAAGGAGTGCACCTCAGGGGTGTCAAGCGAGGGTTCGGACCCTCGCTCGATGAGTGATGGCGCGCGCTTAGTTGTGCGTCTTGGGCTCGTCGCCGTGCGTGCGCGAGGCGTGCTGCAAGGCGCGGATGCGGTCGGCGAGATTGCCGCCGCTAGCCGGCGTGCCGGCCATGTCGACATTCGCATTGCTCGCGACGATGCCGCTGGATGCTCGGTCGCGTGCCGCTTCGGTGGCGAGGATGGCGTCGATCGGCGAATCCGGACCTTCCAGCGTCGAGGCGAGGCGGGCCACTTCCGCGGCGACGTCGTTGATGCGTTCGCGGAGCAAGGCGTTCTCGACGCGCTCGGAGGCCCAGCTTTCTTCGGCTTCGCGCTTCATGGTGCCGAGATCGGCGGCCATGCGGTCGCGCTCGGCCTTGGTGCGCTCGATCTCCGCCGTCAATTGGGCGTTCTCGGCGCGAAGCTGCTGCGTCGCCTGTGTGGCGCGGCCGTCGAGTTCGGAAATGGCGGCGCGCAGGTCGCCTTCGGTCTTGCGCGCGCCTTCGATCTCGCCGCGCGCCTGCTTGAGTTCGAATTCGCTCTCGTTGAGTGCCTTGGACTGAACGCCGAGTCGGTTCTCGAGATCCGGGGCGCGGCGGCCGAGGATCTGCGCTTCGGTGGTCTGCGCCACAAGCGCCTGTTCGAGTTCGGAGACGCGGCGGCCGAGATTTTCGACCTTGCCGCGCTCGGCGGTGAGTTCCTGGGCGGCGGCGTGCAGTTCGACGCGCTCGATGTCGCGGCGCTCTTCGACGGTCTTGAGGTCGCGGCCGGCGTCGGCGAGCTTGTCCTTGAGCGTCTCGACCTGGGTCTTGAGCGTGATGATGTCGATCTTGTGCTGCTCGGCTTCGTTGGAGCGCTCGTCGAGTTCGCCGATCATCTTGGCGAGTTCGGCTTCCTTGCTCTCGAGCGAACGCGCGGCGTCGATCATGTTGTTGCTCTTCACCGAGAACTCTTCTTCGGTGACGCGGAGCTGATCGCGCAGCGCCTTGTCGCGCGCTTCGAGCGCGAAAATGGTGGCGGTCTTTTCGCCGAGCTCGATCTTGAGCCGGTTGATGGCGTCGCCCTTCTTGCCGAGTTCGGCGAGCTGGCTGGTGCTTTTGGTGCGCAGGTTTTCGACGCTGACTTCAAGCCGACGCGTCGACATGGCGAATTCGGCGCGGAGCTGATCCTTGTCGGCCTGGATTTCGGCCATCGACAACGGCGTCGCGGCTTCAAGCCGGCGCATGGTCAAACGGACGGCGCGGCCGTGGACGAGCGGAACGACGACGAGACCGACGAGGGCCGCGACGAGGAACCCGATCCCGAAATACATGATCGGTTCAATCATTAGACTACGCCTCCAACTCACCCAACCCGCATAACCCCGCGGAAACCATCGCACGGGGGTACGACCACTGCCAGAACAAGCGGAGATTAACCTAAACCCGCGCGCCGGTCGCGAAGCTTAAGCAGACCAACGATTAACAAAAAGAATGAACGACGCTCAGAAGGGGTTCCAGGTCGCGTTCGGCGTGAACTTGAGATAGCCGATATTGGCACCGAGCCTTAAGCCGACGCCGGAGCGGATCGGCACCACGACGATGTTGCCGTCGCCGAGCGCGGTCATGCCGAAGCCGCCGATGAAATAGGCAGAGCCGTCGATGCCCGGGAAGCGTTGATAGATCGCTTCGGTTGCCGGCAGGTTATAGACCAGCATCATGGTGCGGGCGCCGTCACCGCCGGTGTCGAAGCCGATCGACGGGCCTTCCCAGAACACGCGGCGGTCGCCGGCATTCTTGGTGTAGAGCTTGCCGTCGCCGTAACGCAGGCCGACGACGAAGGCGCCGCTGCCTTCCTGGCCGAGGATATAGCCGTTCGGCTGGCCCCAGCGGCTGACCGCTTTCTCAACCACTTCAGCCAGGCCCCGCGACACGGTGCCGAAGAAGCGATGGCCTTCACCAACCAGTTCGCCGACCGAGAAGGTGCCGGGGCGGTTTTGCGGCGGTGGTGGCGGCGGCGCCTGGGTCATCTGACCCTGCGGCATCGGTTGTTGCTGCGAGAGCGCCGAGCCGGCGCCACAGGCAGCCAGGCACAGCGTCAGAACCGCAAACCGCACGGTAGCGCGCATTGAAAGCTCCATTTTGATGATCAAACCCTTTACCCGGCTTAACCGTATGCTCACGCGGGCGGCAGTAATGTGGCGGCGAAAAGCGATAAATCCCGAATCGTTGAACTTTAGTGTCACGACTATGACGGCAGCACGGCGACAACGGAAGGCATTCGCGGTCGCGGTTTTAGGGGCCGCGGCGCTGCTGTGCGGGATGGCCGGGAGCGCCGCGGCGCAGGGCGCGCCGGACGAGCGGACCATCACCAATCCGAATAGCGGGCTGGGCCTGAGCGGCTTCGACCCGGTGGCTTATTTTACCGACAGCAAGCCGCGCATGGGCGTGCCCGAACTGGAATTCATGAAAAGCGGCGCGGTCTGGCGCTTTGCCAATGAGGGCAACCGGTCGGCCTTTGTCGATAACCCGGGAGTCTATATGCCGCGCTTCGGCGGCTACGATCCGGTCGCCATCGCGCGCGGCACGTCGGTGCCGGGGCACCCACTGTTCTGGTCGGTGACGTCGGGGCGGCTTTATCTGTTTTACGACGAAGCGGCGCGCACCGCTTTCAACGGCGATCCCGGCCGCTATATCGAAACGGCCGAGCGCAAGTGGCCGGACGTCGCGCGGACGCTGGGGCAGTAGTCAGAGCGCGGCCGTCGGCAGTGTCGCCATGATCGACGGATCGCCGAGTGCGATAAACCCTGGCACCAGAAATTTGTCCTGCATTTTGCCGAGTTGCAGCGGCCCGCCTTGCGGCCGCAACACCGTGCCGCCTGCGGCGGCGAGAATGGCGCAGCCCGCTGCGACGTCCCATTCACGCGTCGGCGATAGCCGGGGATAGATGTCGGCTTCGCCCTGCGCGAGATAGCAGAACTTGACCGACGAGCCGCACAGATAGCGTTTGGCCAGCGGCAGCCGCGCCAGGAAATCCTCGGTGTTTTCATCGAGATGGCTGCGCGAGGTTGCGACCGTCAGCCGGCCCGGCGCCGGCCGCGTGTGGATCGGCGCGCGGCCATAAGCCTTGGCTTGTCCCGATCCTAACCGCAGATGCATCCGCTCGGCGACGCCGCCGACAATGCCGCGCCACAACATCCCGCGCGCGGGCGCGGCAATCAGTCCGGCGATCGGCACGCCGTTGGTGACGATGCCAATATTGACCGTGAACTCGTCGCGGCCGGCGAGAAATTCGCGCGTGCCGTCGAGCGGATCGACGATGATGAAACTCGGTTCGATCGAGGAAGGCAGCCGGCGCGCCGCGGCTTCTTCCTCCGCGATCACCGGGACGCCGGGCAACAGTTCGGCAAGCCCTGCGACAATCAGCGCTTCCGATGCCTCATCGGCCGCCGTCACGGGCGTCAGATCGGTCTTGATGCGATGTGCCACTTCGGAGAACGAGGTCGCCAAAGTCACCGCCGCGGCCCGCGCCACGATGTCGGTCAGCGCGTCGAGATGCTGCGCCGCAATCTGCGGGGTGATTTCCAGTCCGCGTGTCAAAGCGCTGCGCCCGTGCCCATTATCTGTCCCAGTCCTTGGCGGTTGGGCGGGTGCGGTGTATCACGCGCCAACACCCAAGTTATCTGCGATTCGCAGGCCTAAAACAGCCTGCACGCTCCAGGGGAGATCAGTATGTCCGAAACGCCCATCGAAGCGCTCGATCTGGCCGCTTTGCTCTGCTCGCGTGTTTGCCACGACCTGATCAGCCCGGTGGGCGCCATCGTCAATGGCCTCGAAGTGCTCGAGGAGGCCAAGGACGAAGAGACCAAGACCTTCGCGCTCGAACTGATCACCAAGAGCGCCAATACCGCGTCCGCCAAGCTGCAGTTCTGCCGCATCGCCTTCGGCGCGGCCGGTTCGGCCGGCGCCCAGATCGACCTCGGCGACGCGCAGACCGTGGCCCGCGGCTTCCTGGAAGACGGCAAGACCAAGCTCGTCTGGAACCTGCCGCGCGTGCTGCTGGTGAAAAACCGGGTGAAGCTGCTGCTCAATATGCTGCTGATCGCCGGGCAGGCGATCCCGCGTGGCGGTCAGCTCACGGTCGATCCGATCGGCGAGGGCGACAATCTGGGCTTTAAGGTCACGGCGACCGGCACCAATGCCAAGATCCTCGCCACCACGCCGCCGCTGCTGGCGGGTGAGCATGGCGCGGAGCCGCTCAACGCCCACCACATCCAGCCGTTCTACGCGGGCCTGCTGGCGCGGTCCTCGGGCATGACCGCGACCATGGCGATGGATGGCGAAGCCGTGGTGGTCTCCGCGCAATAATCGCGGCGACATCGCGATTTCGATGGTTAACAGGCTGTTAATTTCCACAGCCCTTAATCTCATCGCAACTAAAATTAAACCCTTCACCGACACACTGGCCGCGCTTCCGACGGGAAGCGGCAGATGGGCCTTTGCCTGTCGACGAAGGCGTTTTCCATGGACGACCTGCTGCGGGAATTTGTGACCGAGACCAACGAGAGTCTCGACGTGGTCGACGTCGAGCTCGTTCGCTTTGAGCAGGACCCGAACAACGCCAAGATTCTCGATAATATTTTCCGGCTGGTTCACACCATCAAGGGTACCTGCGGCTTTTTGAATCTGCCGCGGCTCGAAGCGCTCGCGCACGCCGCCGAGACGCTGATGGGCAAATTCCGCGACGGCCAATCGGTGACCAGCGAAGCTGTGTCGCTTGTGCTCGCCACCATCGACCGCATCAAGATGATCCTCGGCACGCTCGACCGCGACCAGCGCGAGCCCGAAGGCAGCGACGACGACCTGATCGGCGAACTGCATCGCATGGTCGCCAAGCTCGGCACCAAGCCGAAGGCGGTGGACGCCGACTTCACGGTCGGCACGCTGACGCCACAGGTTCTGGAACGGCCTCTGTTTCCGGGCGAGGTCTCGCTCGACGAACTGGAACGCGCCTTCCGCGAAACGCCGGTCGATCCGCGGCCCGCGCCGAAAGCGGCGCCGAAGCCCGAAGCGATCAAGGCCGAACTCGCCAAGCTTGTCGCCGCCGAAACGCATGACGACGCCGGCAAGAACGGCCAGTCGATCCGCGTCACCGTCGATACGCTCGAACACCTGATGACGATGGTCTCGGAGCTGGTGCTGACGCGCAATCAACTCTTGGAAATCGTCCGCCGTCACGAAGACTCTGAATTCAAGACGCCGCTGCAGCGCCTGTCGAACGTCACCGCCGAGTTGCAGGAAGGCGTGATGAAGACGCGCATGCAGCCGATCGGCAATGCGTGGCAGAAATTCCCGCGCATCGTGCGCGATCTGTCCAACGAACTCAGCAAGCAGATCGACCTCGAAATGGTCGGCGCGGAAACCGAACTCGACCGCCAGGTGCTCGATCTGATCAAGGATCCGCTGACGCACATGGTGCGCAATTCCGCCGATCACGGGTTGGAGTCGTCCGAGCAACGCCGCGCCGCCGGCAAATCGCCGAATGGACGCATTCGGCTGTCCGCGTATCACGAAGGCGGCCACATCATCATTCAGATCGCCGACGATGGCCGCGGGCTCGACACCGATCGCATCAAGGCCAAAGCCATCGCGCAGGGCCTGGTCTCGGAAGCCGACATCAGCAAGATGTCGGAAGCGCAGATCCATAAGTTCATTTTCGCCGCCGGCTTCTCGACCGCGACGACCGTTACCAATGTCTCCGGCCGTGGCGTCGGCATGGACGTGGTGCGCAACAATATCGACCAGATCGGCGGCACCATCGACGTCAAGTCGGTCAAGGGCGTCGGCCTGAGCTTCACCATCAAGATTCCGCTGACGCTCGCCATCGTCGCGGCGTTGATCGTCGAGGCCGGTGGCGAACGCTTCGCCATTCCGCAGCTGTCGGTCATCGAACTGGTGCGCGCGCGGGGCGGCAGCGAACACCGTATCGAGCGCATCAAGAACACCACCGTGCTGCGCCTGCGCGACAAATTGTTGCCGCTGGCGCGCCTGTCCGAAATGCTCGGCGGCAAGGCCGCGGGCGATGTCGAGAGCGGCTATATCGTCGTAACGCAGGTCGGCGGGCAGACCTTCGGCATCGTCGTCGACAAGGTGTTTCACACCGAGGAAATTGTGGTGAAGCCGATGTCGAGCCGGCTGCGCCACATCGCCATGTTCTCTGGCAACACCATTCTTGGTGACGGTTCGGTGATCATGATCATCGATCCGAACGGCGCCGCGAAGGCGATCGGCACGTCGATCACCTCGCAGGTTGCAGCACAAGAAGCGGCGCAGGCCGTGCCCGCGCCGAAGACCGAACAATCGACGTCGCTGCTGATGTTCCGCGCTGGCTCCGCCGAGTTGAAGGCGGTGCCGTTGTCGCTGATCACGCGGCTCGAGGAAATCGACGCCCGCAAGATCGAACTGTCAAATGGCCGCCACATGGTGCAGTACCGCGGCCATCTGATGCCGCTCATCACCATGAACGATGAAGTCAGCGTCAAGGGCGAGGGCGCCCAATCGCTGCTCGTGGTCTCCGACGGCACGCGGTCGATGGCGCTCGTGGTCGACGAGATTGTCGACATCGTCGAAGATTATCTCGACATCCAGGTCGCCAGCGCCAATGCCGGCGTCATCGGCTCGGCGATCATCAAGGGTCAGGCGACCGAAGTCATCGACATCGGCCACTTCCTGCCGATGGCTTTTGCCGATTGGTTTCGCCGCAAGGAGCAGCAGCCGCAACGGTCGCAGGCGCGCACCGTGTTGCTGGTCGACGACTCGCCGTTCTTCCGCGACATGCTCACGCCTGTCCTGCAGGCCGCGGGCTATGCGGTGACGACCGCAAGCTCCGGACCGGAAGCGCTGGCGCTGCTCAGCGACGGCCGCGATTTCGACGTCGCCATCACCGACACCGAAATGCCGGGCATGGACGGCTTTACTTTTGCTGCCGCCGTGCGCGCCGAAAGCCGCACCGCCGACTTGCCGATCATCGCGCTGTCGTCGGCCGTCTCGGCCGACGCCATCGAGCGCGGCCGCAAGGTCGGTTTCCACGATTACGTCGCCAAGTTCGACCGTCAGGGTTTGATCGCGGCGCTCAAGGAGCAGACCGATATCGGTCGGGCTTCGTCAGAAGTTGCGGCGTAAAGGCAAACATGAGTAACGAAACCGCCAGCGGCAGAATGAAGGAATACGTCACCGCGACGATCGGCGGCCAGCTGTTCGGTCTGCCGATCCAGCGCGTGCAGGACGTGTTCACGCCGGAGCGCGTGACGCGCGTGCCCTTGGCACCGCCAGAAATCGCCGGCGTTCTCAATTTACGCGGCCGTATCGTCACGCTCATCGACATGCGCGACCGGCTCGGCCTCGGACAGCGCGACAGCGCCGCGCCGGCCATGGCCATCGGCGTTGAGCTGGCTGGCGAATCCTACGGCCTCCTCATCGATACGGTCGGCGAAGTGCTCAAGCTGGACGATGCCGGGCGCGAGGCCAATCCCATCAATCTCGATCCGCGACTCGCCCGCGTATCCGCCGGCATTCACCGGCTCGATGGACAATTGCTGGTGCTGGTCGATGTCGACCGCGTGCTCGACATCGGTACGAAATCGATTGCGGCGTAACGGAACAAGTCGCGGATCGGTCCGCGCGAACATGTGAGGGTAAGATGAAAACCTGTCTGGTCGTCGACGACTCCAGCGTCATCCGCAAGGTGGCGCGGCGCATTCTCGAAGGTCTGGATTTCAAGATCGAGGAAGCCGAAGACGGCGAGCAGGCGCTCACCGCCTGCCGCCAGAAATTGCCCGAGGCGATCCTGCTCGACTGGAACATGCCGCGCATGGACGGCTACGAGTTCCTGCGCATGCTGCGCCGGCTCCCCGGCGGCGATGGTCCGAAGGTCGTGTTCTGCACCACCGAGAACGACGTCGCGCATATCGCCCGCGCGCTGCATGCCGGCGCCAACGAGTACATCATGAAGCCCTTCGACAAGGAGATCGTCGAAGCCAAGTTTCAGGAAGTCGGGCTGATTTGAACCTCGCCGCTCCAGCCAATGCGGCCGTAGCAGGGCTCGGCCGGCGCATCCGCGTCATGATCGTGGATGACGCCGTGGTCGTCCGCGGCCTGTTCGCGCGCTGGATCGAGGCTGAAAGCGACATGGAAGTGGTGGCCGCGCTCCGTTCGGGGCGCGACGCCGTCGACCAAGTCGCGCGCATCGCACCGGATGTCGTCGTGCTCGACGTCAACATGCCGGAACTCGACGGCATCGCCGCGCTGCCGCTGCTGCTGGAGATCAAGCGCGATCTGATGGTCATCATGGCGTCGACCTTGACGCGGCGTAACGCCGAGATCAGCCTGCGCGCCTTGTCGCTCGGCGCCACCGACTACATTCCGAAGCCGAGCAGCAATCAGGAAGTCGCCGGCTCCGTCAGTTTTCGCCGCGACCTGATCGAAAAAATCCGGCATCTCGGCGCGCGCGCCCGGCGCTTCCATTCGGCGCCCGTGCGCCATGCTGCGATCCTGCCGGCGAAATCCTCGCCGCCCTTGCAGCCGCGTCTGCCGGGACATCACGAGCAACCTTCATTCTCGCTGCGCGCGCCGCCGGCAACCGCGCCACGCGTGCTGGTGATCGGCGCGTCTACCGGTGGACCGCAGGCGCTCAACGCCATCCTCGGCCATATCGGCAGCGTCATCGAACACGCGCCAGTGCTGATCACGCAGCACATGCCGCCGACCTTCACTGCCATTCTCGCCGAGCATCTCGAGCGCGTCGCCCATTGTCCGGTGCACGAGGGCAGGGATGGCGAGCCGATCCAGGCCGGCACCGTGTATCTCGCGCCCGGGGGCAAGCACATGGCCGTGGCGCGGCGCGACGGCGCGGCCGTGATTGCGATCGAAGACGGTCCGCTGGTCAATTTCTGCAAGCCCGCGGTCGATCCGCTGTTTTCGTCGGCCGCGATGGTGTGGGGCGCCCGGACGATGGCGCTCGTGCTCACCGGCATGGGCCACGATGGTCTGGCCGGCGCCAAGGAAATCGTCGCCGCCGGTGGCGCCGTCATTGCGCAGGACGAAGCCAGCAGCGTTGTCTGGGGCATGCCGGGCCAGGTCGCGATGGCTGGACTGTGCTGCGCCGTTCTGCCGGTCAATGAGATTGCGCCGCGTCTCACGCGCCTGTTCGCGGGAGACAAAGCGTGACGCCGCAGGATTTCGATTATCTGCGCAAGTTGCTGCGCGAACGCTCCGGTCTCGTCCTCTCCGCCGAGAAGCAATATCTCGCCGAGAGCCGTCTGGTGCCGGTCGCGCGCCGTCACGCCATCGCCACGCTCGGCGATCTCATCGCCGCGATCAGAACCAACGAACACGCGCCGCTGGCCGCCGAAGTCGTCGAGGCAATGACGACCAACGAGACATTCTTCTTCCGCGACAAGCTGCCGTTCGAGCACTTCCGCGAAACCGTGCTGCCGGCGCTCATCACCAGCCGCGCGCGCGACAAGCGCATCCGCATCTGGTGCGCCGCCGCATCGACCGGGCAGGAGCCTTACTCGCTCGCCATGATCCTGCGCGAGTTCAACGCCAAGCTCGCCGGCTATCGCATTGACATCATTGCCACGGATATTTCCGGCGACGTGCTCGCCCGCGCCAGGAACGGCATCTACAGCCAGTTCGAAGCGCAGCGCGGCCTGCCGATCACGCAACTCGTCAAATACTTCACGCAGGTCGGCGATAACTGGCAGATCGCGCCGGAAATCCGCGCCATGGTGCAATTCCGTCCGCTCAATCTCTTGAAGGATTTCTCCGCGCTCGGCAGCTTCGATCTGGTGTTCTGCCGCAACGTGCTGATCTATTTCGATCAGGACACCAAGATCGACGTGCTCAACCGTATCGCGCGCCAGATGCCGGAGAGCGGCTTCCTCTCGCTCGGCGCCGCCGAAACCGTGGTCGGCCTCACCGACGCCTTCAAGCCGATGGCAGACAAGCGCGGTCTCTATGTGCCGAACCCGGCGCGTGCCGTACGCCCGGAAACGAACGTGCTCAAGTTCGCGCTCAAAGCCTGACGACGGCGCACGCTTACCTGCTTACCTCTGCCTTTCTTTTTACGCCGTTGTTACGGGTCAACGCCGCCGGTTTGCAACCTCGGGTAATCATCGCCCCGCAGCGCTACAACCTCGGTTGTTGGTTCCCTTCGCGGTATTGTGCTTGGCTACCGTCAGGCCGAATTTCTCGGAGGAGATAGACATGAAGCGGATTCTTCTGTCTGCATTGATTTCGACGTTCGCCGCCGGTTCGGCGATGGCCGCAAGCTGCGACAGCATGGCCGTCAGCAAGGACGGCAAGCCTTTGGCCGGCGCTGCCAAAACCAGCTTCGTGAAAAAGTGCAAAGCCGACGCTTGCGAAGGCAAGGCCATGAGCAAGGACGGCAAGCCGCTCGCCGGCGCCGCCAAGGACAGCTTCGTCAAGAAGTGCCAGAACGACGCCTAAGTCGACCGGCGTCCGTTGCTGCACTGTCCGCGTCGCCAGCGCGGCGACGTATTTATATCGCGCAGCCTTTCGCGGCTGCGCGCCTTCATTAAGCTGTCGCAACATCCTCACACAGTGGTCTCCATGAAAAAAATTATCGCTCCCGTGCTCTGCGCCGCCTTCGCCGGCATGATGTTGATGTCCGCACCTGCCTTCGCGCAGCAGAAAACCGCCAAGGCCTGCGCCGACGAATGGAAGGCAAACAAGGACGCCAACCAGGCGGCCAAAATCACCGAGAAGGCCTACGTCACCAAGTGCCGCGCCGATTCCGCGGCGGCCGCGAAGCCCGCCGCAACGACGACAACGGCAGCACCGGCCGCGGCGCCTGCACCGGCTCCCGCGCCGGCCCCGACCGCTGCTGCCCCCGCTGCCGCGCCGGCCAAGACCGCCGCTGCTCCGGCTGCCACCGGCGGCAAAGCCGGTGAGGTGTTGCGCATCAAAGCCTGCGGCGCCGACTGGAAGGCCGCCAAGGCCGCCGGCACTGTGCCGGCCGGCATGAAGTGGCCGCAGTACTGGAGCGACTGCAACAAGCGCAAGAAAGCCGCCGGCATGTAATTGGCGCGCCGCGCCGAAACTTTCCGACACCAACGGATGCGGCCTGCGGGCCGCATCTTTTTTTAGAGAAGGAGTTGCGACATGGGACTGTTCGACAATCTCGGTGGCTCGCTCGGCAGCATGATCGGGCAGGTGACCGCCGCCGCCGCGCCCGCGCTCATTTCCGCGGTTCTCGCCAAGACCAATCTCGGTGACCTTAACGGCCTCGTCACGCAACTCCAGCAGAACGGCCTCGGCGATCAGGTGAAGTCCTGGATCGGCAACGGCGCCAACATGCACGTCACGCCCGATGAACTTCGCGCCGCGCTCGGCAACGAACAGGTGAAGCAGATCGCCGCGCATTTCGGCCTCCCGGTGGACGAGGCGTTGAAGCTTCTGGCCGAGCACGTGCCGAATGCGGTCGATCAGGCCAGCCCGAACGGCGCTTTGCCGGGCTGAGTTCCGGGTTCCATCCGGAACGAAAGGCGAGCTGCGGGCTTATTGAGCGACGCCGGCTCATCGTCTCAAACCCTCGAGCTGGCCTTGCTGATCGAGGATTGTTCCGATGCTGGCTTTTCAAATCGCAGGCGGCGTTTTCGCGTTGCTGTTTCTCGCCGCCGCCATGACCGGCATTGAAGGCGGCCAGCACCGCTAGTCCGCGTTTCGTCCGGACATGCGTAATCGCCCGTATTCTTTACCGGCCCCGGGCAGGCCGTCTTCCAAAACTCCCATTTCCGCCTTCGCCTTGCGGCTTCGGCGGACAAGCCTTCGTCGCCCCCGATAACGAGGGCGCGCGGAACGCCGGGGCCCGAACGACCCCGCAGCCTCGTGTGATGTTGAGTGAGATTCACACGAGTTAGTCACCACGGAATTGCCGGATCCCCGGCGTCCCGCGCGCGATGTTTGAGGTTTGCTCCGCAATGGTCTCGGTGGTCGACCCTCCGTCGCTGCGTCAGTTAAAGACGCCACGACGTTCCACCGGCGAGCCCCGGTCACTCGGCCGCACAAGCTGACAGTTGTGCTTTCGGCCTACCGGACCGTCAGGCGGCTCTAACGTGCAGCGGCACGCCGGACCCAGAGCGGCTTGGACCGCCGGGCTTGAAACGAGCGTCGCATCTCCAACGCTCAAGCCCGGCCACCGCTCCCCGCCCAACGTCTGATGACGCTGATCAAACGCCCCTCGTAGATTGGGCGGGATGAAGAGCATATAGGCCTAGCGAGGGATTAAAGTCAAGGCACTCGGAGAAAATATTCCGCAGGCCGCCGCACCCTCTGTTGTCATCCCCGCGAAGGCGGGGATCCAGCTCTTCTTCGCTTGTAGCCAAGCGCTGGATGCCCGCCTTCGCGGGCATGACAGCAAGGGAGAGCCGGCACTTCATCCTTCGAGACGGGCCTTCGGCCCTCCTCAGGATGAGGAGTGAGAGCGCCTTCGCGGGGAAGACAAGTCGCGCGTGGCCTTCATCCTTCGAGACGCCCGCCTTCGCTAACGCTACGGCGGGCTCCTCAGCATGAGGGGCGGGAGCGGGCGCTCCAGGATAAGGAGTAAGAGAGCGGCAGCGCTTGACGCGCGGGCATCATTTCAATATTCGTTGAAATATGGAAAAGATAGATGCCGTCACTGCGCTTTCTGCGCTGGCGCAGGAAAACCGTCTCGATGTCTTCCGGCTGCTGGTGCAGGCCGGGCCGGACGGATTGCCGGCGGGCGGCGTCGCCACGTCGCTGGGTCTCGCGCCCAACACGCTGACGTTTCATTTCGACCGGTTGCGGCAGGCGGGCCTCGTCACGGTGCGGCGCGACGGCCGCTCGATGATCTACGCGGCGCGCTTCGAGGTCATGAACGCGTTGCTCGGTTTCCTCACCGACAACTGTTGCAACGGCCAACCCGAACTGTGCGCGCCCGCCGCCTGCAAGCCGGCCGCGAAGCCGAAGAAGGCAACCAGGGAAAAAGCGGCGTGAGCGACACAGCCTTCAACGTGCTTTTTCTCTGCACCGGCAACTCCGCGCGATCGATCATTGCCGAAGCCATCCTGAACAGGATCGGGCAGGGCACCTTTCGCGCCCATAGCACGGGCAGCCAGCCGAAAGGCGAGGTCAATCCGCACACGCTCGCGCTGCTGCGCGGCCTCGATTACGACACCAGCGTCTTCCGTTCAAAATCGTGGAGCGAATTTGCCGCGCCCGGCGCGCCATCGCTCGATTTCATTTTCACGGTTTGCGACAACGCGGCGGGCGAAGCGTGCCCGTTGTGGCCCGGTCAACCGATGACGGCGCATTGGGGCATTCCCGATCCGGCGGAAGCGCGCGGCTCGGCGGCGGACATTGCGATGGCCTTCACGGAGGCCTACCGCATGCTGGAGCGCCGCATCGCGATTTTCTCGGCGCTGCCGATCCGCAGCCTCGACAAGCTCTCGCTGCAAGCGAAATTCAAAGACATCGGCCGTCTCGAAGCGGCCAAAGAGATGACCTGATGCCGCAGACGTCGCAGCGCGCCGTCGCCGAGTTCGTCGGTACCGCGTTTTTGCTCGCCACCGTGATCGGCTCGGGGATCATGGCGCAGCGTCTGTCCGGCGGGAACGATGCGCTGGCGCTGCTCGGCAACACCTTGCCGACCGGCGCGATGCTCGTCGTGCTGATCCTGATCTTCGGCCCGGTGTCGGGCGCGCATTTTAATCCCGCAGTGACCTTGGTTTTCGGGCTGCGTGGCGAGATGGCGTGGCCGCTGGCAGCAGTCTATGTCGCCTTGCAGATTGCCGGCGGCATCGCCGGCGTCTGGATCGCACATCTGATGTTCGACCTGCCCGTGCTGCAAGTATCGGCGCATGTTCGGACCGGCTTCGACCAATGGCTAGCGGAAGGTGTCGCGACCTTCGGTCTGCTGCTGACGATCCTGGGCTGCGTCGCGCGGGCGCCGGCCGCGGTGGCCTATGCCGTCGGTCTCTATATTACGGCAGCTTACTGGTTTACGGCGTCAACGTCGTTCGCCAATCCGGCGGTGACGATTGCGCGGGCGTTGTCCGACACCTTTGCCGGCATCGCGCCGGGCGGGGTGATCCTTTCATCGCCGCGCAACTGCTGGGCGCCGGGCTGGCGCTCGTGCTGGGACGATGGCTTTGGACGGCGAAGATCGGATAGACCGGCGCGCGGTTGGCATGCGATAGACATGTCCATGCCCCACGTCCTTTTTCTCTGCACCGGTAATTACTATCGCAGCCGCTTCGCCGAAGAGCTGTTCAATCATCGCGCGTCAGCGCTCGGCGGCGGCTGGAGCGCGACGTCGCGGGCTCTGGCCATCGAGCGCGGTATCGTCAATGTCGGGCCGCTGTCGGCGCACACCCGGCAGGCGCTCATCGAGCGCGGCATCGAAGCGCGCGATGCCGAGCGCATGCCGGCGCAATGCAGTGTCGGCGATCTTGAATCCGCGGCACTCGTCGTCGCGGTGAAGGAAGCCGAACACCGGCCGCTGCTGACCGAGCGCTTTCCCGGCTGGGAAGACCGCGTCACCTACTGGCATGTCCACGACCTCGACGTCGGACTGCCGGACGTGGCGCTGCGCGAAATCGATGAGCACGTCCATGCGCTCATCGCCGCGCTTTCGGCGCGGCCCGGGCAGGGCGCATCTGCCTAGCCCGGCGTGTCCCGGCTGCGGGAACCGAACTGCCGTTTCGCGTGTTCCCTTTCGGGTCCGACGACGGATCACGGCAGGAATGGCGCGATGGGATTCTTCAAGGAACTGACAGCCGAGATGGACCGGACGCCGGTGATGCCGCGCGCCACCGTGAACATCGGCGATGTGTCGGAAGTGCTCAAATATGCGCCAACCCGGCTGCGGCCGCGGCGCGGTCCCGACGAACGTGTGAGCCGGCTCGAGGCCGAAACCCGGTACTGGCGCGAGCGCGCCTGCAGCGCCGAGGTGCGCGTCAAAAGTCTCGAAACTTCGATTCAAAGCATCGCCACACAGTTCATCGACGGTCGCGCCATAAAATCCGAATAAAAACGCGCGCCGCGATCCCTGCGATTGAACCAAATCCCCGTGGGTTCCGACAAACCGATAGGTGCGAATCGCGCAATCGGTCATCACTCTCTTATAATAAATGAGTGTAAGCATGGTCTCGGACAAGGAACGGCGTGTGGGGTTTTTGGAAGTGATGGGTCTGGTGAAGTTTCCCCGGCGCTGCGCGTCTTTGCTTTTGACCGGTGTCTGTTTCGCGGCCCTGGCGCCGCAGCCGGCCTCGGCGCAATTCTTCGGCTGGTTCGGCGGGCCGCGCGGAACCTACAGCGCGCCGCCGCAGGACGCTCCCGAGATCGACGCGCCGGTGCGCCGCCGTGCGGTGCGCTCCACGCAATACGACAAGGACGCCGGCAAGTTCGGCACGCTGACCGGGCCGCTCGCCATCGTCGTCTCCATCGCCAAGCAGCGCGTTACCTTGTTTGCCGACGGTAAGCAGGTGGCGGAAGCGCCGGTGTCGACCGGCACGGTCGGGCATGAAACGCCGCTCGGCATTTTCGCCATCATCGCCAAGTCGCGCTTCCACGAGTCCAACATCTATAGCGGCGCGCCGATGCCCTATATGGAGCGCATTACCTGGTCCGGGATCGCGCTGCATGAAGGTCCGCTGCCGGGACATGCCGCCTCGCACGGCTGCATCCGGCTGCCGGGCAGTTTCGCTTCGAGCCTGTTCAAGGTGACCAAGCTCGGCGCGCGCGTGATCGTGACGCGCGATCCGGTCGCGCCGGTGGCCTTCGCCAGCCCGCGCCTGTTCGTGCCGAAGAAGCCGGATGAGAAGCCTGTCGATGTGCCGGTTGCCGCCGCGGCGCCGGTTGTCATGGCCGAAGCGCAGGCGACGTCGAGCATCAAGACCGACGAGCCCAAACCCGGCGAGTCGAAGCCCGCCGCGGATACGCATGCCGGTCTGGGCGCGCCCGTGGTGATCGCCAACCTCGGCGACAAGGCCGCGGTCGGTTTGCCGTCGGTGGGCGTGCCGGATGTCGCCAAGCCCGGTGACACGAAACCGGAAGCCAAGGCGCCGGCGAAGAAGCTCAAGGGCCCGGTATCTGTCTTCGTCAGCCGCAAGACCGGCAAGCTTTATGTGCGGCAGGATTTCCAGCCGCTGTTCGAGACGGCGGTCACCATCGCCGAGCCCGACAAGCCGTGGGGCACGCATGTCTTCACGGCGATGGAGATCAAGGACGATCAGGTGCGTTGGACGTCGATCACGGTGCCGAGCGGTTTTGCCACCAAGACCGAGAAGCGCAGCGGCAAGAAGTTCTCCGCCAAGGAAGTCGCGCGGCGCGAGAAGCTCGCCTTCGACCTGGCCAATGCGCCGACGGCGGCCGTGGCGCTGGAGCGTTTCGAGATGCCGAAGGACGCGGTCGACCGTATTTCCGAACTGCTCAAGCCGGGCTCGTCGCTCATCATCTCCGACAATGGCCTCGGCGAAGAAACCGGCCTCGAGACCGACTTCGTCATCGCCACTCAATAAAGCAACAGCGCCATAAAAAACCCCGGGCCGAGGCCCGGGGTTGAAGTCGCTCAAGCACCGGTCTGTTCTAGCGGCAGACGCGGACGTTGCGGACGTGCAGGCGACCATAACGGTCTTCGAAGTCCTGACGCTCGATGTAGCATTCGCGGCCGCCATAGGCGCTGTTGCGATAATAGCCATCGCCGCGATAGCCGTTATCGCGATTGACCTGCGAGCCGACGATGGCGCCGACCGCCAATCCGCCGATGACGCCGGCGCCAATTGCGCCGTCGCGCGCCTGGGCGGATTGCGGGGCAAGGGTGACGCTCAAGGAGAGCGCAGCAATCGATGCAGCCGTCATGACTTTCAACATGAGTGAACTCCTTTAAACGATTTTGGGAAACGATTACTCGACGATCTGGACGATCTGACGCGTGTTCGGATCGACCAGCACCGGACGGTCGTTGACGTAGGTGTAGCGATAGCCGTTGCCGACGTGATATTCGGCCGGCACGTCGTAGTAGGTCACGCCTTGTTCGGGCAGCACCGCGCCAACGCGGAAGTCGCTTTCATAGCGATAGGACGGCACGCGCTGCTCGACGACATAGGTGCGGAAGCGCGGGCGATCGTCGACGCCGAGAATGCCGCCGACCGTACCGGCAACCGCGCCCAAAGCGCCGCC